>NZ_CP085242.1:2400000-2700000 GCF_044810985.1 Marinospirillum sp.
GTTCAAACGGCACCAGGCTTTCCGCAAACCAGGCCAGGGCCTCTTCTGCAGAATTGCCCAGCTCTCCACCGAGGGTGCTGCTGGGTCTTTCTTCCCGTCCCATCTGCTTGAGCAGATGAAAATCCAGCTCCACAATCCAGTCTTCCCCCTGGGAATCCGCAATTTGACGTTCATAACGTCCCTGGGTGGAAACCCGGCCTTGCAGCTGCTCAGCAACGATTTGGGTGATCTGCTCCAGAGTCAGCCCAGTCATTTCAATTTCAACACCCACACGGCGGGTGCTTCCCTGCTCATTGTGGAGCCAGGGCGGGTCAAGCAAAACCGTTTTCTCATTGCTCATGAGGTTGCAACCCCTAATCCAGGAGAATATCGATAGCCAGGATAACAATAAATCCGACCAGCACACCAAAAGTTGCTTTGCTTTTGTTTTAGCAAAGAATTCTTCATGTATAGTGAAAGAACCGTAATATCAAAGTGATGAGCAACTCAGCATATAAGAAGTAACTGACTTTTACCAAGGCTGCCACTATGCGTGAACACTATTCCACCAGTCTGCAGGTGCTTCTGGGGCTGGGTATTCTGTATACCCTCTACCTGGCCCATGAAATCATTCTGCCGATTGTCCTGGCCTTCATGGTCAGCCTTCTGTTGTCCCCTCTGGTGATTAAAGCGCACAAGAAATGGCACCTGCCCAAGCCCGTGAGTGCCCTGGGTCTGCTGCTGGTACTGGTGCTTTTACTGGGCGGCCTGGTGACCAGCATTGCGGCACCAGCACTGGAATGGGCTGAAAAAGCCCCGCAAAGTATTTCCCGACTGCTGGTGGGTGAGAATGAATTTCGAAGCCAGCTGGACAAGTTGACTGAATCAGCGCGCCAACTGGAAGAGTCCATGGGGGAGCTTTCCGATAACAAGGCACAAACGGTCATTTTGCAAACCGATTCCTGGCGTAATCAGCTGGCCAGCAATGCCCAGCAAACACTGGTCGGTCTTGCCCTGGCACTGGCCCTGACCTACTTCTTTCTGGTCAGCGGTGATCGCCTGATTCTCAACTGGGTTCGCCAGGTTTCCAAAGAAAGGCGGCGCACCCTGTTGCAGATTGTCAGAGCCAGCCAGCAGCAGGTAGCCCGTTTTCTGGGTGTTTTTACCCTGACCAATTTCAGCGTGGGCTTGGTGATGGGTGTGATCTGCTGGCTTGTCGGCCTGCCGACACCGGTGTTCTGGGGTTTTATCGCCGGGCTGTCCCGCTTCATTCCCTACCTGGGGGTGATGAGCACCATGGTTCTGCTGGCCGTGGTTTCAGTGAGTCACTTTGATGCTCTGGGCTGGATGCTGGTTGCACCCCTGTCTTACATGTTGCTGACCGGTTTTGTCGGGGCTGTGGTCGAGCCTTATGTGCATGGCTATCGCATGGCCATTAACCCCGTGATCATTTTCCTGTCCATCTTTTTCTGGGGCTGGCTCTGGGGGCCGGTTGGTTTTTTCCTGGCACTTCCCCTGATGACCGTGATTCAACTGGTGCTTTCCCAGATACCGGCGTTGAGACCGATTTACAAGGTGATTGCCCGGTGAAATGTACAACAAAAGTAAGAGAGTTTAATTTTCATGCAAACAATCAACTGCCCCAGGCTTATTGAGCGGGTCATGGCCAATACACTGGAATCAATAATGATTTCAGATCGGCGTGGCCGCATCATCAAGGTTAATAATGCCTTTACCCGGATTACCGGTTACAGCGAATCAGAAGCCCTGGGTCAGACCCCGGCCATGCTGCGCTCAGAGCGCCATCCCCCCAGTTTTTATGCTGCCATGCGGGCAGAAATAGATCACCGTGGCAGCTGGTCGGGAGAAGTCTGGAATCGTCGCAAAACCGGTGAGATATACCTGCAGTGGCTTTCCATCAATGCGCTTGAAGACGAAAAGGGTTATGTCAGCCACTATGTAGCGATTTCGCATGACCTGAGTGAGTTGAGGGCCAGGGAAGCCGAGGTTGAATTTCTGGCATTCAATGACCCCCTGACCCGTCTGGGCAATCGCCAGCTTTTGATGAATCGTCTGGATCAGGCGCTGGCCAGTTGCCGTGAAAAAGGCGAGGTTCTGGGGCTGATGGTGCTGGATGTGGGACGCTTGCGACCCATCAATGATCATTTTGGTATGCGGGCCGGGGACGAGGTCATCTGCACCCAGGCTGAGCGTCTGCACCTGCTGGCAGAAGCTTCGGATACCCTGGTGCGCCTGCAGGGCGACACCTTTGCTCTTTTACGCCACAGTCAGGCCAGCGTTGCCGACATGACTCACCTGGCAGAAAGAATCATCAAGGATCTGAGCCGGGGCATTACCCTGCAGGATAAATCCCTGTTGATGCGGCCCAGCCTGGGGATTGCGCTTTTCCCCCAGGATGCAATGAACAAGGAAAACCTGATCCAGGCGGCGGAAAGTGCTCAAATGCAGGCCAAAAGCCAGGGCCGCAAGATGTTTCGGTTTTTTGATCATGGTCAGCACAGTGAACAGCAACGTCAGCTGATCATAGAGCACGACCTGGGTGAGCTGATCATTGCCCGCAAGCATACCGGTCTGGAGCTTTATTATCAGCCGAAAATGTGTCTGGTCAGTCAAACGGTCTGTGGTGCCGAGGCTCTGTTGCGCTGGCAGCATCCCAGTCTGGGCTGGATTTCACCCGGTGAGTTTATTCCTGTTGCCGAACAAACCCATCTCTGTGTGCGCCTGGATCGCTGGGTGATCAAACAGGCCTTGCAACAGATCAAAAGCTGGCAACAACAAGGTGTTGACGTTCCCAGTATTGCGGTGAATCTTTCAGCGCATCAGCTGGATCAGGAAGACTTTGCAAGCTGGCTGGCCTCAGAAGTCGCGCATGAAGGCCTGAACCCCAGTGTGATTCAACTGGAAATCACCGAAGGAGCCATGATCCGTAACGGCGAGGCTGCCGTTGCTCTTCTTGAGCAGTTACAGGGACAAGGCTTCAGCATTTCCCTGGATGACTTTGGTACCGGCTATTCCAGCCTGTCTTACCTCGACAGCCTGCCACTGAATGAACTGAAAATAGACCGCAGTTTTTTACAAAGAATAGACCGGGACGAGCGTTCCCTGAAGCTGCTGAGAGCTATCGCCGGGCTGGCACTCAGCCTGGATTTGCAGGTGGTGGTTGAGGGCGTGGAAACTGATCGTCAGGTGGCCTTGTTAAGCCAGTTCGGCCATATCAAGGTGCAGGGGTTTTATTTTTACCGGCCTCTGCCTGCGGCTGAGTTCAGGGAGCTGCTAGACCTCCAGTAAATAGGATTATCGGGATACCATTAAAAAAAGCCGCACCCTTACTGCCCGCAGCTATTGACCAGGCCAGCAATACACTCACTGGTTCCTGTCTGGATGAATCCAAGCTTTCCAAGCTAGAATCATCTTCCAGAAAACCAGGATCAGTATTTCTTTTCAATAGGTCAATAAAAAGCTGTATCTGCCAATACAGCTCGTCATAACCATACATAATTGATGCATCCGAAAACTTGATTAATTTATAACGCAACAAATTCCTTGGGTTTGTTGAAGTTCTAATTTAATTTGGTCATTCTTATTTACCATCTTTCAATCAGCAAATTTACTGAGTGCATGAAACATTCTTTGCTTTAGTGCCGGAATGCGGATAGGCTTGTTGATAAAATCCGATGCACCTGATTCAAAAGCTGTTGCCATAGAGTTAATATCTTCGTTTCCTGTTAGTATCAATACAGGCACTTCAGCGGCAAGCTGTCTTAAATGGCTGCAGCATTCATAACCATCCATAATGGGCATCTCTACATCTAGAATAACCAAGTCCGGCTGGTGCAATTTAAAAGCCTGTATACCGTCAGCTCCATTTTCGGCAACAAATACTTCATAGCCCTCTTCTTCAAGGCTCTTGGAAAGCAGGCTGCGGGTCACTTTAGAGTCATCGACCACCAGAATACGAGTTACTTTTTTTGGTTCAGGTTCTTTGATTACCTTGTCAGTGACAGAAACAAACTTACAGCTTGCCTGGCCGGTTATAGGGTCAAACAGTACTTTACGATAGCCTTGCTCCCCAACATCCGCCTCAATAATCCTGATTTTTTCCTGCATCAAAAGCGCAAAGGCCTGAGCTGCATTGAGCTCGCCGACATGGTTGGATTCAGTACCCGACTGCCGCATAATTCTTTGGACTTTGCTGTTTTCCAGCATATTGCCGCCGCCATAGATGCAAGCTTGATATTCATGCAGTTCTGTCTGTTTTTCTTCAGCCAGCTTTCTGAATAGTGCGAGACAATCATCACCGTATCGTGGATCGAGTTTTTTTTCTGATAAGGCTTTCCCACGAACAGGTAAGGCAAAATGGCACATACCACCCAGACGCTTTTGGGGGTGCCAAAGGGTAATGGCAACACAAGAACCCAACAGTGTTTGCAGATGTCGGCTACCTTTCCCGAAAACCAACTCACCAATTTTCAAAACAATTTTCTGATTATTAGATTCCATTATATTACTCTCCCGAAGTGGATTACTGAGCCACTTTCAAAATACTGGCTGCCATCCACTCCAGTGCTACCTGTTTTTCCACACCACCGATGAGCCAGGCTTCTCTTGGCATACCATAAACAACGCTTGATTGTTCGTCCTGGCCCAAGGTTCTGGCTCCAGCATCCCGCATTTCTTTTAAACCTGTAGCACCATCGTCCCCCATGCCGGTCAGAATCACGCCTATAGCATTAGAACCGGCATTTTGAGCAGTGGAGCGAAAGAGAACATCAACTGAAGGTCGGTGACGACTGACCAGTGGGCCGTCATTGATTTCAACGTAGTAGCGGGCACCACTTCGTTTGACGAGCAGGTGTTTGTTCCCAGGTGCAATCAAGGCTTGGCCAGGTAAAAGAGAGTCATTATCTTCAGCTTCTTTAACCCGAATTTTACAAAGGTCATTAAGACGTTGTGAAAAAGAGCGGGTAAAGCCTTCCGGCATATGCTGGACTACAACTAAAGGTGGGCAGGTGACCGGCATCGATTGAAGAAGCACACGCAAAGCCTCCGTACCACCCGTAGAGGCGCCTATGGCCACGATTTTATCTGTGGTTTCCTGCAAGGCGCTTTTGCGAAGCGGAGCAACAACGGCATCGGCATTTTGTTTGGCGACAGCCTGGAGCCTGGGAGTGGCAGTCAGTTTTTTGAGTTTTGCTTGGGCTGCGCCTTTAACAGCTTCGAGTATTTGCAAGCGAGATTCTTCAAAAAAATGGCGAGCCACCAAACTGGGTTTGGTAATGATACTGACGGCCCCGGCTTCCAGTGCTTCAACCAGAGTTGCAGAGCCCTGAGTGGTCAAGGTCGAACAGATCACCACTGGAATCGGGTGCTGGCTCATGATTCTACGCAGAAAGGTAAGCCCATCCATCCGTGGCATTTCCACATCCAGCGTGATCACATCCGGCTTGAGTTGCCGCATCTTTTCAACAGCAGCATAGGGGTCAGATGCTGTCCCCACGACTTCGATTTGTGGATCACTGGACAGGATCTGGGTGAGGCTTTGACGAACCAAAGCGGAGTCATCAACGATAAGCACCTTGATCATAATGCTGGCCTCGATTTCAAGGAGTGAACCGTGGGGATCAGCTGTTCAAAGTACGCTCGACAAGAGCCCAGGCTTTCCGAATGGCCAATAAATAGCAGTCCCTCTTTGACCAGGCGTGATGCCAGTTGTCTGACGACCTTATCCCGATCCTCCGGGCTGAAATATATCATGACATTACGGCAGAAAATCACATCAAAAGTGGGTAGGTCGGAATAGCGCCCGGTAATCAAGTTAAACTGATCGAATTCAACGCGATTGCGCAGCTCCGGTGCCATGCGGATTAATTGCTTTTTAGGGTCTTTACTGCGCAGTAAATAGCGCTTTCTGAGGGCTTCAGAGACCGGGGCAATGCGCTGATGGTCATAAACAGCTGTTTTAGCTGTGGCTAAGGCGCTGGGGGCGATATCAGTCGCCCACAAGGTGAAATGAAAGCCGGGAAGCTGACGTTCCAGTTCACAGAGCACCATCGCCAGAGTGTAGGGTTCTTCGCCGCTTGAACCGGCAGAACACCAAACCTTGAGCGGTCGAGTCCAGCCTGTTTTTTTCAAGGGAGCTAGCTGGTTTTTAACGTGCTGCATGAGAAATGCAAAGTGCGCAGGCTCACGAAAGAAATCCGTTTTGTTCGTGGTCAGGGCATCCAACATCAAAAGCTGCTCTGCCGCTTCCCCTTCGCTAGAAAAAGCAAAGTCGAGATAGGCCCGAATGCTGGGGTAGCCTGTTGCCCTCAACCGTCGGCGCAAGCGGGTTTCCACCAGACTGCGCTTATGCTCAGGCAATTGAATACCGGCAATGCGCTCAATAAAAGCGGCAACTCGCTTATGATCATCCGCAGTCAGTCCATCCTGCTCAGGTTGCATCATCTTTAAACGTCCTGATGTTCCAATGCTTTATCCATGACCTTTTGCAGCTCATCCGATGAAAAAACCCGTGATAAACGTAAAAGGATAATGAAGTCTTCATCAATGCGAGCCATGCCGTAGATATAGGCCGCATTGATTTTGTTGCCGATCTTCGGTGGTGGGCTGATCTGCTCTGCCGGGATATCAACCACTTGCTGAACACGATCAGCCAGGATACCCAGCGGCGTATTTTCGCCTTCAATTATCACATGAATAATAATAATGCAGGTATCCACTGTCGGTTCTTTGACTTGCAGACCAAAATGAGGCCGCAAATCCACCACCGGGATGACTTTACCGCGCAGATTGATCACGCCCAGCATAAATTCAGGTGTTCTGGGAACGCGTGTTGCCTTGCGGTACTCAAGAACCTCCTGAATACCACTGATTTCGACACCAAACCCCTCGT
The DNA here is from genome assembly GCF_044810985.1 of Marinospirillum sp. Taxonomy (GTDB): domain Bacteria; phylum Pseudomonadota; class Gammaproteobacteria; order Pseudomonadales; family Halomonadaceae; genus Marinospirillum. Next base: position 2,406,893 of record NZ_CP085242.1, read on the forward strand.
TACCCAGTTGGAAAGTCAGTACCTGGAGCTGATCCGGCATTTCCGGGTTAGATTCATGGGAACCAGTCATAGCCAACCTCCTTAATAGCGTACAAAGTCATCGTCATCCAGAGCAATATTGACACCGGAATCTGAGATAGCAGGGGGTTGGGTAGTTTTGGCTTTTCTATTATTGGAAGCCGAGGGTTTTTGCTCGGATTTGGCGGATCTATTTATTGTGTCCGTTGCGGATTTATCTTTGCTCTCTCTACCTTTCTGATCAGAGCCATCAACACGGAAAAACCCCACGGTCTCGTACATGGCCTCAGCCTGAGCGGACAACTCTTCAGAGCTGGCGGCCATTTCCTCCGCTGCTGCCGCACTTTGCTGAACCACTTGATCCAGCTGCTGCAATGCCTTGTTGATTTCAGCAGCACCTTTATCCTGCTCAACAGCAGCAGCACTGATTTCCTGCACTAGGCTGGAGTTTTTCATGATGCTCGGCAAAAGCTCAGCCAATTTTGCACCGGCACGCTCAGAAACCTCCAGGCTATTTCGTGAGTAGTCGACAATCTCACTGGCTGCTTTCTGACTACGCTCAGCCAGCTTACGAACCTCCGCAGCTACGACTGTGAAGCCTTTACCATGTTCGCCCGCACGGGCGGCCTCTATGGCTGCATTGAGTGCCAACAGATTGGTCTGGCGAGCTATTTCTTCAATGATGCCAATCTTTTCAGCGATTAGCTTCATCGCTGTCACAGCCTCATTAACGGCCTGACCTGTTTCCTGGGCTTCACTGGCTGCCTGCTGTGCAATCTGTTCGGTCTGGCGGGCATTGTCCGCTGTTTGGGCTATGTTTGCAGTCATTTGCTCCATGGATGAGGATACTTCTTCAAGGGAGGAGGCCTGTTCAGTTGCACCCTGGGCAATTTGCTGTCCGGTACTGCTCATCTCCACACTGCCGGAAGATACGTTGCCGGAGGACTCCTTGATTTCTGCCACGATCTCCCGAATGCGGGCATTCATGTTGCGCAGTACGCCATAAAGGTCAGTATCACTGGCAGCAGGATCAAAGTGATAATTAAGGTCGCCGTTACCGATGCGCGTTGCAATCATACTGATCAGAGAAATTCTGCGAATAATCAGGAAGGCCACCAAAAGTGTGATCAAGGTCGAGACCGCAAGGGTCATTAACAGGGTATTGCGTGCTTCCACATAGCGCTCCTGCCCTCGACTAATAGAATCTGCAGCCAGTTCATCCATGGTGCTAATCAGCTGAAGTACAATTAAATCAGCCTCCTGCAGTTCTTTTTCACCTTCCTGCTCCTGGAGCAGATAGGCTTGGCGGTTTTGCTGCTGTATTTCCTCAAGGGTCGCGCCACCATCAAGGGTCAGATTAGCAATGCTCTGTATCTTGAGGGCTGCCTGTTGGAAATTATCCACTTGCTCTCTCAAGGAAGTGATCAAGCGCTGGGTTTCAGGGGCAGCTGCTTGTTCAAGGTTGCTCAAGGCAGTCTCAATATTAGCAATGGCTTGCTGAATTTGCTGTGAATAAAGGGTTTTGTTTGCTTGTGTACGTGCCAGAATGTACTTGGAGGTCAGACGATCAATATCCATAAAGTTTGCCCTGACGCGGTTACTGAGTAAGCGCTGCTCAATCGGGCCGTTGACGATTTCTGCCAGACGTTCATTGGAGCGATCCAGAGAGCTTAAACTGGTGTAGTTGGTGAACACCATTAAGGCAATCAGAAGGCCAAAGCCAACATAAAGCAGGGTTTTGAGTGTAATGCGAATCATAATCTTTATTCCTTTAAGACATTTAAGCAGTTATTGGTCACTTTCTTGCAGTAATTCGGCAACATCGAGAATCATGGCAATACCACCATTCCCCATGACGGTCGCTCCCATCACACCTGTTGTTCTTCGGTAAAGCTGTCCCAGATTTTTGATCACGGTTTGAAACTGGCCGATGACCTGATCAACAGTTATTGCACCCAGGTGTTCACCTGAACGCAGAATGACGGTTTGTTCGATAACTGGAGGTGTTCCTCGGAGATGAAAGAATTCTCTTAAACGCAGACAAGGAAGCAGTTGTTGGCGATGTTTGATCAGGCGGGCACCCTGGTCATTGCTGAGATCTTCTCCCCGTGTCTCAATGCATTCTTCAACACTACTGAGTGGCACAATAAAATATTCTTCTCCTACAGTGACCATCAGGCCGTCAATGATGGCCAGCGTCATCGGAAGAAAAATATTTAGCCGGGTTCCCTGGTCGGGTGTGCTTTCAATACTGATTCGACCTTGCAGACCTTCGATAGAGCTGCGTACCACATCCATGCCGACGCCGCGCCCGGAAACATCAGTGACTTCTTTGGCCGTTGAGAATCCCGGTTCAAAGATCAATTGATGAATGGCCCGGTCATCCAGCTCCTGGTCTTCAGAAACCAGGCCCTTTTCCAAGGCTTTTTCAAGCAGGCGCTCAGTATTAAGGCCCGCACCATCATCACTGATGCTGATTTGTATCTGCCCTTGATTGTGAGAGGCAAGGAGTTTTAAGGTGCCTTCTTTCAGCTTCCCCTTATTCAGCCGGGTTTGTGGATCTTCAATGCCGTGATCCAGACTGTTTCTAAGCAGGTGAACCAAGGGATCACCCAGGCGATCCAGAACCACTTTGTCGAGTTCGGTCTCGGCACCCTCAGTGATAAATCGAACCTGTTTACCCAGGTCTTTGGATAAGTCCCGAACCAAACGGCGAAAACGACCAAAGGTGCTACCAATAGGTAACATGCGAATATCAAAGACGGTATCACGCAGGTTGGACGACAAGCGATCCAGCTCTTCGGCAATGGACTGTAGTTGTTCGTCTTCGTTATTTTGTGCCCACTGATCAAGGTAAGCTTGCAGGATAACGAGTTCCCCGACCTGATCCATTAACTGATCCAGTTTGCCCTGAGGAACTTTAAGAGTCGGTTCGCTGGTTTTTTTGGCCTGACTTTCCTGTTGCTGCTTGGCAATAGGCTCCTGCTGTTCGGGTATTGGCAAATTACCGGTTTCAGGTTTTTCCTCGTCCAGCTCAGTAATTTCTACGGACCAGTCATCAACAACAAACATAAAGACATCCTGAATAGCACCTTCAGGCTGTTCACTGGTCAGCAAGACAGTGACTTGCAATGAGCAGGTTTCCGGATCAAAGGCATCAGGGTCGAAATCTTTGTTGAGACTGGTAGAAACTTCGCAATGGCCCAGATCCTCAAGCTCGCGAATGACAGGAAGCAGGTCAAAACCCTGGCGAAAAGAGTCTGCATCCGGTGTTATATCCAAGCGGTAGAGTTTTTTTTCATCTGCAGGCTGAAGTTTTGTTTTTTTCTGAGCCGCTGGTGTTTCTTGCTTGCTACTGGGTGCAATAGCAGCCAAACGTTGAATCAGAGCTTCACTGACCAACTTGGTTTCCGGTGAAGGCGGGTTGGTTGTCAGCAGGTACTCAATATGATCTTTGGACTCTAGTACCAAGGCAATCAAGTCTTCATTCAACACAACCCGGTCGGCACGAACTTCATCAAAGAAGGTTTCCAGGTGATGCGTGAAATAGGATAAATGATCGTAGCCCACCATTCCGGCAGAGCCTTTGATGGTATGCATAGCACGAAAGGCACTGGCAATTTGATCGGCTGCTCTGGGGTTTTCTTCCAATAAAAGAAGGGCTTCCTCCAGATTGGCCAGATGCTCGGCAGCCTCATCCTGAAAGACCTGTACAGCATCAAGCATGGCCTTCACCCTGGGTCTCAATATTCAAGACGGCACTGAGCCCCAACCTTTTCAAGGCTTCCAGAGCCAAATCGGAAATATTGCTTAGATACAAGGTACAACCTTGCCTCGCCTTGCGGGCCTGAAGAGCTAAAAGCCACTGCACACCTGCTGAATCCAGTTCCTCAAGTTGGCTAAGATCCAGCTTCAGTGATTCTTGCTCTTGTATCTGAGCCGTAAAAGCTGCTTCCAGAGATGCAACTTCATAAATAGTCAGTGCTTTAACCGGTGCGTTCATGATCAGGTGACCTAGGCTAGCTTGCTGACAGCAGATAAGAGAACATCCGGCTTAAAAGGCTTCACCAGCCAAGCTTTGGCACCAGCTGCTTTCCCCTCGGCTTTTTTCCCTTCTTCCGACTCAGTGGTCAGCATCAGTACCGGAGTGAATTTGTATTCGGGCTTGGTTTTCATGGCTTTAACGAAACTGATACCATCCATATTGGGCATATTGACATCACTGATCACCAGGTGAATTTTTCGACCATCCAGTTTGCTCAAGGCATCTTTACCATCCACGGCTTCGACGACTTCATGACCCGCCCCGCGAAGAGCCATTCCAACTACCTGGCGAACGGACGCAGAATCGTCAACGACTAATAGAGTTTTGCTCATCGGTATTACCTCAGAAAAAAGTTAATTCACTGGAGTTCTCTTTTTCATGAGAACGTTGATGGTTTTCGCCGGATAAGATGCTGCGCTCAAAATCGGTACTGGCGCGATCTTTCATTCGCTGCATTAGATGGCTGGCTGCAGTAAGCAGCTGTTCTCGTTGCTCGAAAGAGCTATAACCAACCACTTCTTCTAAATCAGTAAATGCATCGGTTAAATGCTCAAGAATTTGGCTCAGGTGATCCTGGAATTGGAGTTTGACGATGACGTTGGTCACTTGTTCTTCGACATCATCTTTCAGGCGTAGCAGGGTTTGAGCATCTTCGGCAATGGATTCAATACGTTGATTGATGCTGCCGAGTGTCTTGCCAATACTGCCCTTGTTGTTTTCACGAGCTTCGCGAGAGGCATCGAAGTTGTCTTCTGTTTGATTGACAACCTGGTCGACCTTTTCATTGACACTGCTTACCAGCTTTCTGATTTCATCACCTGTAGAAGAGGAACGTTTAGCCAGCTTGCGTACTTCGTCTGCGACAACGGCAAAACCACGTCCAGCATCACCGGCACGCGCCGCTTCAATCGTGGCATTCAAAGCAAGAAGGTTGATCTGATCCGCAATTTGCTGCACTTCATCTGAAAACTTCACCAGTTGAGTATTTTGCTCAGATAATCCCTTAATGGTTTTCAAGGTCTCTGCATCACGTTGCGCGGAGTCATCCAATGAAGCCCAGAGTTGATTGAAGGTATGAACTGCCTCCTCCGTAATTTCTTTTAACGCCTGCTCCCGTTTATAGAGAGAGGACTCATCGCTGGAATTCAAAGAAATTTGTAGCTGGTGAGAAATGGCACTAAAACGTTCGGACAAATCGGAAACAGCGGCTTCCATATCGTCCTTTCCACCTTTGACGATCTTTATCCATAGTGGCAAAGCTTCTTGAATCGAGGTGACTAAGCTCGTGTAGGTTTCCTGATAATCTTCTGAACCCTTGAGAAAAGTCATTTGATCCTGGTGCTCTTGGATTAAACGCCCAAGTCGGCAAAACTTTTTCCAGAAGTGGCGAGTCGCGACAGCACCTGCCACCGCTGGAATAAATAGCAGAAAATACCAAGAATGACCTGTTGATAGTGATGCAGCAAAACCAAAACCTACAAACAGCACGGTGAATGATAGGCTGCCTGACAGCTTGATCAGATTGGCTTTGATTGTCTTTCCAGGTGAGTGCATCAGGTTGTCCATTGAGGGGTCTCTCATAAAGGCTTCAAAAACTTAAAAGTGATTGGCCAAAAGGTGGGCCAGTGAGTGCGCTTCCATAACCTGGTCAACTGCAAGTGGTCGGCTTAAGTAACGACCTTGAATCAGGTGACCACCAGCGGATTCAATTGCTGATAGAAGTTGGGGGTTGTTGACCTGCTCAAAAACCACATGCTTGCCACTTTTCTTGCTCGTGGAAACAAACTTTTTAAGATCAAAGCCCAGCGAAAAACCTGAATTTGTTAGCTGATTTAGGTCTACACGAATATGGGATACAAAAGGGTTGAAGGACTGAGCCGTGTGCTCACTTTCCAGTGTCCAGATCACGCTGTAGCCCTGATAACTTAGGGTAGGCAGTAGGTACCGGTGCAAATCGGATGAACAAGAAAAGTAACTGGGTACACCCAGAACCAGGCTTTCAGGAGCCAGCCCGGTTTTTTCAGTAAAACGCTGGAGGTCATCAAGAAAGGAAGGATGATCTACAAGCAGCTCGGTTGGTAAATGAAACTGAAATGATTCACCAGAAAGGTCACTGGCAAAAGACGCCAGGGTCATTTCGATCACTTGCCAGAACTGGTCTGAAGCCAGGTCACCAGATGAATCCAAGGACGAGATTGAGCTCCATTTAAGTCCAGCCACCTCCCCTTTGCGAATATCAAAAATAGCTTCAAGTGGTGAAACTGATAAGGAAGTTGCGCTTGGATCAGTGCGAAGCTTTTGAGATATCAAGTGATCTCACTCCAATAAGGTGCCATATATGCACATTATAGTGAGATTATATATCTAGCAAGCATTTTTTTATGGTTTTTTTTGCAAAGTTTTGCATGTTCCAACTGGGTTGGTATTTTGCTAATATTGACCAGTCGACCTCTTAAAGGTCAGGGTTTCTGGTGTGCTGCAATTTTTTGCGTTTTGTGCTGGTTTTGCAAAGATTTTGGAACTAATGTTGAAGATTGAGTCACATTTTTTGTGCGCACCGTGTCTAAAGTTCGGTCAGCTTTTTTCAAAACGAACCGGCTTGGAAAAATAATCACCTTGGGCCAAGGTGGCTCCTATGTCGACTAAAAGTCTGAAAGTTTCTTCTGTATCCACACCTTCAAAAATCACTTTCTTGGACAATCTATCAGCTAGGATGACTGTGCCTCGAGCATAAGACTTGGCGGCCTCTGACGTAAGTGCTGAGCGAGTCACTTCAGAAGAGATGCGAAGGTACCTTATAAAGGGGGATTCCAGAGCTGAAAAGCCAGTATTCTGGCGACCTAAAAAATCATCTACACTTAACTGGAAGTCAAGTGATGCTAGCTGTGGTAAAGCTTTGTTCAGCACATCAAGGTCAGACAGGCTTTCCTCTTTAATCAGTAAGAGTAATTTGCTTTTGTCGTATTTGTGTTTTTCTAATAGTTGGCTTAGCTCAAATGCCAGGTTCTTTTGGCTTATTAGAACTGAGGGGAGTTTAATGGCTAGCTGTAAGGTCTCCGGCTGATCAGAAGCGGCTTTGATTTCCTCAAGAACCTGATCCAAATGCACAAAATAGGAGTTTTTTTGTGACAGTGACTGCTCCTGAACAGGATCTGAAACCAGTTTATACCCGAGACATCGGAGTTCACGGGTATGGTAGATTGGCCGGTAACTATAGCTTGGTCGTGGTGAGTCTTTCACTTTCAACCTCTTAAAAGCATTTGCCTGATGTCTCAAAAGCATATTTTGCACCTTCAAGGTGCTTTATAAGCATGAATTTTGTTTTTTGCAACAGGATATGGGTGATAGTGACTATGCTTTGCAAAAAATTCAGATTGCGTGATACTTTGGAGTAGCTCATGAGCTTAGGTCAATCACTACGCAGACTAAGGAAAAATAAGGGAATAACCTTGGCCAGGTTGGCAGAAGAAGTGGGCTCTCATGTTGGTAACTTATCGCGAATAGAGCGAGACTCTGCCAAACCTAGCCTGGATTTATTGTATAAAATTGCTGAGGCTCTGGATTACCAGTTGGCCGATATTTTTCAAGAAGCCGATAGCCAATATGCAAGCCGTCGCCAATCGGCACTGAATACTCTATTTATTTCCTTGGTTGACCAGGATCAAGAGCTGCTTCTAGAATTCGCTGAGCTTTTGCAAAGGCGTCAACAAAAAAAGTTAGTAGAAGTTGAAGTTTCTCTACGCAAGCAGCCTACTCAGACTACTGATGAGTTAGAAAAATAGCAGCGCTGCAAGAAGCCTAGCTCAGGTAACTGTTATCAAAATAGCTCTACAGCTTGCGTTGCTTGAACCCTCGGTGTAGTGGTCAACTAATCCCGGACAGTATTTTAAGCTTTTCCTCAGCTGCCACGGGCGATATTCCACCATTGAAGGCATGAGGCCGTTGCTGGTTATAGTAACTCATCAGATACCCTGATATGTCTCGCCTAGCCTCTGACAGGTTTCTATAGCCCAGCCTGGGTATCCATTCCGACTTCAGGCTGCGGAACAGTCTTTCCATCGGAGCATTGTCCCAGCAGTTTCCACGTCGACTCATGCTCTGTTTGATCTGGTAGCGCCAGAGCCTCTGACGGAACTTGCGACTGGCATACTGGCTTCCCTGGTCTGAGTGGAACATTACCTTTTTAGGTTGGCCTCGCTGCTCCCAGGCATGATCCAGGGCTTTAACCACCAGATCGGCATCCGGGCTGGATGAGAGGGCCCAACCCACCACACGACGAGCATAAAGATCCAGTACAACGGCCAGATAGCTCCAACCCTGGCCGCCCCAGATGTAGGTGATGTCACCGCACCAGACCTGGTTGGGCTGCTCAACCATAAACTTGCGGGCCAGATGATTGGGTAGATCGACTCGCTCCACAGTGGCCTGCTTGTAAGCATGAGGGCCGGGTTGTTTGCAGATTAATCCCAGCTCGCTCATCAGGCTACGGACTTTAAAACGCCCGATCATAGCTCCTTCTTCCCTGAGTTGGCTCTGGATTGTCCGACTGCCGGCTGAGCTTCTGCTTTTCGTGAACAGGCGGTTGATATGAGCTTTCAAAGTCAGACGTTCAACGTCCAATCGACTGCGCCGTTGACGATACTCGTAATAACTGGAGCGACTGACACCAAACGCTTTACAGACCATTTCAACAGGCTCCTGCTCACTCAACTGGTCTATCAGCGCGTACGATTGATTCCGTCCGACATCAAGAGAGCGGTAGCCTTTTTTAGTATGTCTTTCTCCTGCTCAAGGCGTTTACAGCGGGCTTCCAGCTCTTGTATGCGCCTCTGATCCGCAGTGATGGCTTTGCCCTTGGGGGTAACACCCTCACGCTCCTCCGTCAGTTGTTGCACCCAGCGCCGAAGAGCGCTTTCACCAATGCCAAGGGACCTGCTTGCCTGGGCAAAGGTGTAATCTTGATCCAGCACCAGGCTGGCGGCTTCCTGCTTGAACTCAGGAGAAAATGAACGTCGTTTCATGGTCATCAGACACCTCGTTTAGGGTGGTAATATTACCACCTACTTTGGTGTCCGGAATCATTGAACCACTACACGGTTTCCGTATGCCCAGTGCTGATGCGTGGGTAGTGTGCTGATCCTGGGTAACATATTGAGATTTAAAATCCTCCAGGTTAATTTGCAGCCCTTCAGCATGGGGTGGCTGAAGCTTATCCAAAAGTCTGACTAATACTTGGTCATTGGTGTTCAAAACTTCCAGTCCCTTCACCACCTGATCGATTTGCTGGCGGGTAATATCCTGAAACTGTATGGTTGATAGGGCATGGATGACCTGCTCACTGAAACGCTCACTGGTGGAATGCATTTCAGAAACCAGTTGCGTGTGCTGCTCCAATAACTGTTGATAACCATCACCAAGCTGCTGCATCTGGTTGGCAACCTGCTTTAGAACCTCTTTTTCCTGAGACTGATGATCGTCGCTCAGCTCATCTTTAAATTCCTCACGAATTGTTTCCAGCATTTGCCGGGTCTCTTCACCAATTTGTTCGGCGGCTTGCTGCGATTGCTGGGATAGATTCCTGACTTCATCTGCAACCACAGCAAAACCTCTGCCAAGTTCGCCAGCCCTGGCTGCCTCAATGCTGGCGTTCAGTGCCAAAAGGTTGGTTTGTGCAGCCACCTTTTGAATCAACTCAAGACTAGCTTGCAAAGATTTGGATTTATCCAAAACGGCCAGTACTTTTTCCTGGTTGGCCTCCATCTGCCGATTCTGACGCTGAATCAGTTGGGAAACATTATTGAGAGCAGTCTGGTTGGCTTGGGATTTTTCTCGAGATTCGGAGGCCAGGCATTCGGTTTCCTGTGAGTGCTGGCTGACCAGAGAAGAAAAACCCTGCACTTCAGCCTCCATGGTATCCAGTTGTTGCATGAGATCAACGGCAGCCGCTTCCGTGTGAGTATTGACTCTTTGTAAGTGCCCGGAAAGAAGACCGTAAACGGGTTGACGGTTCTCAAGAGTTGAGGTGGCTAGAGAAGAGGACTGTACCAGTTGCTTTAGCTCTTCTCTTAAAGACTCTAAAGCCTGGTCGAGTCCATTCGTTAGATCGCCTTTTCTGAAAACTGACCAGAGGGCTTGCAGAGAAAGAACCACCAAAACAAGTAGTGTGTTCATGCTGGCCTGAATTACAGAGTGAGATACTGAGATGTGTTCGCTTAAAGCCATAACCCAATCCTGAGTAAAAAGCACCAACACCCAAATGCTTGCCAGCAAAAGCAAAATATTTTGTACAGCTCTGACTGGGACTCTTGTTCTTGTCTGTTTACCTGGCACGACTGCTACCTGTCTCTAGTAGGCATCCATAAATCAGTGTGTTTTTAAAGCATATTAATCTAGGCTGATTTTGCTTTCAAGGCATAAAAATATGTTTAGGATGCATATTTAATGCTTGGTGAATTGTGGGCATCCAAGTGTTAGTGACGCTATAAAAGAAAAAATTAGCTTGAGGGAGCCGAATAAAGGGGCTGGGAGTATGGCAAAAAATCCGCAAACCATGTTGGATGGTCGTCAGAGTTTGATGCCTTGGGTGTGGCAGCAGGTGACCAGTTTATCCTATCTATCCAGGTTGCCTCTTGATGAGCTGAAGATTGACCGAACTTTTTTAATGAAAATTCAAGGCTATTATTTTTATCGTCCGATGCAAGCAAGTGACTTCAAAAGTCTGCTGAGGCCTGCATCCAGCCAGGTGGTTCAGTAAGCTAGTAGTCAGACTCTTCCGGTAACAGATGATACACCCAGGCGGTCTGCCCACTACTCAACTCATGTTCCCGCCGCCCGTAACGGATACCAACTCTTTCGTAGCGATCCAGCCTGCGCAGCTCCTCCGGTGTGGCTTTAAAAACAATGCCCTGGGTGTGGCTCCCCTTACTGGGAACTATATTCAGCCCCTGCTTTTCAAAGCCGGGCAGCCGCGCCGCTTCCCCGCTGCTGATGCGATGCGTCACAATAAACCTCACCAAGGGGCTTTTCAGGGTGCCATAGGCAAAAACCAGATGGCTTTCCCGATCATCCACAGCAGGCAGATCAGCCGGTGGCTGATACAACCAGGGGCTTTGCCAGACCAGCCACCAGTAGCTGGCCAGCAGCAAGGGTAAAAGCCCACTGATTAACAGCAGGGTCTGGGTTTTGCTCAGTCGACGCTTTTGGGGGTGTTTGGGCCTTTTACTCAAAATCTGCTAGATTCCCTAGGGTTATATGTTATTTACCAGCTTAACGATGAGGAGCTGACTATGTCGAATGAAGGCTATCATGAACCTGTTGCCGAACTGACGGATGAAACGCGGGACTTCCACCGTGCCATCGTATCCCTGATGGAGGAGCTGGAAGCTGTGGACTGGTACAACCAAAGGGTTGATGCCTGCAAGAACAAGGAGCTGGCCGCCATTCTTGCCCATAATCGTGATGAAGAAATCGAACATGCCGCCATGGCGCTGGAGTGGATCAGACGCAACAATTCGGTTTTTGACAAGTACCTTAAGGAATTCTTGTTCACCGATAAGCCTCTGGGTCATCACGACTGAGCGGTCTGACGGGCCTGCCAGGGTGCAGGCCTTTTTTTATTGTAACTGGCAAAAACTTTAACTGGGTCAGGTTTTTTCTTGTAGCTGCTCTGCTATCCTTGGTGGCAGGTCATTTAATGATAAGGAAAGGCAGGCTGATGAAACAGATCAATACGCTTAGGCACAAAATAATGCAGCTGCTGAGTCGGCTGGAATTCTTCAAGGACTTCCCGGAAACCGACAAGCAATTGCTGGTTGAAGGCAAGGGAATGATTGTGCTGGCAGAGGAAGGTGAATACGTCATCAAACAGGGCAGTGTTGACCCCACTCTGTACATTCCCCTGAGTGGCGAGCTGGATGTGCGCATGACCAATGAAGCCGGCAAGGAAGTGAGAATTGCCTCCATTCCTCCCGGAGAAACCGTCGGTGAAGTGGCTTTTTTAACCGATAGCCCCAGAACTGCCAGTGTGGTGGCCACCCGGCAGACGGTTCTTTTCCGCTGCAGCCGGGTTGCTCTCAAGACCATGGCACCTTCGGCCAGGGAAAAAATCAAGGATCAGATCATCCTGAAGCTGGTGGAGCGTCTGCAGCAGAAAAATCTGGAACTGAGCAATCAGGGGGGTATTAAAAAACCCCAGAAACCGGTTTCAGAAAAACTGGATGAAGAGGAATCAATTGCTCCAGAAGGGAACCAGGAAGGGGATCAGCAGCATGAGAGCGAGGATGCGAAATAGGTGGTGAGCGGCAATGAAGACCGGGTCCACCCCCAGAGCCAGGGCCACCATGGCCATTTCACCAACACCGCCGGGGGTCATGGTTAACAGAGCCGTTGCAAAAGGGATTTCCAATAGCCAGTACATGATCGCGGCGGTGAAAGCCGCCAGGCTTAGAGCAACCAGGGTTGCCCCCAAAGCATGCTTTCCCAACCAGAGAATTTCTTGCAGTCGGGTGCCGTAAAAGCGTGCCCCGATGGACCCGCCCAATACCAGAAAGGTCGCAGCTACCAGAACCTGAGGGCCTGCAAAGGCATGCCCTGACAGGGCTGCTGCCACGCTCATGAACAGAGGGGCAGTGAATTCGGGGGTCGGCAGCCGCAACCTTTTACCCAGCCACCAGGCAGGGGCAATGCCCAAGAGTAGCCAGAGATTGTCCGGTTCCTGAAACAGGGGGTTGCTGGCGGCATCCGGCGGAGTGAAAAAAAACCAGAACAGTGAAGGCACCAGGAGCACAACAAATGTCAGCCTCAGAGCGTGAGCCAGAGTGATTTTACGTTCATCGCCTCCGGCTTGGCCGCCCATCATAATCATGGAAGTCATGGCACCGGGCACAGCAGAAAACCAGCTGGATGCCTTGTCAAAGCCAGCCACTTTACGAAAGTAAAAAGCCACTCCCAGAATAATCAAAACCACGCCGAAGCTTAATATCGCCAGACTGGCGGGCCAGTTGCTGGCCTGGGCCAGAGTATCCTGGCTGGCCTGCCCACCCAGAATCACGCCGAGACTGCCCAGAAACCAGCCCCTCAATCGGGGCTTGATGCCCACGGGCAACCCGGTCAGAGAAACCAACAGGTTGGCCACCAAAGGGCCCAGCATCCAGGCCAGGGGCACGTTCAACCAATAAAAAATCAGGCCACCGGCCAGCCCGACCCAGAGGGTATTGAGCAGCTTTAATAAAACCGAGAAGTGCACCAACGAGCTTCCCCTTGCGTGCCATCAAAAGCGGCAAGAATAGCAGAAACCCTGGCCCCAGGCTAAAGCGGTGTTACCCATGGATATTACTCGGAGTAACGTCGATGTGAAGGAGGGTTACAGGTAAGGGGGTGTGCAAGCACTGATGATCACACACTCCTCCTCCCCGATATTACGAAAACGGTGCGGCTGGCGGCTGTCAAAAAGATAGGCATCACCGGCTTTTAAAACCGCCTGATGTTCACCCACCGTCAGCTCAATTTCCCCCTGGATGACAATGCCTCCTTCCTCGGATTCATGCTCCAGCATGCTCTCCCCGGTATCGGCACCGGGGGCATAGTGTTCATGCAGGAGTTGCAGGCTGTGATGCTGCATATTGCCCACCTGGCGAAAGCTTAAATCCCCTTCGGTCAAGGGCACCAGTTCATGGGCGCGAAAGAAAATCCGGTTTTCTTCCGGTGCTTCCAGGGAAAAGAAGCTGCTCAGGCTGATGGGAATGCCATCCAGCACTTTTTTCAAGGAAGCAACGGAGGGGCTGGATTGATTGGATTCAATCAGGGAAATGGCAGCATGAGTGACTCCTGCCCGGCGAGCCAGCTCGCGCTGGGAAAGCCCGGCCTGCTCCCGCAGGTGTTTGAGTCGGTGCCCGAGATTGAGTTGGGAATTGGCAATTGAGCTTTTCATGGTGTTGTTTATGCACTCTTTTGATTCGCGATCCAGACCATCTGACAGCTGCTGGTGCAGTTTGATTCGACCGGTTAATTAAAATTAACACTTGACGAATGGAGACAGCGGTTTTTTTACAAGTTGGCCTAATTTATGCTTATAAATAACCAAAATTAAGGTTGTACAAGCTGATTGCAAGCAAAAAGCAGACCTTTAGGGTTATGAGTGTCAATTTTATTTAACGCCGCCCGGCTTTTCTGGTTAGGAGGAAGATCTATGTCTGCCGCTTCAAACAAGGATCCTCTGGTGAGGTTTTGTGGGGTGCAAAAAACCTTTGATGGTGAAAACCTGGTGGTCAAGGATCTGAATCTGTCCATTGGTCAGGGCGAGTTTGTCACTCTTCTGGGTCCTTCCGGTTCAGGTAAAACCACCTGTTTAATGATGCTGGCCGGTTTTGAGACCCCCACCTCCGGGGATATTTACCTGGCTGAAGAACGCTTGAATACCCAACCCCCTCACAAACGCAACCTGGGCATGGTGTTTCAGAATTATGCTCTGTTTCCGCATATGACCGTGGAAGAAAATCTGCGCTTTCCCCTGAGTGCCCGCAAGGTGCCTAAAGCGGAAGCTGATCAGAGAGTAAAACGGATTCTGGACAAAATCCAGCTGGGTGAATTTGCCAAGCGTCGTCCTGCGCAGTTGTCAGGGGGTCAGCAGCAGCGGGTTGCCCTGGCTCGTGCCCTGGTTTTCGAGCCACGGCTGGTGTTGATGGATGAACCCCTGGGCGCACTGGATAAACAGCTTCGTGAGCAGATGCAACTGGAAATCAAGCATTTGCATGAGCAGCTGGGTCTGACGGTGGTTTTTGTTACTCACGACCAAAGTGAAGCTCTGACCATGTCGGATCGGGTGGCGGTCTTCAATGATGGCGTGATTCAGCAGATTGACACTCCCCAGAACCTTTATGAAAAACCCGCCAATGCTTTTGTGGCCCAGTTCATCGGTGAGAACAACACCTTCGATGGACGCATTGAGTCCCTTGAGGGTGATTACTGCCAGGTCAGCTTTGGTCAGGGACTCAGCACTGGAGCCAGGGTCGTTAATGTGCGGGAAAAAGGGGCTCCGACCAGTCTCTCCATCCGACCGGAAAGAGTGCAGCTGAATGGAGCTTCCAAGGGCCTCGCCAATCAGGTGACCGGTCGCATTGAGGAATTCATTTATTTGGGTGATCACCTGCGGGTGCGTTGCTCGGTTGCGGGTAATGACCAGTTTGTGGCCAGGGTGCCCGTCACTGATTTTGCTTCAGACCTGCAGGTGGGGGCAGAGGTGCAACTGGGCTGGCGCAATGATGATGTTCGTGCTTTAGATAACCACGTGAAGAGAGAGGTATGAAAATGCTGAATATTAAGAAAAAAACCACCTGGCTGAGAGCGGGAATCCTGGGTTCGGGTTTGTTGCTGGCTTCAACCGCCCAGGCTTTTACCGTGATTTCCTTTGGTGGTGCTTCCGGTGATGCCATGCAAAAAGCCTACTATGAGCCTTTTGATGACCAGACCCAGGTTGATCTGGTTCCGGGGGACTATAACGGTGGGCTCTCCCGTATCCGTGCCATGGTGGAAACCGGCAATGTCAGCTGGGATCTGGTGGAAGTGGAATCCCCCGAGCTGATTCGCGGCTGCTTTGAGGGCATGTTTGAAATCATTGACTGGGAACGCCTCGGGCTCAAGAACCAGCTGATCGACTCTGCAGTGGAAGAATGTGGTGTGGGCACTTTCGTCTGGTCAACCGTCATGGCTTATAACGCCGACCGCCTGGATAAAGCCCCACAAACCTGGGCTGACTTCTGGAATGTGGAGGATTTTCCCGGAAAACGCGGCCTGCGCAAGGGTGCCAAATACACGCTGGAATTTGCCCTGATGGCGGATGGTGTGCCTGCGGATGAAGTCTATGACGTCTTGAGAACCCCGACCGGTGTGGATCGTGCTTTTGCCATGCTGGACAAACTCAAGGATCACATCCAGTGGTGGGAAGCCGGTGCGCAACCTCCCCAGTGGCTGGTCGCTGGCGATGTGGTTATGTCCTCCTCCTACAACGGGCGTATTGCCGCAGCTCAGGAAGAAGGCCAGAACCTTCAGATTGCCTGGAAAGGCAGCATTTATGATCTGGACTACTGGGCCATCGTTTCCGGCAGTGAGCAGGTCGATACCGCCTATGACTTCATCAAGTTTGCCAGCCAGGCAGACAACCAGGCTGTTTACTCGGCAGAGATCCCCTATGGCCCGGTTAACCCTGAAGCCATCTCACAACTCAGCGACAAGCAGGCCGCACGTATGCCCACAGCGGATGCCAATCTCGAAGGTGCACTGGCCATGGACACCGGGTTCTGGGTGGATTATGGCGAAGAGCTTGAGCAGCGTTTTAATGCCTGGGCTTCAAGGCTTTAAAGCGGATTGAATGCATCGCAAGTAATAGGGAGACGATCATGCCCCAGGTTATGCCTGCTGCAAATCCATCACCCGTGTCGGGTCGTGAACTGAAGCGTCAGTTACGTCATGCTGAGCGGCTGAAAAAATTCAAGGCCTTTGCCCTGGTGCTGCCTTTGGTTTTGTTTCTGCTGCTGGTGTTTGTGCAGCCGATTTCCACCATGTTATGGAAGAGTGTGGACAACACCGAGCTGATGGAGGTGATGCCGACCACGGCGACCGGGATTTTGCAGTGGGATGGCCAGGGGCTGCCATCGGAAAACGTTATGGCGGCTTTTGCGAAGGAATTGCAGGCTTCCCGTAAAGAGGGCGGTCTGGGTCAGGTGGGGCGTCGTCTGAATTATGAAGATCCGGGTTTTCGGGGTCTCTTGATGCGAACCCTGCGCAAGCTGCCTGATGAGGCCGGGACAAGCGGCTGGAGAACCCTTTTGCCGGAAATTGACCCGGCCTGGGGCGAGGTGCAAACCTGGCAGGCGATCCAGCGGGCCGCTTCACCCGTGACGGCTCGTTATCTGTTGGCCTCTGTGGATATGGAGCGCAGTGCCCAGGGAGAAATTCAGGCCGTGGCTGAGGAGCAGCAGGTGTATCGTGCTGTCTTTCAACGCACCCTGATCATTGCCGGAAGCGTGACACTGCTGTGCTTGCTGTTGGGCTTTCCCCTGGCCTACTTGCTGGCCACCTTGCCGGTAGGCACCAGCAACCTGCTGATGATCTTTGTTCTGCTTCCCTTCTGGACTTCATTGCTGGTGCGAACGGCATCCTGGATCGTGCTTTTGCAAACGGGCGGTGTCATCAATACCGGGCTGATGGGGCTGGGGATTCTGGATGAACCCCTGCAACTGGTATTCAACCGCTTTGGGGTGCTGGTGGCGATGGTGCATATTCTACTGCCCTTCATGATTCTGCCGCTTTACAGCGTGATGAAAGGGATCTCGCCCAGCTATCAGCGAGCGGCCATTTCTCTGGGTGCCCATCCTTTTGCCGCCTTCTGGAAAGTCTACGTACCCCAGACAGTTTCCGGCGTCGCGGCCGGTGCCCTGTTGGTATTCATTATGGCCCTGGGCTACTACATCACCCCTGCGTTGGTCGGGGGTGCTTCGGATCAAATGGTCAGCTACTACGTGGCCTACTACACCAACACCACCAATAATTGGGGCATGGCCGCAGCTCTGGGCAGCTTGTTGCTGGTGGTGACCCTGTTGCTTTATCTGGTGTACCACCGTCTGGTCAACCAGAAACAGCTGGTAAGGAGTTAAGCGAATGGCTTTGCAACCCTATGCTTCCCCGCTGGAAAAATTCTGGTACTGGTTTCTGAGGATTTTCAGTGGCCTGGTGCTGCTCTTTTTGATGTTGCCGGTATTGATCATCGTGCCCCTGTCCTTTAACGGCGGCAGTTTTCTGACCTATCCGCTGGATGGTTTCTCGCTGCGCTGGTATCAGGAAATTTTCAACCCGGATGGCCCCTGGCTGGCCTCTTTGAAAAACAGTCTGGTGGTGGCCCCTTTTGCCACTTTACTCTCCATGATTCTGGGCACCCTGGCTGCCGTGGGCCTGAACCGGGCCGACTTTCCGGGCAAAGGGGTGATTCTGGCCCTGCTGATTTCCCCGATGGTGGTGCCTTTGGTGATTGTGGCTGTGGGCATGTATTTCTTTTTTGCCCAGGTGGGTTTGCTCAATTCCTATGCCGGTTTGATTCTGGCACACACCGTACTGGGGGTGCCTTTTGTGGTGATTACCGTGAATGCCACCCTTCAGGGTTTTGATTTTAATCAGGTGCGCGCAGGGGCTAGTTTGGGAGCCAATCCCCTGATGGTTTTTTTCAAGGTGGTACTGCCGCAGATCCTGCCGGGTGTGGCCTCCGGTGGCCTGTTTGCTTTTGCCACTTCCTTTGATGAGGTGGTTGTGGCCCTGTTTATTGCCAGCCCATCGGAAAGAACCCTGCCCATTCAGATGTTCTCGGGTATTCGGGAAAACATCAGTCCGGCCATTGCGGCCATGGCCAGTTTGTTGATCGCTCTGGCCGTGGTGCTGCTACTGGTGATGGAATTGCTGAGAAGGCGCAATGAGCGTTTCAAGGCGGAAATCTAGAAGCCTTCTTTGTGGGTGGTCAAGGCCCCCTTCCAGGTGCTACCTTGCCTGAAGGGGTCAAGTAGAAGTCTAGTCAAAAACAGCCCGAGTGGAGTAGTGGAAATGAGCAAAACCAATGCAGCTTTGATTGAGCGTAAAAACCAGGCCGTAGCCGCGGGTGTGGGTCTGGTTCATCCGATTTTTTTGGATTCGGCAGAAAATGCCACAGTAAAAGATGTCGAAGGGCGTGAATATATTGATTTTGCCGGGGGGATTGCGGTTCTCAATACCGGGCACCTGCATCCCAAGGTCAAGGCCAAGGTGGCTGAGCAACTGGATAAGCTGTCGCATACCTGTTTTATGGTCATGGGCTATGAGCCCTATGTGGAAGTTTGTGAGAAGGTCAATGAGTTGGCCGTTGGCGATGGCCCCAAGAAAACTGCTCTGTTTACCTCAGGCGCGGAAGCCGTTGAAAATGCGGTTAAAGTGGCTCGTGCGCATACCGGGCGTACCGGGGTGATTGCCTTTGGTGCTGCTTATCATGGCCGTACTCTGGCGACTCTGGCCTTGAACGGCAAGGTGGCTCCCTATGCTTCCGGCATGGGTCTGATGCCGGGTGATGTTTTCCGCGCTCTTTACCCTTGTGAGCAGCATGGCGTATCCACTGAAGATGCTTTGGCTTCCATTGAGCGTATTTTCAAGTTTGATGCCGAGCCCAAGGATATTGCCGCGATTATTCTGGAACCTGTGCAGGGTGAAGGGGGCTTTTATGTCGCTCCCAAAGAGTTCATGGCCGGTTTGCGCAAACTCTGTGATCAGCACGGCATCCTGTTGATTGCGGATGAAGTGCAAACCGGTGCTGGTCGCACAGGCACCTTCTTTGCCATGGAGCAGATGGGTGTGGAGCCGGACATTACGACTTTTGCCAAATCCATTGCCGGTGGCTTCCCACTGTCAGGCCTGGTCGGCAAGGCTGAAATCATGGATGCCATTAGCCCCGGTGGTTTGGGCGGCACCTATGGCGGCAGCCCGATTGCCTGTGCTGCTGCCTTGGGTGTTTTTGAAGCCTTTGAAGAAGAAAAACTCCTGGAGCGTAGCAAGCAGGTTGGGGAAACGATCCGTTCTGAACTGACAGCCCTGGCTAAAGACTTCCCAGGTATTGGTGATGTGCGCGGTCTGGGTGCCATGATAGCCATGGAGTTCTTCAAGGAGGATGGCAAACCGGACAGTGAAATGCCCGGCAAGATTCTGGCTAAAGCTCGTGAGAAAGGTTTGATCCTGCTTTCCTGTGGCCTCTACGGCAATGTGGTACGCATACTGGTGCCTCTGACTGTGCCCGATGAACAGCTGCAGAAAGGCCTGAAGATTATCCGTGAGTGCATGCAGGAATTAGCCTGATAATTCCTGGTTTTTTCAACTGCTCGGGGCGTTTAGTTTCTTTATAATAGCCAGCTAAACCGCCTCGGGTTTACCGCCACCGCAGGATGCGCGTCGAAAAATGACTTCACTCATTTCCGGCCTTGCCCCTCTTTTCTTTTGGTATCATTATTGATATCGTTTATCTATGGCACATGTAGAAGATATCCTCGCTAAAATGCGAGCCAATCCCAAAAGCATAAGGTTCAATGACTTATGCAAGGTGTGTGACACTTATTTTGGAGAGGCTCGTCAGTCAGGTTCCAGTCATCGTGTTTACAAAACACCGTGGCAAGGCGACCCGCGAGTAAATATTCAAAATGCCAAAGGTAAAGCCAAGCCTTATCAGGTGCGGCAAGTACTCGCTGCTATCGAGCGGCTGGAGGTGAAAAATGGCTAAATTTATTGATCGCTACACATACCGTGTCACCTGGTCAGAGGAAGATCAGGAGTATGTCGGAATGTGCGCGGAGTTTCCGAGCCTCAGCTGGCTTGAAGAAACTCAGGAAGGAGCGTTATCTGGTATTCGCAGCCTGGTTAGGGAGTGCCTCCGCGACATGGAAGAAAACGGTGAGTCGGTGCCAGAGCCCCTGGCGACAAAAAAATACAGTGGAAAGTTTATGGTGCGTGTGCCGCCAGAAACGCATCGGCACCTGGCAATGGAAGCTGCGGAAGCTGGTGTTAGCCTTAATAGGCTGGTGGCCAGCCGCTTACATTAAACACAAGTTGCGCAAGCGGGACAAAGTGCTGCGACTTCGCCCCTTCGCAAGGCGTTCTGGCTGTAGAAAAACCTAAGCGATTTTAGTTTTTGAGAGTTTTTCGCGCTCACACGTAAATTCTGGAGTTTCTGGTGATGAAAAGTGCTCCAGAATTCACGTATAATCGCCATTTTTCGTACAAAAAATGATCAATAATTTGAGGTTGAGGTTTTTCTACAGCCTCGTTATACGAAGATAGAGGGAGTTTGATGAGAGGGCAGTGGTTAGGAAACTATTCCGGGAACACTACTGGAAGGATAATGATCAACATTGATGAGGTTGGCGATCATTTTGAGGGTGTCGCGTACCTGCATCCTAATGAAAGTGGTTTGCCCGGAACCATCGCTTACTTTGGTACAGAAGACAAAAAATCAGAACAAGCGGTGACCGCACTTACTGCTCCGATTGATCCGAGAACAGGGTTTCAAACGTCTTGGGATAAAATCCAAGATCTCTATCAAAAGGACGTTACTCATTCAGAGAAGGCGAAAACTCTGATTAGCCAAGTCGGTAATTCTCTAACAGTAGTTGGCGAAACAGATATTGGAGTGACGTTTTCCGGAGAATTGAAGCGGCCCGACCAGAAAGCAGGCTCCAAGATAAAGGGGCAATGGATGTCGTGGGCAGAATTTAAAAACCACGTTTCCGATATTTCTGAAGCTGGATATCTGTTCCGTGGCCAGCAAAAGCCCTGGAGATTATGTACTTCGTTCCATCGTCGAGAACGATATCGAATCAGTGAGTTCACTTCGAGGGATGTGAAGCAGCTGCATCAACGTCTCAGCGCCATTACCTCCCACTTTTTTGACCTCACTATTCCAGAACAAAATGGCGCTTTTTTTAATCTGTTACAGCACCATGGGTATCCAACACCTCTATTAGATTGGTCATACTCTCCATTCGTGGCAGCATTTTTTGCATTCCGTGATCGCCCCATTGATTATTCTGGTGACGAGTCGGTTCGGATTTATCTTTTTGACAATCGCGAATGGCAGTCCCGTTACAGGCAAGTAGACAATCTTGATCCGGCTTTTCCTCACTTATCGGTGTCGGACTTCATTGCCATCGACAACCCAAGACTGGTGCCTCAACAGGCAGCTACGACCGCAACGAATTTATATGATATCGAAGCCTATCTCCTTGATAAGGAAAAAGAAAGCGGGATCAAGTTTCTCCAGGCGATTGACATTCCGGCTCGGGAGAGAAGTGCTGTAATGGCAGATTTGCGTTTTATGGGGATTACGGCTGGCTCAATGTTTCCGAGTATTGACGGGGTTTGCGAAGAGCTCCGAGAGCGGAACTTTGATCGCTAACACGTATAATAAAAATGTTAGAAGCCAAAGAAACAATGGAGTAATCATCAAGTGCCGATTTTCGATATTTCAGGAGACAAGTTATCTGCCGTTGAGCAGAAAAACTTTGCTTTGGAAAAGGATTTGCAGTCTCTGATTGAGAAAAACCTCGAAACGGTCTTCAATTGCAGATTTGTTGCCAGTGAGTTTTCAACTGGTGCACAGCATGCAGGTCGAATTGATAGTCTCGCTCTATCAGAAGAAGATAATCCGGTGATTATCGAGTACAAAAAAGTCGAATCATCTGAGCTAATTAATCAAAGCCTTTTCTACTTGCACTGGATTCAAGATCACAAGGGTGATTTTGAGATCGCGGTACAAAAGCGGCTGGGAAGTGGCGTAAAGGTTGATTGGTCTGACGTGAGGGTTATTTGCATCGCCCCAAACTATAAGAAATATGATTTGCATGCAGTTCAGGTAATGGGCGCAAATATTGAACTATGGAAATACCGCTTATTTTCCAATAACTCACTTTATCTTGAAGAGGTTTTTCATGCTGCCAAATCAGCGGCAGTATCAACGTCTACGGCTACCACTGAAAATGGATACAAAAATCCCGTTATGGTTGAGGCTGGTAAAAAAGCAGCGCTAACCCGCGCCACAGCGACCTATACGTTTGATGAAAGACTTGAAGGAAAAAGCGACGGTATCCAAGAGTTAACTGCAATTATACGAGAGTTCATCATTGGCTTAGATGAATCAATTGAAGAAGTTCCAAAAAAATTCTACGTTGCATACAAAATCTCGCAGAACATCGCTTGCATGGAAGTCAAAGGTAAGAACGTCAAGCTGTTCTTAAAGCTCAAACCGTCGGACATTCCAGAGGGCACCAAAAACTATCGAGATGTAACATCAATAGGTCATTACGGTACTGGTGATGTTGAGTTTACCGTATCTTCGGAAGCGGAGTTTGAGCCAGTTGCGTATTCCAGACCAAGCCTGCCACTGATTCCAGACGAAAGCTGCCACCCATTCCACGCGAAGCCTGCCACTGATTCCACGGCAAAGCTGCCACCTGAGCAGTGAGCCTGAATCTCCCTTTTTTGATGCTCCCTGCGGGATAACTAACCGGTAATCTGACTTCATTTCATTCGGAGATGAGCAGATGCCAGCC
Source organism: Marinospirillum sp. (assembly GCF_044810985.1). Lineage (GTDB taxonomy): Bacteria > Pseudomonadota > Gammaproteobacteria > Pseudomonadales > Halomonadaceae > Marinospirillum. The sequence goes on from NZ_CP085242.1 coordinate 2,430,056, forward strand.
AAGAGGTTATCCATGCGTAAGATTAAAGAAGTCCTGCGTCTCAAATGGGACAGGGGGCTCAGTAACCGGCAGGTTGCTGCAACCTGTGGTATCAGTCGCCCGACTGTGAGCGAGTATCTGCGACGTTTTTCAGAAGCGGGTCTGAACTGGCCCTTGCCCGCTGAGATGGATGAGTCCAGGTTGGAGCAGAAGCTGTTTCCTCCAGCGCCTGACTTGCCTGCTCAGGCCAGAGGCCTACCTGATTGGCAGCAGATCCATCAGGAGCTTAAATTGTCAATGGCCATTTATTTTGACCCACCTTTGGCCAATAAAATTGACCCACCTGGTGCGTTAGTTGGTTAACTTTTCTTTCAGTCGATAGCTTTCTCCTCCCAGCATGAAGATGTGTGAGTGATGGATAATCCGGTCTACGATGGGTATGGCCACATTGTCGTTATGGAAGAACTCTCCCCAGTCGGTGAAGTCCTTGTTGGTGGTCAGGATGATGGAGCGGTACTCATACAGGCTGTTGACCAGTTGGAAGAGGTTATAGCGGGACTGGCGGCTCATGGGCAGGTATCCCAGCTCATCAATGATCAGCAGGTCGTTTTTGGCCAGCAGGCTGATCCGCTTTTTCAGTTCACCGCGTTTTTCAGCCAGTTCCAGCTCTTCCACCAGGGTCATGGCCGTTTTGAACAGCACCTTGTAACCGGCTTCGATGGCTTTGTAGCCCAGGCCAATGGCCAGGTGGGTTTTGCCCACTCCCGGTGGCCCGATGAACACCAGGTTCTGGCGCTGATCCAGGAAGTTGAAGTCCAGCAGCGCACTGATCTGGCGTTTATTGATGGTGGTCTGGTGACGATAGTCGAAGTCATCCAGGCGCTTTTCCATCGGGAAGTGAGCTTGTTTGAAGTGACGCTGGATGCGTTTTTGATCGCGTTCTTTCAGCTCATAGCCCATCAGGTGGTCGATACACTGTAGATAAGACCAGTCATTACTTTCAGCTTCACCGAGCAGCTGAGGGAGCTGTTGAGCCATCCAGGTCAGCCTCAGGCTTTTGCAGCGGGCGCGGGTTTGTTCAAGCTGCCCCATGGGTCACCTCCTGGCCACTGGACTGGCCAAGTCGCTGGTAAGCCGAGAGGTCTACATGGTTGGCCGAAGTAGCCTCTGGCAGACCGTGATCTGGATAACGCCCTTTGCTCCGCGCCTGACGTTCCGCCTCCAGGTAGCGTTTGATCTTGCCAGCGGTAATGCCGGGCCGCTCGGCCAGCTGCACAAGCAGCTTTCGATCTTCCGGCTCCAGGTGAGCCAGGATGGATTTCAGGGCAACCAGCTGATCCTTGACGACTCTAGGCTCTGAGCGCCTGATCTGCTGGCAGAGTGTCTGACCCAGAGCCTTTCCCAGCATTTGACTGATTTCGGTCTCCAGCTGCGCCACCCGAGCTTCCCTGTCCCGGTAGTGGTTGTTGTTCTTGATGATGCGCCCCTTTTCCAGGCACAGGGTATGTTCGGCCAGGGTCTCACCAGTGTTTAGGTCGGTAATGACCAGACGGCCTTCCTGCTGCATTACACCGACCTGAGATTGCTGCCAGGCCAGAGGCACGGAGTATTTATTGGCTTGGTAGCTGATCAGACCGGTTTTATCCGCACGACGAGTTTCAATCGCCGAAGGCTGACGAAGACTGCTGGGGGCCAGGTAAGGCTTCAGCTGAGTTCGTTCTTCGGCCATAAAAACGGTGTGGGGGATCTGGCCGGTGGTGCCATGCTCACGACGGTTGGCCACTTCATCCAGCCAGTTTTGCAGATGGTCTCTCACGGCTTGTTGACAGGTGAAGTGTTCGCCATAAAAGCAGTCCTGCTTGACGTATTTGACCCCAGCTTCCACCTTGCCCTTGCTCTGGGGGTCATAGCCTTCACAGGCATGGATTCTAAAGCCTGCGGTGGTGGCATACTGGTAAAAGCGCTGGTTGGCCTCGATTTCCCGGTATTGCTCCTTGATCACCACCAGCTTGGTCTGGTCATAAACACACTCTTCGGTGATGCCGCCAAAATACCGGAAGGCTTCATCATGCAGTTGAATAAAGGCCTGGGTATCAAGGGGCTGGAAGCTCAGGCCCACATACATCAGACGCGAGAAAGAGAGCACGAAGACAACAAAGTGAAGGGTGACCTCCTGATCACCGACCCGAACGCCTCGCAGCTCGCCGGGATCAACCTGACATTGAACACCGGCCACATCATCAATAATGGGTTCAAAGTAGCGAACCTGAGCTACAGCCACTTCCTGGCGCAGCTGTTGAATATAACGGCGCAAACTTCGATCAGATGCAGGGATGGAGCCATATTTAGTACGCAGCTTACGAGCAACCTTCACCGCACTCAGCTTGGGGAACTCACCCAGTAGGTACACCAGATAACTGCGGTAATCATCCAGCTTTTTGCTGCGACTGGGGTCTGATTGCTGACCTTGAATGGCTTCTTCCGATAGACGCAGATACTTGCGAACGGTATTGCGAGAGATGGACAACTGCTTACTGATGGCTCGGACGGAAAGACCCTGGCCGTTGTCGTGTAGTGCTTTGATTTTATGAATCACAACCCACTCCTTCAAAACCCTTCCCCTTAATCATCATCGTTGAGGGAAGGTACTGGTTTTGGTGGCCAAAGCCACCTTGGGGGTGGGTCAAAATTAATGGCCAGAAGCGGGTCAGTTTAGTTGGCCATTAACATAAATTCCCTAAAACCACCCTCTTCCTGCTGTGGCAGGAGTACCGTGCGGCCAATCCTGAGGGTTATCAATACAGCTGGTTCTGTGATCACTATCGGAGCTGGCAAGGCAAGTTGGATCTGGTGATGCGTCAGAATCACCGAGCCGGTGAAAAGCTCTTTGTGGATTATGCAGGTCAGACAGCCCCCGTCATTGATCCCAACACAGGCGAGATCCGTGAAGCTCAGATTTTTGTTGCGGTCATGGGGGCATCCAATTACACCTTTGCTGAAGCCACCTGGTCGCAGAAGCTGCCAGACTGGATCCACTCTCACATTCGTGCCTTTGAGTTCCTGGGTGGTGTGCCTGAGCTCGTGGTTCCAGACAATCTGAAATCCGGTGTCACCAAGGCTCACCGGTATGAACCCGATCTGAACCCAACCTACCAGGACATGGTCTCCCATTATGGGGTCTCGGTTGTGCCTGCACGGGTTCGTAAACCCCGCGACAAGGCCAAAGCTGAAGGCGGTGTGCTGATCGTTGAACGCTGGATCCTGGCGGCCCTGCGACACCGACAACACTTCTCTCTGGGTCAGTTAAACGCTTCCATCCGCGAACTGCTCACCCTGCTGAATCAGCGCCCCTTCCGCAAACTGCCTGGCAATCGCCAGGAGCACTTTGAAACCATCGATCGTCCGGCTCTACAGCCCCTGCCTGCGGAACCCTACACCTATGCCCAGTGGAAGAAGGCACGAGTCCACATGGACTACCACGTAGCCTTTGAGGGGCACTATTACTCGGTTCCTTGCAGCCTGGTAAAAAAGGAGGTGGAGCTGAGAGTCACTGAATACACCCTTGAGGTCTTTTATCGAGGCCAGCGCGTTGCCAGCCATCAGCGCAGTGCCCATAAGGGTCGTCATACCACGGTGACCGCACACATGCCTGAAGCCCACCGCCAGGCCGGTGAATGGACCCCCGAGCGACTGGTGAAATGGGCTGCGAAAACGGGCCCGGCAACCGAGCAGATGATTATCAAGGCGCTTGCGCATCGCAAGCACCCTCAACAAGCTTACCGAGCCTGTCTGGGGATCCTGAGGCTGGGCAAGGCCTACAGTGAGAAACGGCTGGAGTCAGCCTGCCAAAGAGCCCTGATGCTGGGTAGCTACCGCTACAAAAGCATCGAATCCATCCTCAAGCACCGGCTGGATGAGCAACCGCTGGACATCCAGGAAGAGCTCTCCCTACCGGATCAGCACGACAATATTCGTGGCCCTGCCTACTACCATTAAAGGATCTTCATCATGTTAAAACACCCCACTCTGGACAAACTCCACGCCCTCAAACTCAATGGCATGGCAGCGGCTCTAACCGACCTGTCCCTCACACCTGAAAGCGAACAAATGAGCTTTGAAGAGCGACTGGGCCTACTGGTGGATCGAGAGATGACCGAGCGAGAAAACCGGCGCATGAGCAGTCGATTAAGGCGAGCCAAACTCCGGCACACGGCCAGCCTTGAGGACATTGACTATCGCAGTCCGCGGGGGCTGGACCAGGGACTCATTCAATCCCTGGGGAGCTGTCAGTGGATCAAGGAGCACCTGAATCTACTGATCACAGGGCCAACCGGTGTGGGCAAAACCTGGCTGGCTTGCGCTCTGGCACACAAAGCCTGTCGAGAAGGCTACACCGCCCAGTATGTTCGCCTGAACCGATTGTTCCACGAGCTATCCGTAGCCAAGGGTGATGGTCAATACCCCCGCCTGCTCGCCAACCTGGCCAAGGTTGATGTGCTGCTTCTGGACGACTGGGGACTCATGAAGATGACCGCAGAAAACCGTCGGGACCTGTTGGAAGTCATGGAGGATCGACAAGGCCGACGTTCAACTATCGCCACAAGCCAGCTGCCCGTTGAGGAATGGCACGGTGTCATCGGTGATGCCACCCTGGCTGATGCGATCCTGGATCGACTGGTACACAACGCCTACAAGATCAATTTAAGAGGGGAATCAATGAGAAAAAAGCGAAAAAAGTTGACTGAAAACCCACCTTCGGAATAACAATGAAAACCCCGCATTGAGCATCACCTGGGGTGGCAGCTTTGCCGCGGTCCGGGTGGCAGCTTTGAAATGGAATGGGTGGCAACCTTCAGCGGTTTACGCAGCCAGTTAAAGAATTTATAACAATGGCGTATAACAAGGTCGGTGGCTAATGGTTTCTAACAATCGCAGGCACGGCGACGGCTTTTCCGTTGCGGCTTTGCCTCCACTTCAAAGCTGCGCGTGTTGGCGGCTCTGGCTGTAGAAAAACCTCCCTGGCTATGCTGAAATGAAGCATCCCTGAGCAACCGGTCCATTCTCATGCCCAAGTTCAAACACTACGACTACAACCAGACCGCCATGGTGGTGATTAATTATCAGGATCAGCTGCAACCGGGTACTTTTGAACACGCCTTGCACTACCTGATTAGCGGGGCAAGATCATCCGCACTGGGCGTTTCATTCAGTAGTGAAGCGTGATCCCTGGATATCACTCCCGGTTCAGTAACTCCTTTAAAACTTCCTGGGTATGCTCGCCGAGTAGAGGTGGCGCTGAAGTGGAATTTAACGCTTCACCATCAAAACGGATGGGGTTGCTGATGAGTTTTACCTTGCCTGCCTGGGGGTGAGGCAGTTCCAACTCCATGCCACGATGCTTGACCTGTGGGTCCTGAAAGACTTCTTCAAGATTATTGATGGGGCCACAGGGCACCCCGATTTTTTCCAGGTCTTCCAGCCATTGCGCCGTGCTGCGCTCTTGCAGTGGAGGCTCCAGCAGGGGCAAGAGTTGTTCACGGTGAGCGACGCGTTGCTGATTGCTGACAAAACGCTGATCTTCAGCCAACTCCGGGCAACCGATTTCCAGGCAGAAGCGCTGGAACTGGCTGTCATTTCCCACCGCAAGAATCATGTACCCATCTGCCGTGGCAAAAGCCTGGTAGGGCACGATATTGGGGTGGGCATTGCCCAGACGCTGCGGAACCTGGCCGGATGTCAGGTAGTTGAGTCCCTGGTTGGCCAGGACACCCACCTGCACATCCAGCAGTGACAGATCGATATGGGTGCCCAGGCTGCTTTGCTGGCGCTGAAAAAGCGCGGCAAGAATGGCATTGCTGGCATAGAGGCCGGTGAAGACATCAGCAAAGGCCACGCCTACCTTGACCGGGCCTCCACCGGGCTGATCATCCGGCAGGCCGGTCAAGCTCATCAGCCCGCCCATGCCCTGGATCATGAAGTCATAACCAGCCCGCTGGGCATAGGGGCCATCCTGTCCGAATCCGGTAATTGAACAATAGATCAGCTCCGGCTTTTTCTCTTTCAGGCTGGCATAATCCAGTCCGTATTTTTTCAGACCACCCACCTTGAAGTTTTCCACCAGCACATCGCAGTGATCCAGCAAAGCCAGCAGGGTTTGCTGGCCTTCCTCACTGGCAATATCCATTGCCACGGACTTTTTACCGCGGTTACAGGACAGATAGTAGGCAGCTTCCTGACTGTTTTTCAGCCAGGGCGGCCCCCAGTGGCGGGTATCATCGCCCTGGTCGGGGCGTTCGATTTTAATGACTTCAGCACCCAGATCCGCCAGTTGCTGGGTGCACCAGGGGCCGGCCAGAATCCGTGACAGATCCAGAACACGGACTCCTTGCAGAGGCTTGGCAGGCATGGCCGAACTCCTTAGAAAAAGGCCTGAAGGCCGGTCTGAGCGCGCCCCAGGATCAGGGCATGAACATCATGCGTGCCTTCGTAGGTGTTGACGGTTTCCAGGTTGACCATATGGCGAATCACACCGTACTCATCGGAAATGCCGTTACCACCGTGCATATCACGCGCTGTGCGTGCCACATCCAGGGACTTGCCGCAGTTGTTGCGCTTGATCAGGGAAACCATTTCCGGTGCCCAGTTTCCGGCATCCATCAACCGACCCACCTGCAGAGCGGCCTGCAGGCCAAGAGAGATCTCCGTCTGCATATTGGCGAGCTTGAGTTGCACCAGCTGGGTCTGGGCCAAAGGACGACCGAACTGCTTGCGATCCAGAGTGTACTGGCGGGCGGCATGCCAGCAGAATTCAGCTGCACCCAGGGCACCCCAGGCAATCCCAAAGCGTGCCTTGTTCAAACAGCCAAAAGGACCTTTCAGGCCGCTGACATTGGGCAACAGGTTTTCTTCGGGAACAAAAGCCTTGTCCAGCACAATTTCGCCGGTGATCGAAGCGCGCAGAGACAGTTTGCCTTCAATTTTGGGTGTGCTGAAGCCTTCTGTCCCCCGCTCAACAATAAAGCCCATGATCTTGCCATCATGAGCCGCGGACTTGGCCCAGACCACAGCTAGATCAGCAATCGGGCTGTTGGTGATCCACATCTTCTGGCCGGTCAGCAGGTAGCCACCTTCGGTTTTTTCCGCACGGGTGCCCATGCTGCCCGGATCGGAACCGGCATTGGGTTCGGTCAACCCGAAACAGCCAACCCACTCACCCGTGGCCAGTTTGGGCAGGTATTTTTTCTTCTGTTCTTCGGTGCCATAGGCTTCTATCGGGTACATGACCAGGGAAGACTGCACACTCATGGCCGAACGATAGCCGGAATCCACCCGCTCCACTTCCCGGGCAATCAGACCATAGGCAACATGACCCATTCCGGCACCGCCGTACTCCTCAGCAACGGTAGCGCCCAGCAGACCCATTTCACCCATTTCGGTCATGATTTCACGATCAAAGCGTTCTTCACGAAAAGCAGAGAGCACACGGGGTTGCAGCTTGTCCTGACAATAAGAATAGGCGGCGTCACGAACCTGACGCTCCTCGTCGGTCAGTTGCTGCTCAAGCAGGAAGGGATCTTGCCATTGAAAGGAAGTCATGGTCAGGTTACCTCGGTAGTGTTGGACGAAAAAAACCCATGGCAATATATTTATTATAATAAATAGGAAAAAGCAAGTTTAGGCGTTAAAAAAGCCCAGTCACTGGCTAAAAAGCGCTTTATGCAGTGGCCAACATCATGGGCATTGCTGGTTTGAAGGGGGGCTGGCTTGGCGGCAGCAAGACGTAAAGAGGATCAGGTGCTACGGGTGATCTGGAGCTTGGGGTGCGCAACGCTACGACTGTGCATTGCCTGCGGTGTATCAGCAGGCCAGCCGAACCTGATGGCTGGCTGAGCTGTCATTCCTGGGCTGGAGAAACCGTATCTGCTGGATCCTGGGTCGCACTGAGGTTGTCTTCACGGCGTACCAGCAGCATCTTGTTGACACCCTCTTCCAGGGCCATATCAATATCAAACAGAGGGAAGGCTGGTTTGAGGTCGAGCAGTATTTGCTGAATGTTGGTGCCTTCGTCATAGGTGCCGATGGGCAACTTGACCTGGCGCTTGAGCTTGCCGCCTCTGGTCGCTGGAAGCTTGTGAATAGTGCCCCAGGCAGTGGCAAAGCGCTTTTCATCTTCACGCAGTGGTAACTCGATGCTTTTAAAATGGCGCAAAGCCAGATCCAGGGTCTGGCCTTTGACCAGGTGGCCGGTAAAATTCAGCAGCCCTTCATCCTTCAGAAGCTGCGCCAGGTTTTCCAGGTCGTTTTCATCGTCCAGCTTTTGTTCTTTGACCAGAGAGCGAATTAGCTTGGTATCACCCCAAACATGGTTTTGTTCGAAGTCCATCACTTCCAGCTTGGCTTTGAAGAAATCATCAAAGCCGGAGTAATAGCCTAGTGTCATGTACTGGCGTCCCATTATGCCTCTCCATAAAAAGCTCAAAGCTAATGCAAGTGGCCCAGGTAATCAAGGCACAAATCTACAACTTAAGGCGGGGTTTTGATCTTGGGCAAGCTTTTCTATTTATAGGTATAATTCGTGTTTTAAGAAGCGGGTGTCCAATAATGAATACGATGTTTGAAGGACTGAGCTCACCGCGCAAAATGAAACGATCGGATCAGATCGTGGAGTCTGTAAAGCGCTGGGTCGTGGTAAAAGACATTCAACCAGGTGACCGCCTGCCGAACGAGAAAGCTTTGATGGAATTGTTTGAGTGTTCCAAGGGGACCGTGCGTGAGGCACTCAAATCTCTTGAAGTTCAAGGGCTTATCCGTCTCAAGACCGGGCCGGGCGGCGGTGCGATTCTGGCCCAGGTTCCCTACCCCCTGGCTTCCCAGCTGCTGCGTAACTACCTGCATTTCCAGCATCCGACAGGGCCGGATATTTATCGACTTCGCAAACTGGTGGAACCTGAACTGGCCTTTCTGGCTGTCGGCAAGCTGACCACAGAAGACTTGCAGTTGATGGAAGAACTGACAGAAAGCTGCGCCCGGCCTCCTGCAGACATCAAGGAGCGTCTGCAGCAACGCATTGCCGAACTGGACTTTCATTCGATTCTGGCCGAACGTTGCCCAGACCCGCTGTTGGCTTTTATTGGTCGTTTTCTGAATGATCTGATCAAGGATCTGGTGATTTATCAAAAGGTGCATCTGCCCGAACAGGTCGAATTTTCAAGAGAAAACCTGAGTTACCATCGGCGTCTTCTGGCTGCTTACAAGGCGGAAGACGGCGAGGCGGTTAGAGAGCTGATGCATCAGCACATGCTGTCTGCCGAGAGGTTTAACCAGGAGCTGCAGGGGCAGTTGACGGGGAGTCTTTTGAGTCGGGAAGATAACTAGTAGTTTCGAAAAGAGTATATTAGAATATGCAAAACTAGACGGGTTGGTATGACTGATATAGACTTGTCGGTCTAACGGCCGTTCCGGGCCACTGCTTGTTCCTATTCAAGAGCCAAAGGGTGTATTTCATGTACCGCACTAATTTTCTGGCCAGCATGCTGGCTTTGCTGTTAGCACCAACATTACAGGCGGCCAGCCTGGTGGACGTTTATCAGGATGCTGTCCAGCAGGATGCCCAGCTGGCGGTGGAGAAAGCACGTCTGGAACAGGCCCGCTCCCAGATCAGTCAGGCCAATGCAGCCATCCTGCCGACTATTACTGCAGGTGGCAGTTGGAATCGCAGCAAACCTGAAGACGCTGATGCAACGACAACAACCGGCTTGAGCCTGGAAGCACGGCAGGTTCTTTTCAGTGGCGAGGCCTGGTATGGGCGTTCAGCGGCCAACCAGTCCTTTGTTGCAGCAGAGGCCCAGTATCGTGATGCTGAGCAGGAGCTCCTGCTAAGAACATCTGAAGCCTACTTTGCAGTGCTGAGTGCAGAAGACAACCTGCGCACTCTGCAGGCTGAAGAAAGAGCCATTCAACGGCAACTGGAGCAGGTCAGAGAACAGCATGAAGTCGGTTTGATCGCCATTACGGATGTACTGGAAGCACAGGCTGCTTATGATTCCGTCAAGGCAGCCAGAATCGGTGCTGAAGGTGCCCTGATGATCAGTTATGAAGACCTGGAACAAATCACGGGTGAGCGTTATGATCGCATCGCCACGCTGGATGCCGAGATGCCCGTGACCCAGCCGGAACCCAATGATCGTCAGGCCTGGACGGCTCTAGCTCTGGAAAACAGCCAGGCACTTCGTCAGGCCGAGGCCAGGCTGAGTGCCGCTGAAGAAAACCTGAAAAGCCGTCGCGCTGGCCACTGGCCCAGTGTGGAGGCTTATGCAAACTACTCGGATGTTTTGTCTGCTGATCCTGAAACCAGCCCCCAACAGGGGCGCCCACTTGAAGGCTCCACCACGGAGTTTGGCTTGCGGGCCAATATTGAAATTTACGGTGGTGGGCGCACCAGTGCCGAGGTTCGTGAAGGTAGCTATGCTCTGGAAGAAGCCCGCTATTCCGGTGACCTGGCGCGTCGTCAGATCCTGCAGCAGACCCGCAGTCTTTTTACCCAGGTGAGCACCAACGTGCTGACCGTGCAGGCACGTCAGCAGGCAATACGCTCAGCAGAAAGCGCACTGGAAGCCACCCGCTCCGGGTATGAAGTGGGAACCCGCAATATCGTTGATGTCCTCAATGCCGAGCGTGCCCTCTGGTCGGCTCAGCGTGATTATGACGCAGCCCGTTATGATTATGTGGTTAACCAATTGCGTTTATTGCGGGCAGCCGGTCAACTGAAAGAAACGGATCTGCGGGAACTGAACCACTGGTTGGTATCAATTGAAAATTAATGGCTAAGAAAAAATACCCCGAAAACACCCTGCACCCCCGATACTGGCCAACCTGGCTGGGTATCGGGGGTTTGCACATCTGTGCCTGGCTGCCCTGGAAGGCAAAAATTGCTCTGGGTAAGGGCATCGGCCAGCTGGCGCTGACTTTTGCCCGAGAAAGGCGGCATTTTACCGAGGTTAATATTCGCCTGGCTTTTCCCGAAAAGTCGCCTGAAGAGCAGAAGCAGTTGGTAAAAGAGACTTTCCTGGCCAATGGCATAGGTATTATGGAAATTGCCACCTCTCTGGTGAGGGACACACACTTTTTACAGGAAAGACTAACCTTTCTGGGCAAGGAACATTTTGAACAAGCCAGAGCCAGAGGCAAAGGTGTTCTGGTCATGGGTTTTCATTTCTCTGTGATGGATCTGGCCGGTGCCTTGCACAGCCCTTTTCACAAAGTCGATATCTTTTATAAGCCTCATAAAAACAAGGTTTTTAATCGTTTTATTGAAAAAGGAAGAGAGCGCAACTTTGGCCAGCAAATCAATTACAGGGATTTAAAAACAGCCGTCAGGCGGTTAAGGCAGGGCGAAGTGGTCTGGTATACACCCGATCAGGATTTTGGCCGTAAAGTCAGTGTTTTTGCACCCTTTTTTGGCGTTCAGGCCGCCAGTATCACCATGACCTCCCGTATTGTGCGTATGACTGGATGCAGTGTGGTGCCAGTCAGAGTGCACCGGAACAAGGACGACTTCACCTACACCCTGGAATTTTTACCCCCTCTGGAAAACTTCCCATCCGGAGATGATGTGGCGGATGCCACTCAGGTAAATCAGGTGATTGAAAAGCTGATCCGAATTCACCCCGAACAATACCTGTGGATGCACCGGCGTTTCAAAACCCGACCCGATCCTGAAGACCCCAGTTACTACTAAAGAAGCTCACTCTCTAAGCGATTCCTACAAAAAAGCCCGGCCATCGTTGCGATGAGCCGGGCTTTTTTTTCAGGCCTTTTATTAGGCTGCTTTGCGGCGGGCCTTGCGCTCCAGTCGCCAGGTCGCCATATCATCAAAGAGTTTGTACATCAGAGGCACAAAGATCAGTGCCAGGGTACTGGCAAAGATCATGCCCCCAACCACAACAGTACCGATTTCCTGGCGACTGGCCGCACCGGCTCCGGTGGCAAATACCAGGGGCAGGGTGCCGATGATGAAGGTCAGGGCGGTCATGATGATGGCGCGAAAACGCTGGCGCGCAGCAGCAATGGCGGCGTCTGTGGAAGTCATGCCTTCACGGCGGTTCTGGGCTGCAAACTCCACGATCAGGATAGCGTTCTTGGCCGCCAGGCCGATCAGCACCAATAACCCCACCTGGAAGTAGATGTCATTGGGGAAGCCGCGCAACCAGGCAAAGAAGGCGGCACCCAATACCCCAAAGGGTACAGCAGAAGCCACAGCCAGAGGGAGAGTCCAGCGTTCATACTGGGCTGCAAGAATCAGGAATACCGCCAATAAGCCCATGGCAAAAGCAGCCGTTCCGGCACTGCCTGCGGCATCCAGTTGGAAGGCTTCACCGATCCAGCCTAGCTGAGAACCTTTGCTCTGCCCCTGCTCGGCAACCACGGCTTCCAGGGCTTCCTTGGCCTGAGCGGAGGTGAATCCAGGTGCCGGGTCTGCCATCAGTTTGGCCGCCGGGTAGATATTGAAACGATTGATAATGTCGGCACCGCTGCTGCGCTCCAGAGTGACCAGTGAACTCAGGGGGATCAGCTCTCCGGTTTGCGAGCGCACAAACACCTTGCGCAAATCTTCCGGCTGACTGCGGAAATCCCCTTCGGATTGCATGCTCACTTGCCACAAACGTCCCAGATAAGAAAAGTCATTGACGTACATGGAGCCAAAGGTGCTTTGCATGGCGGCAAAAACCTGATCCAGGGATACGCCCAAGGCTTTGGTTTTCTCGCGATCCAGCTTGGCTTCGTAGCGGGGAATACTGGTGTCGAGTGTGGTTCGGGCATTGGTCAGTTCAGGCCGGGCATTGGCTGCCTGGGCAATCCGGCTGGCCAGCCCCTGAATTTCCTGGGTGGTGGCCTCTTCACGAACCTGCAGATAGCCTTCCACACCACCGGTTAAAGACAACCCTTGAATGGGTGGTGGGGTAAAGGCAAAAATATTGGCATCCTGAATGCCAAAGCCCATGCCCATGATTTTGCCGGTCAGGGCGGAAGCCTGTTGATCAGGACGGGTACGCTCACTCCAGTCCGTCAGGTTGGCAAAACCCAGCAGGGCATTGGTGCGCAGAGAACCGGCAATGATGTCAAACCCGGCCATGGCCGTGAATTCCTGAACTTCAGGAAGACTGACGAGCTGGGCAGCCAGTTGATCCCGGACTGCTTCGGTTCGTGGCAGGGCAGAAACCGGAGGCAACTGACCCACCACCAGAGCAACCCCCTGGTCTTCCTGGGGAACCAGGCCGTTGGGGAGGCGCTGCATCAAGAGGACAGTTGCAACCACAAAGCCGATAAACAAGGCCACGCCCAGGGTTCTCTGCCGGAGTAAAAAGCTGACGCAGGCCACAAAGCCATTGGTGATCCAATTGAAGCCTTTGTTGAAAAGCTTGAAAGGAGCAGCCAGCTCTTTGGGTTCTTTATCCAGCAGCAGAGCACACATCGCTGGAGTCAGGGTCAGAGCCACAATGCCGGAGACCACTACCGAAACCGCAATGGTGACGGCAAACTGGCGATACAGCTCACCGGTCAGACCTTCCAGAAAAGCCACAGGCGCAAATACAGCAACCAGCACCAGGGTTGAGGAAATAACCGCCCCGGATACCTGGCGCATGGTTTCAATGGAAGCTTCGCGGGCTTTCATGGCCTGTTCATGCATGAGGCGTTCGACGTTTTCCATCACGATGATGGCATTGTCGACCACGATGCCGATGGCCAGCACCAGCCCGAACAGGGTCAGCATATTGATACTGAAACCCATCACCTGCATACCGGCAAAGGTACCGATCAAGGAAACCGGAATAGCCGCCACCGGAATCAGGGTCGCCCTTAAATGCTGCAGGAACAGGAAGGTGACCACGATGACCAGCACAACAGCAATCAGCAGGGTGATAATGACCTCACGTATGGAGATTTCCACAAACTCGGTGGTGTCGTAAGGTATGTTGTAGCTTAGGCCTTCCGGAAAACGCCCGGCAATGTCTTCCAGAGTCTCTCTGACGAGCACGGCTGTGTCCAGGGCATTGGCACCGGGTTGCAGGTAAACCGCCAGAGGAACAGCCGGCTCGCCATTATAGGTGGCGGAAAAGTCATAACGCTGGGAACCCAGCTCAACCCGGGCGACATCACCCAGGCGCAGGGTGCCGCCTTCCTGGTCGGCCCGTAAAATGATGTTTTCAAATTCCTCTGGACTGGCCAGCTGGCCGGGTGCTGCAACGGTAAAGGTGAAAGCCTGGTCAACCGGTGAAGGCTCGGCCCCCAGTTGTCCGGCCGCAAACTGGGCATTCTGTTCCCGTAAAGCGACCGCCACATCGGCGGGTGTCAGATCAAACTGGGCCAGCTTATCAGGACGTATCCAGATGCGCATGGCATAGTCCTGGGCACCGAAGAGGCTGGCTTCACCCACACCCGGCAGGCGCACCAGTTCGTCAATCACATTCAACAGGGCATAGTTACTGATGAACAAGGGGTCACGAGAGCGATCTGGGGAATTGAGAACCGAAACCAGGAGGATGTCCGTGGAACGCGCCTGAACCCGCACGCCCAGATCACGCACCCGCTGTGGCAATTTGGGTAGCGCACTTTGCACCCGGTTGTTGACGTTGATGGCTGCCTGATCGGGATCAGTGCCCATTTCAAAGGTCAGGGTGATCGACAAGCTCCCGGCATCCGTGCTGGTGGATTCCATGTAAAGCATGTTATCCACACCGTTGATTTCTTGCTCCAGGGGAGCGGCAACGGCCTCGGCTAAAACTTCAGCGCTGGCACCGGGATAGTTGGCCTGAACCTGAATCTGGGGTGGTGCGACATTGGGATACTGCTCAATCGGCAGAATTCGCAGAGCAGCCACACCGGCCAGGATAATAATAATGGAAATAACCGATGAGAAAATCGGCCGATCAATAAAAAAGCGCAGCATGGTTTACTCCTCACCCTCCGGGGCATTGGTGGCCTGAACATCGGCACCTGGGTGCAAAGCCACCTGGCCGTTCACAACCAACTGATCGCCCGGTTCCAGGCCACTTAGGATGACCTGCTTCCCTTCCACAACCGGGCCCAGCTCTACAGGTGTGGCTTCTGCCTGGCTGTCAGCATTGATGAGAAAAACCTGGGGGCCCTTGGGGCCATCGGACACAGCGGTCTGGTCAATCAGGGCAACATTTTCCAGCTTCTGCAAGACCAGGGAAATGCGCACAAACTGTCCGGGAATCAGCTCGCCTTCCGGGTTGGGGAAGATTGCCCGTGCGGATACCGTACCCGTGCGCGGATCAATGCTGCTGTCGGTGAAATCCACTTGGCCCTGCTGCTCATAAAGACGCCCGTCCGGCAAGACGAGATCAGCCTGATAGGGTTTGTCCTGGTTGCCTTCCGAGCGTGCCTGGCGGGCCAGACGCTGGATGGAGGCATCATTTTCCGGCAGTGAAAAGCGCACGTGAGCGGGGTTTTTCTGGGTGATGCTCGTCAAAAGAGCGCCTCGGTCTATCAGGCTGCCTTCAGACAGGGTTTCCAGGCCTGTGATCCCGGAAATCGGTGCTGTAACCTGGGTGTATCTGAGATTACGGCGGGCATCGGCTACAGCGGCTTCAGCCTGCGCCAGACCGGACTCAGCCAGCTCCAGCTGGGTTTGTGCCTGGTCTCTTTCTCTCTGGCTGATGGAGTTGCGTTCATACAGGTCAGCAATCCGGCGCAATTCACGTTTTGCCTGATCCAGGTTGGCCCGGGCATTGCCGCGATTGGCTTCTGCCAGTTGCAGGGCAATTTCGTAGGATTCGGGGTCAATGCGAAACAGAGACGCGCCTTCGGCAACTTCCTGGCCTTCAACGTAAAGGCGCTCTTCCAGAATACCGCCCACGCGTGCACGGACTTCCACATTGCGAGAACCCCGGACACGACCGGCGTAATCAACACTGACATCCACGCTGCTGAAGTTGACTTCAGACGTGGTCACCGGGGCAGGCGGTCGCCCCTGCTGCTGAGCACCCTGGCTGGCCTCATCAGAACCACAGCCAGCCAGATAAACCAGGGGAAGCAGTAAAAAAGACAGCTTGATGCTGTTTCGGGTTAGAGCAGCAAAAGACATGCGGGTTCTCCGGAAGAATTCGTCACTGGCCTGGAAAAGGCCATCGAGGGCTTATGAATGAGGCGAGTTTAGACTTGCTAGTCTAATTCGTCAAGCAGGCTTCAGGTTAGAATGTCTGTCGGTAATGTCAGTCCCAACAAAAAAGAGAAGACCATGACAGACAAGATGCCAACTTCGTCATTTTTGATCACCGAAGCCCTGGATGCTTTGGATGAATGGCTGGTCATTGTGGATGAGCAGGCCGCCATTGTTTTTTTGAACCGGCCTTACGCCCAGTTTCTGGGGGTTAAACGTGATGAGGTTTATGGTCAGCCCATCATCAATGTGATTGAAAACACCCAGATGCACCGGGTGGTAGAAAGTGGCCAGCCGGAAGTGTCCCGCCTTCAGGAAATAAAGGGCCGCCACATGATTGCCAACCGTTACCCTATTCGCCACCAGGGGGAAGTGGTGGGAGCCGTGGGTACGGTGCTTTTTCATGATACTCATGAATGGCGGCAAATGAATACGCAGATCAAGGCTCTGGTTTCTGAGTTGGATTTCTACCGCAAAGCTCTGGATAAAGAACAGACGGGTGCACGCTTTGAGTTGCACGATCTGATCGGGCGCAGCCAACGTATCCAGCAGGTCAATGACAAGGTCAAGAAAGTGGCCGCCGGGGATGCTTCGGTTCTGATTCGGGGTGAATCGGGCACTGGCAAAGAGCTTTACGCCCATGCTTTGCATCTTTTATCCGACCGCTCCAGGGCTCCCTTTATCAAAATCAATTGTGCTGCGATACCGGAAAATTTGCTGGAAGCGGAGCTGTTTGGTTATGAAGAGGGTGCCTTCACCGGAGCGCGTAAAGGCGGCAAGCAGGGCAAGTTCCAGCTGGCTGATGGTGGCACCCTGTTTCTGGATGAAATCGGTGATATGCCACTGGCCATGCAGGTGAAACTGCTGCGGGTTTTACAGGACAGGGAAGTGGAAGCGGTGGGTTCCAACCGTTTGGTCAAGGTCGATGTACGGGTAATCGCCGCAACCCATCAGCCTCTGGAAAAGTTGGTGGAAGCAGGAGAGTTTCGTGAGGACCTCTATTATCGGGTTAACGTGGTTTCTCTGGAACTGCCGGCCCTCAGGGAGCGGCGTGAGGATATTCCGGCCCTGGCCGAACATTTTCTACAGCGCCTGGCCAACCGGACCGGCAGACGACAACCCAAGCTAACGGCTCAGGCCCTGACCCGCATGCTGGAATACGCCTGGCCGGGCAATGTACGGGAAATGGAAAATGCCCTGGAAAGTGCTTTTTACCTCAGTCAGGGTCATAAAATCTCCTTGAATGCCCTTCCGGCGACCCTTTCCCAGGGCGAATCCCTGCCGGTGCCCAGCTTTTCAGGCACCCTGAAGGAGCGCCTGGCTGAAGCTGAAAAAGCAATTCTGGAAGAAACCCTGCGAAGCTGTGAAGGAAACCGCAAGCTGGCGGCCCGAGTTCTGGGTATTGGCAAAACCACCCTTTACGACAAGCTGGCCCGTTATCGCCCCCTGTTGGAGGAATGAATTCCGAATTATCGGAAGGCTTCCGAAAAACCGAACGCCATACGATGGGCTTTTGCTCCTTTTGGCTGTTATTTTTCCGAAATTTCGGAAAATGTTTGTCCCCAAAGGCGTCCAGACCTTTACGTTAACGTAAAGTATTTTTCTAACTTACTGTTTTATAGGTGTTTATAAAAACTGGCAGGCTTCTTGATAGTGTCCTGGATAACCGTTCATGGCGGTTGTGCACTCTAAAGACAATAAACACAAAAAAGTGGAGTAACACTTATGATCAAGAAGCCCCTAGCAGCGGCTGTCGGTGCTGCAATAACTGCAAGCTGTCTGGCTGTCTCCTCGACAGCCCTGGCCGAAGGCCCCAAGCAAATTGATGTCGCCAGCGTATTTGATACCAGCAACTTTCTGGGTGCCGGTGCCAAATACATGGGTGAGGAGCTGTCCGTAGCCTCGGGTGGTGATATCAAGTTCCGGGTTTATGAGCCAGGCGACCTGGTACCCCCTTTTGAAGTCTTCAATGCGGTTTCCAGTGGTTCTGTGGATGCCGGTTGGGACTGGATGGGTTACTGGGCAGGCACCATTCCACTTCTTAACCTCTATGGCGCTCTGCCTTTTGGCCCGACTCCCGAAGCCTTTGCTTCCTGGATGTGGTCGGGGGGCGGTACAGAGTTTATTCAGGCCCAGTATGATGATTACAACATCAAGGTCATGCCCTGTTTTGTTTCTCCCCAGGAAACAGGCGGCTTCTATAACCAGGAAATCAACTCGGTTGAAGACTTTGATGGCCTGCGCTTTCGTATTTCCGGCCTCGGGGCCAGAGTACTCAACAAGTTCGGTGCTTCTACCCAGTTGATCCCCGGTGGTGAAATCTACCTGGCCCTGGAGCGGGGACGCATTGATGCCGCTGAGTTCTCGGTGCCTCAGGTGGATGAAGTCATGGGTTTTGAGGATATTGCCAGCTACTACTACTTCCCCGGTTGGCACCAGTCAGCCAGCTGGTTTTCCCTGATTATGAACAAAGACGTCTGGAACCAGTACACCGAGCAGCAACAAAAGCAGTTTGAAACTGCCTGCCGCTCCACCCTGGCCTGGTCGATGACGGATGCCCCCCATAAACAGGTGCAGACGCTGCGCAAAATGGAAGAACGCAGTGATATAGAAGTGCGCCGTTTCAATGATGAAACCCTGCAGGAATTGGAAGCTGCCTGGCAGGAAGTGGTTGCTGCAGAAATGGAAGAAAACCCCGAGTTTCGTGAAGCCTATGAGTCTTTGATGGCTCATGCCAAGCTGATCGAAGAGTGGTATGAACTTCAGGAGCTGCCCTAATGAAAGCCGCCGTTCACCTGCGTGTGGCGGCGGCCCTTGATCTGGCATCCCGGCCCCTTATTGGGGCCGGGATCTGGATGGGGCGCATGACCAGCTGGTTGATTCTGGCGGTCATCGTAGCTGTCATGCTTACCGTCATTATGAATGCCCTGGGCATCAATGAGCTTCTGCGCTGGGAAACCTCCGTTTTTCTCTTTCGCAAAGCCTTCACCATCAACTCGGCAACAGAATTGCAGTGGTATCTGTACGGTATCTTTGTGCTTTTTGCTTCCACTTATGCCCTGCACACCAACAGTCATGTGCGGGTGGATATTTTTTATCACCGGTTTTCACCCCGCTTGTGTCATGCAATTGATTTGATGGGTCACCTGATCTTCCTGCTGCCTTTTTGTCTGGTGGTGGCCTACCTTTACTGGCCTCAGGTGGAAACGAGCTATATGTCCGGTGAGCAATCCAATTTTGGAGGACTGGGTGAGCGCTTTCTGATTAAGGGAGCCCTGCCTTTGGCCCTGATCTTTATGGCCCTGAATGCCGTGGGACGAATTCTGAAAAGTCTGGCTGCCGTGCTGGACCCTGAGCTGGCCAAAAAGGAGCCTTACCATGTTCGCTGAGTATCTCTTGCCCATTCTCATGGTGGTTTTTCTTTTTGCCGGTATTTTTACCGGCTACCCCGTGGCCTTTATTCTGGGTGGCCTGGCCATTATTTTTGCCGTTATAGGTGATGTTCCCTTTCCCTTTTTGGGCATGATGGGGTCACGCATCTATGGTGGTGTTCTGGAAAACTGGCTGTACATTGCCATTCCCCTGTTTGTCTTCATGGGGCTGATGTTGGAAAAGTCCGGTGTTGCCGGGCGCTTGTTGCTGACTCTGCAAAGGCTTTTTGGCCAGGTGCGGGGTGGTTTGGCGATTTCTGTAGCCCTTCTGGGTGTGGTGATGGCAGCCAGTACCGGCATTGTCGGGGCTTCCGTTGTCATGCTGGGATTGCTGGCCCTGCCGGTCATGCTGAACCAGGGTTACAAGCAGGAAATGGCCTGCGGTGTAATTGCCGCCTCCGGCACCCTGGGCATTCTGATTCCCCCTTCAATCATGCTGGTGTTGATGGGTTCCATCATGCAGCTGTCCGTGGGGGATCTTTTCAAGGCGGCTTTGATTCCCGGCTTGATGCTGGGCTGCCTGTACATTGTTTACCTGCTGGTGATGGGGCGTATACGGCCGGAATGGATGCCTCTGGCGGATCCGGATGCTCTGGACACCGACACGACTCCTTTGCTCATTGCTTTGCTCAGAGATCTGCTGGGGCCGGTTTTTCTGATGGTGGCAGTACTCGGCTCGATTATGGCGGGTATTGCCACGCCCACCGAAGCCGCTGCCATAGGTGCAGTCGGTGCCCTTTTTCTGGCTGTTGTGGCTCGCAAACTCAATTACCTGACGCTGCGGGATGTCTGCTACGACACAGCCAAGACCACTGCCATGATTATCTTTATTGTTATTACCGCTACGGCTTATAGCCTGATTTTCAAACGCCTGGGCGGTGATTACATGATAATGGATCTGGTGAGTTCAACAGGCCTTGGCTCCTACGGGCTTTTGCTGGCCATCATGCTGGTGATTTTTATCCTGGGCTTCTTTCTGGAATGGATAGAAATCAGTTATGTCGTTCTGCCCATTCTGCTCCCCGTGATTGAGTTGATGGATTTTGGCCTGGGCAGCGAGGCCACCCTGGTCTGGTTTGCGGTCTTGATGGCGATGAACCTGCAGACCAGCTTTTTAACGCCACCTTTTGGTTATGCCCTCTTTTATTTGAAAGGCATTACCCAGGGACAAGTGGAAATCACCACGATTTACAAATCCATCATTCCCTATGTCTTGTTGCAACTGGTCGGGCTGATCCTGTGCATTGTTTTCCCCGCTCTCGTGCTGTGGCTGCCAGGGTTATTGTAAAAAAACCAAGTATCAAGAGGTCTTATATGTCAGGCAAACGTGTACTCATTACTGGAGCAGCCAAGGGAATCGGTTTCGAGGTGGCGCGGGCTTTTCTGGAAGAAGGTGCCCAGGTTGCCATTCTGGATCTGGATCAGGTGGCGCTGGATCAGGCTTTGGATCGCTTGGGTGGTCAGGCCTGGGATCGAATCGGATTAACCTGCGACGTCACTCACGAAGAGGCTTTGCAAACAGCGATCAAACAGGTGGTGGATCAGTTTGGGGGCCTGGATGTGCTCATCAATAATGCCGGTCTGCAGCATGTTGCACCCCTGGAGGAGTTTCCTTCTGAAAAATTCCGGCAGCTGCTGGATATTATGCTGGTTGCCCCCTTTCTGACCATCAAACAGGTTTTCCCGGTCATGAAAAAACAACAGGGGGGGCGGATTATCAATCTGGCCTCCATCAACGGCCTGGTCGGGTTTTCCGGCAAGGCCGGATACAACTCGGCCAAGCATGGAGTGATCGGTTTGACCAAGGTGGCCGCTCTGGAAGGGGCTGAGCATGGAATCACTGTCAATGCTCTTTGCCCGGGTTATGTGGACACTGAAATGGTGCGAGGACAGCTCAATGACCTGGCTCAGACTCGCGGGGTTCCTCTGGAAAAGGTTCTGGAAGAGGTGATTTACCCTCTGGTTCCGCAAAGACGCTTACTGGAGCCGCGTGAAATTGCTGATTACTGCCTCTTCCTGGCCAGCGGTCGTGGCCGCGGTATAACCGGGCAGGCCGTGGTCATCGATGGCGGGTATACCTGCCAGTAATCCCCAAAGTATTCCCAAGTATTTCAGGTTTGGCCAGCCGGGGTTGCGACCCTGGCAAGCCAGGGACTCCTGTGCCCAAAAATAACAAAAAACAGGTGATCTATGCTGTTGAACCTCACTTTCAAACAGTCCCTCTGGGGGCTTTTGATCCTGCTGATTGCGGGACTGATCACACTGGTCAGTACCGGCCTCTACGGCTTGAATCAGCAAAAGCGGGCCTTTTCAGATGTGGCTGCAACAGCCAATCGTGGGCTGGATATGCTGACGCTGGAAGCAGAAATCCTGCAATTGGAACTGTGGCGGGAAAATTTGGCTGAAACCGAACGAACAGCCTTTCAAGAGCGTTTGCAGGAGTTGCCGGGAAGCCTCGAAACTGTGCTGGGTGAGCACAACCCCGAGCTTTATCAGCTCAGTGAAACCTTTTTTGAGATGCTTGACCAAACCCTGGCTGCTCAAGTTGCTTTTGGTCTCGACTCAAACCTGGGTGCTCAGGGTGACTTGAACCGGGCAGCCGAGGATCTTAATGAAGAGCTGTTTGGGTTGTCGGCATTGGTCTCGCGTTTTGCTGATGTTCGCAACCTGGAAAAGGATTTCTTTATTGGCCCCAGTGAAGCCACGATTCAGGCCTGGCGTGAAGGTATTGAAGTTTTTGTCGCGCATCTGGAGCGAATCGGTTTTTATGAGGATTTTGCAGAGCCCATCCAGGCTTATGATGTTTCCAGTCAGCAACTGATTGCCCAGCGTTTGGAGTTGCGTCAGCAAAGTGAAGATCTGATGAACCAGCGCGAACAACTGCTTGAGGGGATCAACCGGCAGGCGCGTGAAACAGCGGGTTCCCAGTTGCAAGCTGCCGAGCAGACTGCCGAAGCCCAGGCATCGAACCAACAACATCTGATGTTGATCACTGGTCTGGCTATCACCGTTGTATTGGCTGCCGTAGTGATTTTTCTCACCCGTCGCCTGACCCGTCGCAGTGCCGAGTTGCTGGAATTCCTGCAGAAAGTGGCTGCGGGTGACCTGCGTGAACGCCTGGACTCGGGCCGTGGTCGGGATGAATTCGACCAGTTGGCCAGCGGTGTCAATCGCACGGTGGAAGCCCTGGCCGGCCTGGTCAGTGATTTGAACACCAGCAATCAGCAACTGCTCACTATGGCCACGGCCATGGAGGAACAGATTTCCGGGCTGGGCGATGCCGGGCGTCAACTTCAGGGGCGCAGTGACCTGCTGGCTTCCTCGATGGAAGAAATCAATGCCACAACGGATCAGATGGCCGAAGCGGCGCGTGATGTTGAGGCTGCCGCCGGACATACCGACCAGGCTGCCAATCAGGGGGGTGAAGTGATCCAGCAGGCGATTGAAGTTCTGGAAAGCATTACCGCCAAGATGCAGGAAATTGATGAGCAGGTGGGTCACTTGGGGCGTCATTCCGAGGAGATAGGTGGTGTTCTGGAATTGATCAACGGTATTGCCGAACAAACCAACCTGCTGGCTTTGAATGCAGCCATAGAAGCGGCCCGTGTGGGTGATGCCGGGCGGGGTTTTGCTGTTGTTGCTGATGAAATCCGCACCCTGGCTGAACAGACAGCCGATGCGACTCAGGATATTGATGCTCGGATCGGCGGGATTCAAAAAGATACCCAAAGCACCATCACTTCTGTTGAGCAGGCGCGTGAGCAAGTCAGCGCCGGTCGCAGCCATGGGCGGGAAGCCCTGGAAGCGGTGGTCAGCATTCAAAAAGCCAGCAGTGATTCTTCTCAACGCATGAACGAAGTGAAGAACTCGGTAACCGAAGTGGCCGATACCACGGGGGGCATGGCAGCGGATATGGAGCAGGTTGCCGGTTTGGTCACGCAACAGCAATCCCGTGTTGAGAAGCTTTTAACCTTCACCCAAGAACTTCATGAAAAAGCTGACCACCTGAATGAGGGGTTGGCACGCTTTCAGCTATGACAAACAAGACACAGATTTAAAGGAGAGAAGCATGCAACAGCCCTTGTGGGTTCCTGGAACCTCATCCATACAAGCCAGTCAGCTCAATGCTTTCATGGCACTGGTGAACCAACGCTACCAGACACAAATCAGCAACTACGCCGACCTCTATGCCTGGAGTATCGAAAACAACCAGGAGTTCTGGGAGCTGGTCTGGGAGTTTTCCGGGCTGGTGGCTTCCGATCAGGGCAGCCAGGTTCTGGAAAACCCCGAGCAGATGCCCGGTGCCCGCTGGTTTCCTGAAGCCCGATTGAATTTTGCCGAGAATCTGTTGCGCTTTCGTGATGATCGTCAGGCGGTGGTTTCCCTGCGTGAAGACGGTCAGCGCACCTCCCTGACCCATGCTGAACTTTATGATCAAGTCGCCCAGATTGCTCTGGCCCTGGAAAAAATGGGCGTCGGCCCGGGCGATCGTGTCGCCGGTTTTGTGCCCAACTGCCACTACGCCCTGATTGCCATGCTGGCGGCTGCCAGTCTGGGCGCCATCTGGTCCTCCTGCTCGCCGGATTTTGGTTTTAATGGCGTACTGGATCGTTTCGGGCAAATTGAGCCCAAGGTGCTCTTTGCAACCGATGGTTATCTTTACAATGGCAAGCGTCTGGACAGTCGCGCCCAGGTTGCCGAGATCGCCGAGGCTTTGCCGGATCTTCAACAGGTCGTTGTTTTTCCTTTTTTGGAGGCTCACCCGGACATCAGTACCATCAGCAAAGCGGTTCTCTGGGATGATTTTCGCATTCCCGATGCCAGGGAAATCGACTTTGCCGAACTGCCTTTTGATCATCCCCTCTACATCATGTACTCCTCGGGCACCACCGGCGTGCCCAAGTGCATTGTTCATTCTGCAGGCGGCACCTTGTTGCAGCACCTGAAAGAACACCAGCTGCATACTGACTTAACGGATAAAGACACCCTCTTCTACTACACCACCTGCGGCTGGATGATGTGGAACTGGCTGGTTTCGGGGCTGGCCGTAGGGGCTTCCCTGGTGCTCTTTGATGGCTCCCCTTTTGCTCCCGAACCCAAGGCCCTCTGGGATATGGCCGAGCGTGAAGGTGTGACGGTTTTTGGTGCCAGTGCCAAGTACATCGCCGCCTGTGAAAAAGCCGGACTCAAGCCGGGTGAAAGTCACGATTTATCCAGACTCAGAGCCATCCTGTCCACCGGCTCGCCGCTTTCCCATGAATCCTTTGATTATGTCTACCGGGACATCAAGAAAGACCTGCTGCTGGCTTCGATTTCCGGTGGCACCGACATCCTCTCCTGCTTTGCCCTGGGCTGCCCGATTCGCCCTGTCTATCGCGGTCAGCTGCAATGCCGGGGCCTGGGCATGGATGTTCAGGTCTATAACGATCAGGGCCAGCCCGTGGTGGGTGAAAAAGGCGAGTTGGTCTGCGTACAACCCTTCCCCTCCATGCCCATTGGCTTCTGGAAGGATGAAGGCGGGAAGCGTTACCACGCGGCCTATTTTGATCGCTTTGATAACGTCTGGGCGCATGGTGACTATGCCGAAATCACCCCCGAAGACGGTTTGATAATTCATGGCCGCTCGGATGCCGTGCTGAATCCCGGTGGTGTGCGCATTGGTACCGCGGAGATCTACCGCCAGGTGGAAAAAGTCGAAGAAGTGCTGGAAGCCCTGTGCGTTGGCCAGGATTGGAAAGATGATGTGCGCGTGGTGCTCTTTGTGCGCCTGAAAGAAGGCAAGGAACTCACGGAGGAATTGAAAAAACGCATTCGGGAAACCATTCGGGCGGAAACCACACCCCGACATGTGCCCGCCAAGATCATCCAGGTTGCGGACATCCCCCGCACCCTGTCCGGCAAGATAGTCGAGCTGGCCGTGCGGGAAATCATCCACGGCAGGCCGGTGAAAAACCAGGATGCCCTGGCCAACCCCGAAGCTCTGGAGTTGTTTGCCAGGCTGGAGGAGTTAAACCAGGACTGATTCTCACACGCTTGTTGTTCTCCGATGCCTGTTTTGGCCGCTGAATCCACTCCCTCGATTCAGCGGTCTTTTTTGTGGGCATGATTGGAAGTTTGTTAGCCCAGTGGTTTGTCCAAAGGCTTCAGGGGTGTGGTATCCCGGCTGGCCAGGAAAGAAGGCCGGGGTTTTTGACCACTGAAAGGTGCCTTGCAGACATTTTTCACGCTGTTGTAAACAAAGAAGAGATTGGTGCGCGGGTAGCTGGCCAGGTTGTCTGGTGAGCCGTGCATGATGTTGCATTCATGGAAAACAATCGTGCCAGGCTTGCCAAAGGCACCGGCCAGGCCGCCGCCTTCCTTGATCAGCCAGTCCAGGCTTTCAACATTGGGCGTGCCGGCTTCCTGTTTGCGCAGGGACTGTTTGTAGTTGTCTTCAGGCGTGGTGCCCGCACAGGACAGGTAGTGTTTGTGGGAGCCGGGGATTAGGAAAAGCGGCCCATTGAAAGGGTCGTTTTCAGTCAGCATGATCCAGCCGGTGACGGCACGCATCTGGGGCATACCATCTTCCACGTGCCAGGTTTCAAAGTCTGAGTGCCAGGGAAAGGAGCGGCCTTTCATGCCCGGCTTGACGTTGACCCTGGACTGGTGAAGGTAAACATCATCACCCAGCAGTTGGCGGGCGATATTCAGCATTCTGGGGTCACGGGCCACCTTCTGGATGTAGTCGCTGAAGAAGTGTGGCTGAAAGATGGAGCGTAGTTCTTCGCTGTCTGGCTCAATGACCATTTCTTCGCGGCCTTTAAGGCGCTCTTTCATGGCCTTCAATTCTTCCTGGATGGGAGCAACCAGATCCTCGGCAGCCCCGTCCAGAATAAGAAAGCCGTTTTCATCGAAGTCGTTCAGTTGTTCCTGATTCAGGGCAGGGGACTCGGATGGCTGTTTATCATCACCCCAGACAACAGGATCAATACGGGGAAGCCAACGGGCTTCGCCACCGGTGCGAGATGGGTAAAGGTCTTTAACTTGCATATCCATAGTTGCTACCTCCTGGGTTGTGTCGTTATTCAAAAATCTCCAAAAAAATAAGTGGGCTGAGCGCAAAAGACAGACACGGGTCATCGACCTGGCTGAAATAGGCGTTCAGTGTTGTGTTTTATGTATAAAATGTTTCGAGCCTGGGTAGGCTATGAAAAAATGGCGGACAAGAACGTCGCCTAGAATTGTTGCTGCAATATCAATCTGAGGGTTTTTAAAATCAATTTCAAGAGCCTAAACCTAAAAAATTTCTTGCAAAGGCTGGAATGCCAGCACCATCGTCAGGTGCTTTGGCTTCAAGGCTCTGTTGATTGGTGCAGGCTGCAAGCCGTTCAGTGCATTCAGCAGGCCCAGTGGCAGCAGGGTTGGTGGGTGACCGGAAGTCAGCAGGCTTTGCCTCTGCATGCTTGGGGCTTGCCACCCGGTTTCAGGCTTTTGCCTGCCGCAAGCAGCCGTAAGGAGTTGGGCAGTGAACAGCCCTGCCTGGTGATGGATGCTTTTACCGGTTTCAGTCCGGATGCTCTGGGTGCCCTGGCAGGTGTTGTCCAGGCCGGGGGTTTATTGCTTCTTTTGACTCCCAAGGACTGGCCTGCTTGTCCCGATCGGGATTATCGCCGCTTGGCTGCCTGGCCCTGGCAACCCGAAGAGCTGAATCGGCACTTTCTGGATCGTTGTCAAAAGGTGCTGGAAAATGAAGCTATTGCAACCTGGCGTGAAGGTGACTCCCAGCCTTGTTTTCCTGCCCTTGATCCGTTTGAATCAGGCCAGAAACCCACTTCGAAAACCTTGCAGTGGGGTGCGAAAACTCTGGATCAGCAGCAACTGGTGGATTTCCTGTTGAAGGTCTGGCAGCAGCCTCAGAAACAGCCTTGTGTCGTGACGGCTCATCGCGGGCGGGGCAAAAGTTCCGCTCTGGGTCTGGCGGCTGCGGCCTGGCTGAAACAGCAGCCACACCAGAAACTCCTGGTGACAGCGCCCACCTCCTTGGCCTGCCAGACTCTTTTTCAACAGTTTGATCAACAACTGGATGCACCGCTGCCATTCATGGCCCCGGATGCTCTCTTGCAGGAAAGACCATCGGCTGATTTGCTGCTGGTCGATGAAGCAGCGGCCTTGCCGGTTCCTGTTCTGGCGCAACTCCTGGAAGCCTATCCTGCCAGTGTTTTTGCCACCACCCAGCAGGGTTATGAAGGCAATGGCCGGGGGTTTGCGCTCAGGTTCACCCGGCATCTGGATCAGGTTGCGCCGGGTTGGCAAGAGCTTGTCCTGAAGGAACCCATTCGCTGGGCCGAAGGTGATCCCCTGGAAGCTCTGATCAACCGTTTACTGCTCCTGGATACGGAGGTACCTGACCCGCCCGCTGAAGTGGAAAAAATGAACATCCAGTGGCTGGATCGGAGTGAACTATCGGTCAATGAAGCCCTGCTGCGTCAGGTTTTTGGTCTACTGGTGCTGGCGCATTATCGAACCACCCCGGATGATCTGCGACAGCTGCTGGATGCACCGGGGGTGCGCCTGGCTGGAATGTTTTCAGGCGAGTTTCCTGTTGCCCTGGCCTGGATACAGGAAGAAGGCGGAATGGATGCCGATCTGGCCGAAGAGGTTTTTTATGGGCGTCGCCGCCCCCAGGGGCACCTGCTGGCGCAGTCGCTGACTTTTCATGGCGGTCAGCCGCAGGCGGCCCAATTGCGAAGTTGGCGCATTCAGCGCATCCTCGTGCATCCCTCCCTACAGAGACAGGGGCTGGGTACACAGCTATTGACCTGGATACAAGAGCAGGCCCGGATGAAGGTAACTCCCCGGCCTGATCTTCTGGGCAGCAGTTTTGGGGCCACGCCTGAACTCTTGCCCTTCTGGCTGCAAGCGGGTTTCAAGCCGGTGCGCTTGGGGATCACCCGTGATCAGGCCAGTGGCGAACACACTCTGCAAATCCTGCAGGGCCTGACTTCAGCCGGTCAAAGGTTGGAACAGGATCTGGCGGCACGCTTTGTGGAAACCCTGCCGGAGCAACTAAGGCGGCCTTTAAAAAGCCTGCCTGCTGAGCTGGTTGTAGAGCTATTGCAAGGGGGGCAGCCATCAGACCACTTCCTGAATGCTGCTGACCGGCGGGAACTGAAAGCTTTTGCCGAAGGTCACAGACCCTGGGCCATCACCCTGACGGCCTTGACCCGCTGGTTGCTGCAACGCCTGGACCAACCTGTCTCTGCCGAGGAGAAAGACGAACTGACAGCCTGGGTGGGCCTGCTGTTGCAGGACTGGTCGGTGCAGCAAGTGGTCAGTAATCGTGGTTTGACGGGCAAAAAACAGCTGACAGCCTGGTTGCGCCACAGCTTTAAACGCTTGTCAGCCAGCTAGGAGTAGGCAGGGGGTGGGTTTTATTTTAAGATGCCCACCTTAGAAAACTATGATTAACTATTGCGCTTGGTGATGCGGCGTTAAAATTGCTCTCAAAATGCTCATTTACCTGCCTGTAAACTCCGCTATTTCGATCAATTTTGCCTTGCCTGACCTGCGCTCATGACGTTGATCAGAAGTTTTCTCTTTCTTTTTTTGAGTTTTCAACGTGGGAGTTGTTCATGTCCAGTCGTTTTCTTGTTGCCTTGATGTTCGGCCTGGTGCTGAGTCTGGGTGTTGTTGCTCAGACCTCTGCCGCGACCAGCCATGCTTTTGGCTATGACGCCGTTCGGCAACTGGATAAATCAGTTGATGATGGTCAGCTCAACCTGTCTTATCAGCTCTCTCTCGGGCGTCGTTCCGGTCTGGTGCTGGGAGCGGCCACGGGTGATGACTACCGGGTTTTTGAGGCAGGCTTCAAGCGTTATAACCAGAAGTACCTGAGCGGCACCTTCTTCCAACTGGGTGCAGCCTACTGGGATGGCGATCAGGCCAGTTCAGACCTGGGGGCTGATCTGCGACTGGGTTATGAATTACCACTCAGCCGCTGGATGGTCGCCAGTGCTGCAGTCAGTGCGGTTTATGGTGTGGATCATCCGGTGACAGGCAAGAGCGATGACATCCTGTTTCGCCCTCACCTGGGTATAAAGATTCATTTCTAAGCAGTTATTCCGGGCGCAGGTGAGCTTCCAGCGATTTTCTGAGCTCACCTTCAAGGGGCTGGGATGCCTTTTCGGTAAAGCTGTAATGCACCAGTATGGCCTGACCCTTGGCTCCAAGCGTACCGCCTTGCCAGGCTTCCTGGCCGACCGTGAATGAGCTTTTGCCAATCCGGTCGATATAGGTTCTGATTTCCACTTCTGTGCCATAAAAAAGCTCACCGACAAAATCCAGTTCAATACGCGCCAGAATCAGTGCCCATTTTTTCGGGTCCAGATCGGGCGTAAAGAGCCTGAACACATCATTGCGGGCCAGCTCAAACCAAACGGGTAGGCGTGTGTTGTTGATATGACCCAGCGCATCAGTGTCGGTAAAGCCCGGTGTTAAAATGTAGGTAAACATGACAATCCTTCTTGGTTTTATTGAGGGTTACAAAATACAACAAGAAAATCCATACATATTTTTGTCGTTGACGTTAACGTAAACCGAAAATGTGACCTGTAGCAAGAAAATTAACTATTGATACTTGAATTTTGAGGACCCTATGCTCAGAAACCTACGTATTCAACACCGTATATGGATGATCAATCTCCTGGCCATTGTGGGCATGGTCATTGTTCTGCTGGTTGCCGTGAATCGCCAGTACAGTGAAATGGAAAGCCTGAAGCTGCAAGAAATAAAACACCTGGTTGATGTCGCTGAAGGCGTGGTGGAGGACTATCAGCAAAGGGTTGCAGAAGGCGAGTTCAGCGAAGAGGAAGCCAAAGAAGAGGCTCTGGCCAGGATCAGTGCCATGACTTATGGCGAATACAGTGACTACGTCTGGGTGCATGATGCCGAAATGAACATGCTGGCCCACCCCAGCCCTGATTTGCGTGGTCGCAATCTGGCCGGTCTCAAGGACGTCAACGACAAACCCTTCTTCAAAATGCTGACCGAAGAAGCTCTGGAAACGGGTGAGTCCATCATGCCCTATTACTGGAACCGCCCCGGTAATGACGAGCCGGTACCCAAGCTGTCCTATGTTCGCTATAACGCGGAATGGGACTGGCTGGTTGCCACCGGGGTTTATGTTGACGATATCGACAACCAGTTCATGAACAGTCTGAGAGAGCTGGGCGGTATTACTGTCGTTGTCCTGATCCTGCTGTTGGGTCTGAGCTGGACAATTTCCCGCTCGATTATTCTGCCACTGGAAACCACGGCTTCTGCCATGCGTAATATCAGCAAAGGCGAGGGCGACCTGACGGTCAGGCTGCCGGAAAAAGGCCGTGATGAAGTGGCCGAGGTGGCCCGTCATTTCAACCACTTTATCGGCAAGATTCAGGCGCTGGTCACGGAAGTGCGCTCCTCGGTCAGCTCGGTTGCGGCAGCTGCAGATCAACTCTCCAGTGTTTCCGAGCAGGGGCACAGCACCCAGCAGCAACAGACCCAGGAAACCGATCAGGTGGCTACGGCCATGAATGAAATGAGCACCAGCTTCCATGATGTGGCCTACAACGCCAGTGAAGCAGCCACCGCAGCCAATGAAATGGATGAAGCGGCTCTGGAAGGCAGAGACAGTGTTGATGAAGCCACCCAAGCCATCAGCCGTCTGGCAGAACAGGTGCAAAAATCCACGCAAGTCATTCACAAGCTCAGTAAGGATACGGAAAACATCGGCACGGTTCTGGACGTTATCAATGGTGTTGCCGAACAAACCAATCTGTTGGCATTGAATGCGGCGATTGAAGCTGCACGTGCCGGGGATGCCGGTCGTGGCTTTGCGGTGGTTGCCGATGAAGTGCGCTCTCTGGCCAGTCGCACCCAGGAAAGCACTCAGGAGATTCATCGCATGATCACCGAGTTGCAGGAGGGTGCCAGTGAAGCGGTTAAAGTCATGGATACCAGTATCCGCGATACCGAATCCACTGTGGCCGCATCCGAAAAAGCCGGCAACTCCCTGGAGTCCATTGCCAGGGCTGTAGAGCGTATCCGCGACATGAACCAGCAAATCGCCACTGCAGCCGAACAGCAGGCGGCCGTTGCTGAAGAGATTAACATGAACGTCGTCAACCTGGTCAACCTCTGTGAAGAAAGCAGTGAAGCCACCGGCCATACACAAACAGCCAGTAACAGCCTGTCGGATTTGTCCGAACAGTTGCAACGCTTGGTGGGACAATTCAAGGTCTGAAAATGAGCAATGACTTTTCCACACCCCTGAACCGCAAGGGAACCGCCAGTCTGAAATGGCAGCGCTATGAAGATCAGGATGTGATCCCCATGTGGGTGGCGGATATGGATCTGCCTGCACCTGCTGCCGTTCAGAAAGCCCTGCAGCAGGCAGTGGAGCGCGGTGCTCTGGGCTATGGTGAAGTGCCTCAGGGGCTGGTGGAGGCTTTTCTGGACTGGTGTCAGCAGCAATATGGCTGGCAGCCCGAAGCGGAATGGCTGGTCTGGCTGCCGGGTGTGGTGCCCGGCTTCAACCTGGCCGTGGAAGCCCTCACCGATTCGCAGGATCAGCTGCTGATTCAGACTCCGGTTTACCCGCCCATTCGTGTACTGGGCAAACTGCGGGATCGCCAAGTGCAGGATGTGCCCCTCAGAGCCCCCGTTCCCGGTGAGAAGCAATGGTCGCTGGAAGTGGATACCCTCGCCATGCAACTGCAACCGAAAACCCGCGCCCTGCTTTTGTGTAATCCCCAGAACCCCACAGGCCGCATTTATTCGCGTGTGGAACTGGAAGAAATAGCCCGTCTGGCCGAAGACAAGAACCTGCTGGTCATCAGTGATGAAATCTGGGCCGATCTGTTGCTGGAAGAAGGAGCAAAACACCTGCCTTATCCGGCACTCAGTGACGCTGCAGCCCAGCATTCCGTAACCCTGATGGCCCCCAGCAAAACCTTCAATGTCGCCGGGCTTTCCTGTGCCGTGGCGATTATTCCCAACCCTGAGTTGCGTGTTCCTTTTCGCAAGGCCATGCGCGGCCTGATGCCGGACATGAACTACCTGGGCCTGCTGGCTGCAGAAGCGGCCTGGAAAGAAGGCCATGATTGGCTGCAGGATCTAAAGCAACATCTGAACAGTAATTTGGATTTACTGGAAACCTGGCTCAAGGACCCGGCCTACCCCCGACGGCAACTGATTGGCTACTGCCGTCCTCAATCTACTTTTGTCGCCTGGCTGGATGTCAGCCCACTGGAACTGGACAACCCCTACCAGACCTTCCTGGATGCAGGTGTGGCCCTTTCGCCCGGTGAAGCCTTCGGGGATGATCGTTACCTGCGCCTGAATTTTGGCTGCCCGGCTGCCCAGTTGCTGGAAGCCTTGCAGTGCATGCATCAGGCGATTAAAGCTTAGGTGGACTGGTTGAGTTGATTGGCAAAGTCGTGATTGACGTCTCGGTGTTTCGCTTCGTCAGCACGAACCGCTGAAATCACTTCTCTCAGCCGGGCATCCTCATCCAGTTGCCAGTAGTCGATGGCAATCCGAGGTGCAGGCACATTCTCATACTGGCCTGCATCCAGCCCCTGCAAATATTCGGTGTAGCTGTAAACCGCTTCTTCCTCAAGATAGCCGACAAAACGGTGAGCGGTTTTGGGTGAGAGCAGGTAAAGCAGAAAAAACGCATTGTAGAAAATGCCCTGCACGATCAGAATCAAAAACCTTTCGAAGCGGTTGGGCTGGGCAATCTGAATGAAGGTCATCAGATGCATCCGTTCATTCTCGGCCTCATCCATCAAGGTTCGAATCCAGTTCCGGTCATCCTGCATTCTTCTGAGTGCTTTCAAATGCTGAAGGGTTGCGCCCACCATGCCGGGAACCCCGGCAACTGTTTCCAGAACCACAGCCCGGTGACCATAACGACCGGCAAAAAAAGTGTCCGCGAAAAAGCGTAAAAACCGGGTCAGGCCGTAGGCAAAGCGATCACGAAAGCCCTTGGGTGGAAAATGCTCAAACTGCGCTTTGTCATGATTCATGGTTGCCTCATAATTGAATGAACTCTTGCTCGGACACAAAGTGCGGTACAAGGGTTCCTGTTATCCTGCTCAGCGGATGCCTAAATGGAAGCGTTCATACTTGATTCCCTGTCAAACCAGTTGCTGCAGTACTGCTCCCTGACCCTGCAGCCCGGTGAAATTGCCTGCGTTTCCGGGATGTCCGGTTCGGGGAAAAGTCTTTTCTTACGTGCTCTGGCCGATCTCGACCCCCATCAGGGCCAGGTCTGGCTGGGCGATGTGGAACAGCAAAGCCTGCCTGCCCATCAATGGCGACAGCGGGTGAGAATGGTGCCTGCCGAAAGCCAGTGGTGGTTTGATCGGGTGGATGAACACTTCCCTGATGACTACTCCGCTGCTGAACTGCCGGAGTTGGACTTACCTGAAGCTGCTATGAGTTGGCAAGTCAGCCGCCTGTCTTCCGGTGAAAAACAGCGTTTGGCTCTGCTGCGTGCTCTGGCCTGGCCACCCCAGGTGTTGTTGCTTGATGAACCCACCGCCAACCTGGATTCCAGAACCGCTGATAAAGTGGAAGCCTGGTTGCTCAAACATATACGCCTGCAAGCCTGGCCAACCCTCTGGGTTTCTCACGACCAGCGGCAAATCGACCGGGTTGCGGACCGGCATTTTGTGATCCACGACGGGCAATTACAGGAGGTTGCTCATGGAAGTGATTGAACTCTCCTGGTGGCAACTCAGCATAGCCGTGGCTCTGGTGTTATTGCTGGCGCTGGTGACCCATTTGAGCCGCCTGGGCCTCACCCGCAATCTGCTGACCGGCGTGCTGCGCACCATCATCCAGCTGGCTCTGATCGGCCTGGTACTGGAAGCCCTGTTTGCCGTGGGTTCACTGCTCTGGGTCAGTCTGCTGGCCATTACCATGCTGCTGCTGGCCGGGCGCGAAGTCATGGCACGCCAGAAAAGACGCCTGACGGGTATCTGGGCCTATGGGATCGGCACCCTGTCGATGTTTGTTTCATCTTTTTCCGTAGCCCTTCTCACCCTGATTATCATTATCGGCCCCGAACCCTGGTACACCCCACAATACGCCATTCCCCTGCTGGGCATGCTGCTGGGCAACACCATGACAGGCGTGGCTCTGAGCCTGGATCGCCTGACCGAAATGGCCTGGCAACAACGCCAGGCCATTGAAAACCGCCTGCTGCTGGGGCAAACCTGGCAACACGCCCTTGGAGATGTCCGCCGTGAAGCCCTGCGCGCCGGGATGATTCCCAGCATCAACGCCATGGCCGCCGCAGGCATCATCAGCCTGCCCGGCATGATGACCGGCCAGATACTCGCAGGCACTGCACCCGCCCTTGCCGTCAAATACCAGATCCTCATCATGCTCATCATCGTACTCGGCACCGGCCTGGGCACTTTGCTGGCTGTACTGGCTGGAAGCCGCAGGCTTTTTGATCAACGCCAAAGGCTCAGACTGGATCGGATGAAGAAAGTGGGGTGATGGATTGGTGGTTTTCGGGTAGAAATTGACCTGAGTTAGGGAAACCAGGGAGGGAGTCCGGTAGGTTAGTGAACTGAGTGTCGTTGCCCTTAATATGATGGTGCTGATCGCAGATGGTTATAGATACTCAACTTTCTGAAAGAAAAGGGAAAATCAATGCCTCTCCAAATTCATCCAGAACAAGGGACGATCGTTATCTGTGATTTTAAAGGCTTTGTTCCGCCAGAAATGGTTAAGCGTCGTCCAGCAGTAGTAATATCGCCTCGGCTCAGACGGCGGCAAAGATTGTGCACAGTAATTCCTTTAAGCACCACACCACCGAACCCCATAGAAGCATATCATCACAAGCTACATGTTGACCCTGTTTTGCCGAGACCCTACAGCGCCCCTTATCACTGGGTGAAAGCCGATATGCTCTATACCGTCTCTTTTGATAGGTTGTTTCTTCCGTTTGAGAAAAAAGACGGAGTGGGTAAACGTGTATACGATGTCAGAGTTATAGATAGGGCTGACCTTCTCAAAATACAGCAATGCATGCTACACGGCATAGGCCTCACTGCATTGACAGATTACCTGTGATGGCATAATCTTTAAGTGTTCCCGCTCTGCAAAAGCATCGGGCATTAAGTCCACTTCGGTGGCCGCCATACAGCGGAGATTGCAATCCCGTATGGTGTCTTCATAAAGGCTCCGCATTCGTGTGGGGCCTTTTGCTTTTCTGGATCAGCCAGTAGCATAACCAAACCTTCTATTTGTTCCTGCCAACTGATTTCCGCAAAAATAATCATAAAGTGCTATCGTAAAAGTTGATTGAATCTTCACCTGTTCTGTCCATTTAGGGGCTGCAGGCATTGATGGAGATTGTTTTGACGAAACCGATACCCCTGATCCTACCGCTGCTCCTGAGCCTGGCAGTTGTCGCCGGTTGCAGTGATCCATCATCACTGGCACCACCTTCCGATTCGGGTGTGCTCAAGGTGGTCACCCGCAATGGCTCCACTACCTATTATCTTGATCGTCATGAAAACCCCCTTGGCCCAGAGCAGGCTCTGATCAGTGATTATGCAAAAGAGCGAGGCTGGCAGGTGGAGTGGACCATGCTTGAATCCACGCAGCAAGTTCTGGATGCACTGGAGTCGGGGAGTGCTCATCTGGCAGCGGCAGGTCTGACCCATCTGGATTCACGGGGTGAGCGTTTTGCACAAGGTCCGGCCCACACTGAAGTTGTCGAGCAGTTGGTGTGTCACCGGGAGTCGCGGCCCCTGCCTCGCCAGCCTGATGAGTTGGCAGATATCGAGATCGTGATCACCGCAGGATCGAGCTACGCAGAGACGCTAACCACTCTGGCTGCTGAGCATCCTGATATTACTTTCACCGAAGATACGGAGCGAACCACTGAAGTCCTTCTGTCCGCTGTTGCCGAGCAAAAAGTGGGCTGCACCGTTGCGGACTCCAATATTGTTCAGCTTATGCGTCGCCATTTTCCGCATCTGGAAGTGGCCATGAACCTGACCAGGGGCCAGAATCTTGGTTGGTATATGCATGAGGACTTCAATGAATTGGCTGAAGATGCTCGTGAGTGGATGAACAGCGTGGCCGGTGACGAATCCATTGGCCGCATGGAGAACCGTTATTACGACTATTTCGGTGGCTTTGATTTTGTCGATTTGAGGGCTCTGAGTCGTCGCATTCATGATCGCCTGCCAGGGCTCAAAGAAGAATTCATCAAGGCGGAGCAGACGACGGGTATTCCTGCGGATCTGCTTGCTGCCCTGGCCTATCAGGAATCCCACTGGAACCCCCGCGCAGTATCGCCAACAGGCGTGCGTGGCATCATGATGCTGACCCTTAATACCGCCAAATCTCTGGGTGTTACCAACCGGCTTGATCCAGTGGCCTCCATTGATGGCGGTGCACGCTACCTGGCCGACCGACACCGCCGCCTGCCGGACACCATTCCCGAGCCGGATCGTACCTTTCTGGCGCTGGCCAGCTACAATATTGGTCGCGGTCACCTGCTGGATGCTCGCGCCCTGGCTCGCAGGCTGGGTAAGAACCCGGATTCCTGGCAGGACATGCGGGAAGTTCTGCCGCTGAAAGCGGACAAACGCTACTACCCCAGCACAAGATACGGCTATGCCCGTGGCTATGAGCCTGTGCACTACGTTCAGCGCATCCGCAATTACCGGGATGTGATCAGCCCGGCCTTTGAAAACCCTCCATCTCAAAAATCAAAATAAGTTCCAGAAACCCATTGCTCTTGGCCTCTTGAGCAAAGCCAGTTTCACCATCACTCCGCCACTTCAGCAACCAGAAAATCAACCAGAGCCCGCACTTTGGGTACCTGATAGCGGGTTTTCTGGTAAAGCAGGTAAATAGCCATGTCGGGCTGGGTGGTGACTTGTAAGGGGGGTGTCAGTTCCAGCGGAACTAGTTCTTGACGCTCCAGGTAGGGTTTCAGCACCCAGGCTGGCAACATGAGTATTCCTTCACCATGCACTGCCCGGCTCAGCAGCCATTCCCCGATATTGGCACTGCCGATGCTGGGTGCGGAAACATTCTGCCAGCGTCCATCCAGTTCACAAATCCACTGGATAGGCCCCTGGGGAGTACGAAAATACAGGCCCTTATGCTGCTGCAGCTCTTCAGGATGCTGTGGTGTTCCATAGCGAGCCAGGTAGTCGGGCGCAGCTACCGCGATAAAATCGTTGTTCATCAGTTTGATGGCAACTACCCGCGCATCAGGCGCATAGCCACCGCGAATAGCAACGTCCACGTCATCCCGATCCAGCACGCTCAGTTCGTCACTCAGGGTTATGTCGAGTTGTACGTCCGGGTATAGCTGATTAAAGCGCTCCATCAAGGGCAGGAGTATGGCATTTCCAAAACCCACCATTGAGCTGATACGCAATCGGCCCATGGGTTGGGTGTGGTAAAAGCGGACGGTTTCATCCGTTGCGTTTAGCTGCGCCAGTACTTCGCTGATGTCATGGTAATAACGGCGACCAATTTCAGTCAGCCGAACGACGCGTGTGGAACGGATCAGCAGGGTGGCCCCCAGGTGCGCCTCAAGATCCGCCACCCGTCGTGACAGTGAAGACGGGGGCACCCGAAAGTGTTCAGCTGCCT
The DNA here is from genome assembly GCF_044810985.1 of Marinospirillum sp. Lineage (GTDB taxonomy): Bacteria > Pseudomonadota > Gammaproteobacteria > Pseudomonadales > Halomonadaceae > Marinospirillum. The sequence goes on from NZ_CP085242.1 coordinate 2,468,309, forward strand.
TGGAAAAACTGCTGGTTTCAGCCACTTTCACGAAGTAGCGGATTGCCCGTAACTGATCCATTTTGTCGTTCTCCGCCCATTATTGTTCTTTCGACAATAAATATTGGTCATTTTGATGGTTTTTATCAAGTTTATTTGCCTAATAATGGATAGAAGTAAAACACCTAATACCGCAACCAACTACAGAGTGAGAAGCAACGATGAACACCTACACTGCAATCAACCTGATCAAGCGCCCTAATGGCTCCCTGGGGCCGGATTTGTTCGAGGTTGTTGAAAAGTCGGTTCCAACCCTTGCCGAAGGTGAATTTCTGGTTCGCCAGACGCATATGTCACTGGACCCGGCCATGATCGGCTGGATGTCGCCCGATACCGAGAGTTACGTACCCCCGGTAGAGCTTGGAACCGTGATGCGCTCTTCCGGCCTGGGTGAGGTGGTTTCTTCGAAACACCCTGATTTTGCCGAGGGAGACCGGGTGATGGGCATGTTTGGCTGGCAGGAAATGGCGGTTAGCAATGGCCAGGGTGTTAACAAGGTGGATGCTTCACTGCCCGCCGAAATGCTCTTGTCGGTTTTTGCCTTGCCCGGCTTAACCGCAACCCAGGGTCTTTTCAATATCGGCAAACCCCAGGCCGGTGAAACCCTGGTGGTGTCAGGAGCAGCTGGATCGGTGGGTTCGATTGTCGGGCAACTGGGCAAGGCCGATGGCCTGAAGGTGATTGGTGTGGTCGGCAGTGATGAAAAAGCCGACTGGATTGTTAATGAACTGGACTTTGATGCTGCCGTGAATTACAAGACCGATGACCTGGGCGCGAAGCTTGACACCCTGGCACCAAACGGCATTGATGTCTATTTTGAAAATACCGGTGGCCCGATACAACACCACGTCTTTAAGCGGATGAATGCGCATGGCCGTATTGTGGTCTGCGGCATGATTGCCGACTATACCGCCAGTGAACCCAGCCCCGGTCCCAACTGGATGAACATCATCAGAAAGCGCCTGCTGATTCAGGGCTTCACCATGCCGGATCACCTGCATAAGGCACCGCAATTGCTGGAAAAACTGACTCCCTACGTACAGCAAGGCAAAATCAAATACCGCTCTCACACTCTGGAAGGCTTGGAGTCAGCCATGACCGGCCTGAACCTGTTCTTTACCGGTGCTAATGAAGGTAAACTCATCGTTAAATTGTAAATAATTTGCTTGTTTGTCACTGAAAGCCTGGTTTGCAGTTGATCTTTGAAGTTGCTGAGTGCAGCATAAAAAGAATAAAACGGGCATACAGGTTGATGATGAAGCAGTCCAATGGAGATTCTGGCGACACTACTGATAGCCGTGCCGGGCCCGAAGGTGTGCCTGGCGGTGACAATGCCTGGCAATGGCTGCTTCTGGGTGGGCTGTTACTGACACTCTTCTATGTAGTGATTCCGTACGGCCTCCTGGCCAGCAGTGTTTATGTGGCAGCGAGTGTGTTTGCGGCGATTGCTATTGCCCTTGCTGTGAAGTATCGGCTGCAGCTTGTCCGTCCTTTCGCGTGGGTTTTGATTGCCGGTGCCCTGGGGTTGGCCGCAAGTGGTCATGCTGTCTGGTATTGGTTGGATCTGCATGGCCTTGAACCCTTCCCATCATTGGCTGATGTTTTCTACCTTTGTGTTTACCCCTTGTTCATGGTTGCACTCTGGAAGCTCGGTCATCGCAGTGGCCGAGATGCCGGAGCCCTGAGTGATGCACTTATTGTCGGCGTTGCAGCCGCTGTTCCAGGCTGGGCACTATTGATTGACCCCTACCTGAATAACCCTGATCTTTCGGCAATACAGCTGTTGGTTTCGGCAGCGTATCCGGTTGCGGATCTGATTTTGCTGCCATTGATTCTTAGGCTTATTTTCCTGCATCGGGCCAGAATCACAGCCCATCTTTTCCTGCTCTCGGGCATGTTGGCTTACCTGGTCGCTGACATGCTTTATGCTCACGGGAATTCTGCAGGCTGGTATGAGCCGGGTGGAATGACCGATGGCCTGTGGCTGGTGGCCTACGCTTTGATCGTTGCTGCGATCTGGCACCCCTCCGCTTCAGTTGAACCCTACTGTGATGTCTCTCAAGTGGAAATGTCGGGTCGACGCCTTGTGGTTCTTGGCACCGCTTCCATGCTGGCCCCGACCGTAATTCTTCTGACCGCTGGTGTTGACGTTGATGTCGTTCGCATAGCCGCCATCGGTTCCATTTTATTGTTCCTCTTGGTCATGCATCGCATGGCCGGACTGATGCGGGAGACTCATCGCCAGGCGGATGAGCTGGAAAAGCTTTCACGTACGGACCCCTTGACGGGAGCCGCCAACCGCCGATATCTGGAAGATGCCCTGGATCGCGAGATATCCCGTGCGCAGCGTCTGGACTCACCCTTGACTTTGGCCTTTATGGATCTTGACTACTTCAAGCGATTCAATGACACCTACGGGCATGCGGCTGGTGATGAGTTGCTGGAGGAACTGGTGCGTTTATGGCGTTCTGTTTTGCGCGACTCGGACCTGCTGGCTCGCATAGGCGGGGAGGAGTTTGTGGTGGTATTGCCGGATACCTGCAGCGACGAGGCACAAGAGGTGGTGGAACGTATGCGCCAATCTACACCCCGGAAGCAGACCTGTTCAGCAGGTATTGCCAGGTTTGGGCCGGGAGACACTGCAGAGGCGTTTGTGAAACGGGCGGATCAGGCTATGTACGCAGCCAAGCATGGTGGCCGCAACCGGGTTGTATTAATCTGACGGCACTGATGCTTTAGCGGAGATGGGGTTTTATGAAAAAAATCGAATTGATTTTTGAGCGCTTCCTGTGGAGTTCGCGGTTTTTGATCCTGATCGCAGTGATTGCCAGCTTGCTGGGCTCGTTGGTGCTGTTTGTGGTGGGTACTTTGGACATCATCCAGGTGGCCTCTAAAACAGTTGGTTATTACCTGGGTCATGCGGAGCAGAGTGTTCACGATTTTATTGTCACCGATATTATTATCGCCATCGATATCTACCTGGTGGCGGTGGTTTTGCTGATATTCGGGGCGGGAATATACAGGTTGTTTATATCCACCATAGATGAGTCGGAAGCAAGCGGAACAGGACACCCTTTCAATATCCAGACATTTGATGAGCTGAAGGACAAGATTGTTCGGGTTGTCATTCTTGCTGTAATCATTGAGTTTTTCCGGGCTGTTGTTGACATCAGTTTTTCAACACCCCTGGATGCAATCTATTTGGCGCTGTCGGTTCTGGCACTGGCTGCATCTCTTTATCTTATGAGTGTGAGTCAGCATAAAAGTCATAAATAGAAAAAATAATTTCAGTCGCTATTATGTTGTTCTTGTCGCAGGGTCTGGTTGGATCGCAACCCAGGCACCCCGGGTAGCCACAGCTATCATAAAAAGATGCCCTGTGCGGCTTGTGCCTCGCAAAGAAATGCGCCGGAGTAAAAAATCACGCAAAAAGATGCAGTTCGCGCCCCAGCAGGCTGAGGCTGATATTCATGCCTTGTTTGAGTTGCTGGCGCTGGACGAAGTGCTGGGGCACGTAAAAGCGTAGTGGCCATTGGCTGGCATGTTGCGGGCGGATCGCCAGGCTGGCGTGGGGGCCCAGGGTGACGAGTTCTTCAATCCGACCTTTGATGGGGTTTTCGCGGTCACCAGCCACGGGTCGATCCGGGCGGTGCATGATCAGGCTGTGGGGTGGAGCCATCCAGGTAACCCGTTGATTCTTTTGGAAGCCTTTTTGATAAGGCAAAGTGAGGGTAAGACCGCTCCAGTCGAGCTGTAAAGCTTCTTTTGTATTACTGAGAACCCGCCCTTCAAAGAGGTTTTGCATGCCCAGTAGGCGTGCGACAGTGGGGCTGGCTGGCCTTTGCATCAGACACTCCGGCTTGGCAACCTGAAGCACCTGACCGTGATGCAGCACACAGATACGATCTGCCAGCTGCAGGGCTTCTTCCAGGTCATGAGTGACCAGCAGGGTAGGTACAGCAATTTCCTGACGCAGCAAGGCCAGTTCCCGACGCAGCTTCTGTCGGGTGGCCTGATCCACGGCGGAGAAGGGTTCATCCAGTAACAAGGCACGAGGGCGGGCAATCAGAGCGCGCGCCAGAGCAACCCTCTGGCGCTGTCCCCCGGAAAGTTCTGCGGGTTTGCGATCTTCCAGGCCCTTGAGATGAACCCTTTCCAGCCATTCCTTGGCGAGATTGATGGCTTGTTTTCTGGATAGGCCTTTCAGTGGAATCAGCAGGTTATCCAGAGCAGTTAAATGCGGAAAGAGCGCATAGCTTTGAAAAACCATCCCCAGCCTGCGTTTTTCCGGTGCCAGCAGGATGCCCTTGTTGCTGTCCAGCCAGCAGTGTTCTCCTGAATGAATCTGGCCTCTGGCCTGGGTGTAAAGACCGGCCAGGCTGCGCAGCAGGGTGGTTTTGCCGCTGCCTGAAGGCCCCAGTAAAGCGACCAGTTCACCGGGCTGGCAGTTGATTTTGACCTCCAGGGGGATGGGGTCGGTTGCCTTCAGCTGAAAGCAGAGGTCCGGGCTGGAGTCATTCATGGTTCTTCACCGGTTTGCGCACGCGTAGCTGTCCCAGCCATTGCAGCAACAGCAAACTGAAGAAGGCCAGAGCCAGCAGGAGCAGTGCCATCTGTCCGGCGGCCTGCATGTTGAAGGCCTGCACCTGATCATAGATGGCAATAGCCAGGGTACGGGTTTCGCCTTCCAGATTGCCACCGACCATCAGCACCACACCAAACTCACCCAGGGTATGGGTGAAGGTGAGCAGAAAAGCACCCAGCAGACCCGGCCAGACCAGGGGCAGTTCAATGCGAATCAAGGCCTGCCAGGGGTTGAGACCACAAACGCGGGCAGCATCCCGGATTTCCGGGTCGATATTACCGAAGGCATGCATCAGCGGCTGAACGGCAAAAGGCAGGTTGGCGAGAATACAGGCCAGCAGCAGGCCTTCAAAGCTGAACGCCAGTTGGTGACCGAACAGGCTGTACCAGAGCTGGCCGAAAGGGGCTTCACCGGAAATGGCGACCAGAAAGTAATAGCCCAGTACGGTGGGGGGCAAAACCAGTGGCAGAAAAACCAGGCTTTGAATCCAGTTGCCGGCAGGCAGTTGTTTCCAGGCCAGGGCACGGCCCAGAAAAATACCCACCGGGAGCAACAGCAGGCTGGTGAAAAGCGCCAGGCGCAGGGAGATTTCCAGAGCCTGCCATTCCATTTACGGTGCTCCGAAACCAAAGCTCTGCAGTTTTTCGATCACTTCCGGCTTTTGCAGGTGGGTATAAAAGGCTTCAGCAGCGGGCCCGGCGTTGTTCATCAGCACCATGCTTTGTTGCAAAGGTGGGTGCTGGTCATCGGCAATCAGCCAGGCTTGACCCTCCAGCTGGCGTGGCTGGATCAGGGGCCAGGCAATAATACCGGCGGAAACGGCTCCGGCCAGTACAAACTGCACGGACTGGGCCGCATTTTCACCCTTGACCAGTTGCGAATCCGGCAGATCCAGATCCATATATTCCAGCCAGCCCATCGCAGCAACTCCGTAGGGGGCATGGCGAGGATTGGCAATCGAGATCTTGCTTTCCGCGTTGCTTTGCAACCAGGTGCGCAGGGCGGATTCGGCAGTTTCTGCATTCAGTTTCCGGTGCGAATAAAAAGCCAGACGACCTCGTGCATAATCAGTACCGGCATCACGGGTCAATCCAGCTTCATGCAGGATGGCAACGTAATCGGCATTGGCCGAAAAATACAGCTCAAAGGGTGCGCCCTGGCGTAACTGGCCGGCAAAAACACCGGAAGAGCCGTAGGTGATCTGCAGGCGCAAATCCGGGTTCAGGGTTTCAAAGTCTTTCTGGATTTCAGGTAAAGCCACTTGCAGATCAGCGGCGGCGGCAACACGGCTGGTGTTCTGCGCGAACAGGGGGCTATTGAAGAACAGCAGCAGGGCAAGAACGCAAAGCAAAGGATAACGTTTAGCCATTGAGGGGTTTCCATTGCAGAGGCTGGTGGTCGATGCTGCTTCGGGGGTTCATCACCGCAGGCTCCACTTTCTGAACTTCAATTTCCCAGGTCAGGGTTTGCCCGGCCAGAGGGTGATTACCATCCAGAAGCGCACCCTGCTCGGTCAGTTTGACAACTCTGAGAGTGAATTTACCCTGTTGTCCGCCCGGTGAAAAGGTCATGCCCGGCTGGATGTCGCCGGGTGGCAGATGCTCTTTTACGGCTTCAAAAACCAGCTCCGGGCGGTGAGGGCCAAAAGCCTGTTCCGGCTCCAGGGTGATACGCTTACTGTCACCGACTTCACAGCCCAGCAGCTGTTCTTCCAGCGCAGGCAGCAGTTGTTTTTTACCGGGCTGAAAGTGCAGGGTCTGAGCATCGGGATTCAGACACTGGCCTTCTTCATTCAATAAGTGATAGTCAGCGGTGACCTGAGTGGAGTTGGAGATTTTCATACTAGCCCTTGTGTTTGATTCCACTGCCCGGTGGCTTCATGCTGCCATTGTCCATGCCGGTTTCCCGACAATCGGGGCAGACCAGTATATGCTCGTGAGCGACACCGGCTGTTTTCAGACGGCTGATCATTTCCGCCAGAGCTTCACCGGCCGTGAAAGTGATACCGCAGGCCTGACACTGGATCTCTTCATCCGGCCGGGCATCAGCTGCTGCTTCTCTCTGCTCAGGGGCTTCACGGGCAGGCTTTACAGAGGATTCAGCGTTGATCGGAAGCAGGGTTTTAAGGGTGGTTAAATCAGCTTCCAGCTGGATTCGAGTCATTTCAATCAAGTCCAGCCAGGTTGAACTCAACTGATACTCTTCAGTGGCGGCCTGAGCTTTCTTCACCAGTTGCTGAATGCCGGGCAGGGTGTAGTTGTTGATGAAGCTGCCCATATCCTGAATGGCCTGGTTCTGGAAAGCAGGCTCGTCACCGGCCTCTTCCAGCAGTTGCGCCAGCACCCAGGCCAGCCACTGCAGATTCAAAGCCAGGTGATCGGGCAAATCATGAAAAGCCTGGTCTTTTTCCAGTTGATAACGCAGATAGTAAACCTGCATCGCCTGGGTGGAGGTGCCCATGACGCCGCCATCCAGATAATAACCCAGGTTAAGGGGTGCCGGTGCCGGGGGAGTCAAAAACAGGCGACTGTATTCCTTGATCAGTCCCAGCTCATTATCGAGTTGATTCAGAGATGTCTGCAGATGTTCGGGTGTGATGGCCGGCAGGTCTTTTGCCAGAGATTTCAGATCCTCCAGGAGTTCATCTTTCAGATGGGCCGCAGTCAGGTCTTCCTGGGCTGCCAGAAAAACACGTGCCATGCACAGGTAGAACTCAGCACGCGGCATCAAGGCAGGAAGTTGTGGGGGTAGAGCGTTCATTCAATCAGACTCCTGATATTCAAGGTGGAAGCCCCTGTTTGCACAGAGGCTTCCAGTGGTTGCCGACTAGCTGACTGTTGCAGCCTGCTGTGGCGTCGCATCATTGCTGATGTGATCCGGTACCGCGGAGAGGTTAAAGAACTTCTCACCCAGTACATAGAGTACAAAGATCATCGCCCAACCCATGAGGGTCAGTGCCCACTCGGTGGCCGAGGGGGTGTAGGCAATCAGGTCGGGAACCCAGGTTCCCTTGAATAGGGGGACAACCTGACCACCGACCACGAAGTAGAAGCGCTCAGCAAAGAGGCCCAGCATGACCAGAACGGAGGCCAGTACCTGCATGTTCATCTGGTTGCGCAGGCTGCTCTTCAGCAGGATGATGAAAGGCAGCAGTAGACCTACCCACAAAGCCAAGTGGTAGATAGCGGATGAAAGCAGGTAATCCGACCACACCAGACTGATTTCGGGGTTGTTGGTGTAAAGGCCGGTGATGGCTCTGACCACAATCAACAACAGGGTGCCGCCAATCAAGGCTGCAAACAGCTTGGGCAGGGCACCGGTCATCAGGTTTTGCAGGGGCTGGCACATATTTTCGCGCTTGAAGCCGTGAGCCAGATAAGCAAAAAACACGATCACAGCCAGGCCGGTGGTGATGGCCGTCAAGTAGAAGTAGATCGGCATCAGGGCATCGAACCAGAAGGGGCGCATGCTCATCATGCCGAAGATCAGTGCCAGATTGCCACTGGCCAGCAACACCAGGATAAAAGAGGCGATCCCTACCTGTTTGGTGGTCTTGCTGTCCCATTCACCAGTATCCATTTTGCGGAATTTCCACAACAGGAAAAGCAGATCCAGGGTATAGAAAACCCCCATCCAGAACATGGCGGATTGTGCCTGAAAGTTCAGCGGAATGGCCCAGAGCATGCGGAAGGTATTACCCAATTCCAGAGCCAGTACCGTCATGCCTGAAACCAGCACAATAAAGGCCAGGTAAATGCAGCGTTTGGCAAGGGGGTAGTATTGCTTGAACCCAAACACCAGAGGCAGGGAGGCCAGAAGCCCCAGACCTGAAGACGCCAGAGCGAAGTACAGGTAGGTGGCAATGGGCTGGCCCCAGGGCAGGGTGGACGAGGTGTTGAAAGAAGAGTGGCCCTGGCTGCTGATTTGCACCAGTGCAAAAATCAGACAGACCAGAAAAACCACACCGGAAATCACCAGCAGGCCGGAGCCCGCCTTGCCTTTCATAATGTTGGTATCACTCATGATTTATCCCCTTTACCCGAAGGCTGGAAAGCGGGCACACCAGCACCGACACCCAGGTAGTAAACCTGGGGCTTATTACCGGTATGATCTTTCAGACGCACGCCGTGTTTATCACCAATCAGCTGGTTAACCTGACTTTCAGGGTTGTCCAGATCGCCGAAGTAGCGGGCCTTGGGTGCACAGGTGCGTACACAGGCCGGCACATACTCTTTGACCGCCGGGTCGTCTTCATCCAGATTCACGGTGCCAGCAGGTGCCTGGCTGGTTTTGTGGTGGCAGAAGGTGCACTTGGACACCACGCCGGGAGGCTGGATACCAATGCCTCGGCTCCAGTCTTCATCAGGACTCTGATAGGGCGGACTCCACATTTGCCCATTATCCCCCGGAAAGATTTCGCGCAGATCCGGTTCCAGCAAGGGCTTTTCATCCACATAAAAGCGCACGCCGTATGGGCAGGCAATCATGCAGTATTTGCAGCCGATGCATTTGTTCCAGTCCACAAAAACCACACCACCGGCTTCTTCATCTTTGTAGGTGGCGCGGGTTGGGCAGACATGCACACAGGAAGGGCTTTCACACTGCATGCAGGGTCTGGGCAGCCATTTCATCTGGCCGCTGGGATATTCTCCTTCGTGGTAGTAAAGGACATCCTGCCAGCTTTCACCGGGCAGGGTGTTGTTTTCCATGGAGCAGGCGGTGGAACAGGCTTGGCAGCCGGTGCACTTGTCCAGGTCGATGACCATTCCCCATTTAGGCATTTTGGTTACTCCTCAGATATTCGGTTAAACACGTTCCAGGGAAACTTTGCCGGTGTAATAACTGGCAAGCCCTGAAATCGGGTCAGAAACGTTGGCGGTAATTTCACTGGAGTTGCCGGGGCCTCTGTTTTTAGCCCAGCGTCCCTGTGCCCAGTGTCCGAATTCAAACGGGAGGATCACCGTGTCGGGTCGGTGTGAAGCAACATAGCGGCATTCCGCTTCTATGGTGCCGACATCCGATTTCAGTTTGACCCAGTCACCATTGGCAATGCCACGCTGACGAGCTGTTTCCGGGTTGATTTCCAGGTAAACAGTGTCGTTGCCACCAGCCACTGGCTGGTGAATGCAAATGGCCTGGGGCAGGTTGGCACCCCGACCTTCAGCATGCATGGGGGTCTTCGGAGTCACCAGATGAAGGTCACCCTTGCCGCCGGTATAGCGGGGTTCGAGCCACTGAATCAGACCGGCACGATCGGCACTGATGCCTGTTTCTTTCTGGATGTAGTCGGCATGTTCATCCAGTTGCCGGGAGCGCAGCTCAAATTTGCCGGACGGTGTTTTCAGCAGTTTCTGCTTCACTTCCGCAGGTGTCATTTTCTTGCTGTAGCTTTCACCTTCCCATTCGTAGAATTCACCGCGAATCTGCTTCCAGTGGTAAGGCTTGCGATACCAGACGCCTTTCTCCTTCCAGGATTCGAAGTCGTTGACACCATTATCACCCGGCTGGGCGCGGAAGCCTTCGGCCAGGTGGCGCAGAACATTTTCCGTACTTTCCAGTGCGTGATAGTAGTCACTCATGGGGCCGTTGATGCGTTTGCCCAGTTCGATCAGGATGTCACCATAAACCTTGGTGTCATACAGAGGGTCGACGGCCGGGGTGCGCAGCTGGGTCATTGGGTAGCCCTGGAAGGGATAGGTCGGCGCATCCTGCAGACGTTCCAGATAAGTGTGATCCGGTAGGATAATGTCCGCATACATGGCGGTTTCACCGGGGAAGGGCGAGGTGTCGATGACAAACACATCCTTGAGTGCTTCTTCCCAGACCTGCGGGTTGGGCGCTGACCAGATGGGGTTGGTCAGGTAGAACATGGCCGTGTCCATGGTGTAAGGGTCAGCATTCAGGTGGTTCTGGGCCACCTCCTGAATCATGTTCCCGACCAGTGGCCAGCGATCCGTGCCCTTCATGTCGATGCGCGGATAGCGTCCATCCATGCGTTTGGCATGATCGTCCATATAGTCTTCGGGGCTGACCGGCATGGGGCCATAGGCGGGACCCATTTGATAGAAGAGACCGCCTTCAGCAAACAGGGAACCCACCAGTGCATTCAGGCTGTGAATGGCCATACCATTATAAGTGCCGTTGGTGTGACCAGCTGCGCCCCTCTCAAAAAGGGCGATACCCGGACGGGTGGAGCCAAACTCAATGGCTGTTTTGCGAATGTCTTCGGCTTTTATACCGGTGACACCTTCCGCCCATTCCGGCGTACGATCCTTGACTTCCAGATTCCACCAATCGGTCAGGCCGTAAACCCAGTTTTCCTGGAAACTGCCTTCAGGGATGGTCTGGCCTGCCTTGAAGCTTTGTCCCTCGTCCCGGAAGTCACCGACAAACTCTTTGTCCCACAGGCCTTCGGTCATGATCACATTAGCCAGCGCCAGGGCAAAGGCACCATCGGTACCCGGCTTGATGTAGAGGGCACGGTCTGCCGCAGCCATGGTCGGACTCATGCGGACATCAACACAGGTGATGCGGGTGCGGGGACTTTTTTCCCGCATGACACCCCACTGCTGCATATTGTTGTTGTAGGGGCGGAAGGACTCCAGAAAGCTGGCACCAATGATCAACAGATAATTGGTGTTAGCATAATCATAGGCACTGTAAGAGCTGTTGCCATCGGTCATTTGCTTGGCTTTTTTGGAGCCATCCGCGCAAATTGAAGAGTGACCAATGGAAAAGTTGGGTGAGCCATAGAGTTTGCCGAATGCCCCTTGCAAACCGGCATCCGATGCACCCCAGCCGCGACCGTAGAAGGATACAAAGCGGTGGGATTCATTGTTGTCGCGCAGCTTGTTCATACGTGCGGCAACGGTATCCAGCGCTTCATCCCAGGAAATGGGAACAAAACCGGGATCTTCATCCCGACCTTTGTTGGGATTGGTGCGCTTCATGGGGCCTTTGAAGCGATCCGGGTCATAAAGAATATAGGAACCCAGATGCCCTTTGGGGCAAAGTTTGCCGTTGGAGATCGGGTGCTCACTGCTGCCGTACATGCCGTGCACCCGTCCATCGGTGGTGTAAACATCAATCCCGCAGCGTGCCGGACACTGGTGGCAGATGTTCTTGGTGATGGTGGTTTCACCGCGGGGTCGTGCTGCCCGCGCTTCGCTGGTTTGCGTTAAGCCTGTTAAACCTGTGACACCGGCAGCGGCAGCACCTGCTGCACCTGCGGTACCACTGGCCTGCAGGAAACGCCTTCTACTCATCATGGCCTGAAAGATTTTCATTGCCATCTTCTCCTCATCAAGGGCTGGTTATTGTTATTGCTTCTTCCGTAAAGAACGTCCGTGCAGCCGGTTCCCTGGAGGTCTTTCTCTTCTTTGGTTGCGGGGGCAAAGCCTTTGCCGCACCGCTTAACCAAAGAGACTGGCGAACCCACCCTGCATCAGTGCCTGGTCTTTACGACAGGCCGGACAAATGCCGGGTGGGCTGTCTTGCTGTGCCCCGCTCACCTGTTGAGGTGGCAGGGCAAATTCACGACCGCAATCAAAACAACGAGCCATGCGGCCGGCGCGCAGTTCGATCATCAGTGGCTTCGGGTCTGGAGCTGTGGAATCCAGACTGAGAGCCTGCTCCGGGCAGGCCTCAACACACTGATTGCAGGCCAGGCATTGCAGACGGTTAAAAATCAGACTGCCATCATCCTGAGTGGTCAAAGCCTGGCTGGGGCAGAGTCTTGAGCACAGACCCTGGGCATCACAGGTCTGGGTGGACAAATGCATGAATGGCAGTCGCACTGCAGGGGCCTGAGGCAAGCGCTGAGAGGCGGCGTAGTGGCGGTGCAGGCGTCTGGGGGCCGGATGCTGGTCTTCGGCTGAATAAACAGGTTTTCCGGCTCGGGATGCACCCGCGAAAAGTTGACGGCGGCTCAGACTGGGTGGTGCTGCGGTGTGAAAATTTCGCCCGGCTGTCTGGGTCTGGGTGGAAATCCATTGCGGTGGTGATAAAGGCTGACTGGCATCCGGCTGGGCCTGACATTGAGCGCAGTCTTCGGGAAGCAGCAACTCCAGAGGGTTGTTGGGATGCAGGTTCTGCCAGACCATCAACTGGTCTTCGGCCAGGCTGAACAGGCAGTGCACCTTCAGGTTTCGGGAGGCTGTGGCACTGCGATGGCAGGCCAGTTTCAGTGTCCGGTCCGGCTCGGGAGTCAGTTGTTGAAGCTCTGCGGTTAACTGCTGATGTTCACTGCTGAGCAATGCTTCGGTTGGGCAGGCGGCAACACACTGGGCACAGCCGTGACACTGATCACTGGCAAGCAGGCGCAAGCTTTGCTGAACATCTCTGCGAGCTTCTCCAGTCGTGAAGGTGTCGGTCTGATTGTCTGTTTCATCAAAAGCCAAGGCCTGGGTTGGGCAGGCATCCAGACAAAGATTGCAGGACTGACGATAGGGGTGTGACTGCAAACAGCGCCCGGAAACCCAGCCCAGTGCAGCGGCAGCCGGATTGGTCAAAGTTAAAGCTTGTGCATAAGCCGGAGAGTTACTCATGGAGTTCTGCTTGCTGTTTTTATAGTTGTTAAGGTTGCTAGTTCGCACATGCGAAATAGCGTATATATAACTAAGTGTCGCAGCCGTCCTATACTTCAGCAAGATTTATTGGAGGTAAACGAGAGCTTCTTTGATTTGCATCAATATGAAGCCGGGGTATTAGGCGGGGAATTGCTCACGGGTGGAGTTGGCATATTTCACCAGGGCGAGCATGAGTGGCACTTCCACAAGCACACCTACCACAGTGGCCAGGGCTGCGCCGGATTGCAGGCCAAAGAGGGCAATGGCAGCTGCTACAGCCAGTTCAAAGAAATTGCTGGCACCAATCAGGGCACCGGGCGCAGCCACCCTGTGGGGTACGCACCAGCTTTTGGCCCAGTAGTAGGCCAGCAGAAAAATCAGTACCGTCTGGATGACCAGGGGAACAGCAATCAAGGCAATATGCAGCGGATTGTTGAGAATCACTTCGCCCTGAAAGGCAAACAGCAGCACCAGGGTGATAATCAGTGCCACGGGCGTCACCGAGCCGATTTTGGGCATTAACACTTGATCAAACCATTCCTGGCCTTTGCGCCGGATCAGGGTGATTCGGGTCAGATAACCGGCCGTCAGGGGGATGACAATATACAAAAAGACCGAGAGAGCCACTGTGTCCCAGGGCACCGGAATATTGGAAAGACCCAGCAGCAACATGACAATGGGGGCAAAGGCAAACAGCATGATCAGATCGTTTAGTGCCACCTGTACCAGGGTATAGGCAGCATCACCCCGGGTCAGGTAACTCCAGACAAACACCATGGCTGTGCAGGGTGCGGCACCCAACAGAATGGTTCCGGCCAGATACTCATAGGCCAGGGCTTCGGGAATCAAGGGCTGAAATACCACCAGCAGAAAAAACCAACTGATGGCAAACATGGTGAAGGGCTTAATCAACCAGTTGATGGAAGTGGTGATGACCAGTCCTTTAGGCTGTTTGCGAACGCCCAGGATGGCTGAAAAATCGATCTGAACCATCATCGGGAAAATCATACCCCAGATCAGGATCGCAACCGGAATCGAGACCTGGGCATATTCATAGGCGGCCAGGGCTTCAGGAATGGCGGGGGCAAACTGACCCATCAGAATACCGGCAATGATCGCCAAAGCCACCCAGACAGAAAGAAAGCGGCCAAAAAGGCCCATGCTTTCAGTTGAGGGTTCAGCCTGGGTTTGGGTCGAATTGCTCACTGGGTGGCTCCATGTATATGTGTAAGGGCGCATATGCTGCGCCCTAAAGGGGAGCTTGTCAACAAAGTGAAAGTGATCAGAGGTTGGGTGGAATAATCAGTACGGGGCGCTTGAGTTGGCGACAAAGCCTTTCTGCAGTACTGCCAAACATCAGTTGTTTGAGTGGATTCTGGCCCCGCTTGCCGAGAACCAGCAAATCGATGGCGTGGTAACGGCTGGACTGAAGAATTTCCTTGATGGGATCGCCCTGGGCACGGATGACTTCCACTTTTTCATCTTTTTCGTACTTGGCTTGCAGATCCTGGATGGCCCGTTCGTGTGCAGTCCGGTCATGGTCAGTCTGGACATTAATAATGACGGAATGCTGGGCCCGCTCTCCCAGCCTGGAAAAGAACCGCTCAGCGGCACTGGCTGCCAGGGAACCATCGGAAGCAAGCATCAGGGTTCCGGTCGGCTCTTCAGGCTGTTCGGTCAGCAAAAGCAAGGGAAAATAGGTGGTTCGGGCTATGTTCAGGGCCACGCTGCCCAGAAAAAATTCGTAGGTTTTGGAGTGGTTGTTAAACAGGATCACCACACCATCAGCCCGGTTTTTACTGGCAATCTGATTCAATTGATCGGCGGGCAAGCCAGGCTCAACCGTGAAGTTCACTTGTTTGAGATTCAGCTTTTCCTGCAGCAGTTGGGCATACCCCCTTAATTCCTGCTGAGCTTTTTCTGCGGCTGGCTCGTCCAGGGTTTTTACATGAGCCAGAGTCAGCTTTTCCACCCCCAGCAAAGGCATCAAGGCCGAGAAGCCGGAAACAAAACGCTTCTCATCAAAAGGCAGGTCAACTCCAACAATCAGGTGGTTAAGCATGTTTGAATCTCCTTTTAGGTTCTTCCCTGAACTGTAGAGTTATCCCAAAAGTCCTTCAAGTTCTTTCGGGTTGGCAACCTTGCCTTCAACCACAATTTCATCATCCACAGCCAGAGCCGGTGTGCGCATAATGCCCGCATCAATGATGGCATTGGTGTCCGTGATTTTTTCAATTTCGTAGTGAATGCCTTTGGCTTTGGCCGCCTCTTCCACATTGGCGGTCAGTTGGTTGCACTTGGCACAACCGCTACCGTAAATAGTGAATTTCATGGTTTTTTTCTCCTTGGTTGGTTTGACGGGTTTATACCCAGTTACCGTAGATGAAGCCGCTTGTGGTGGCCATGACGACCACCAGCCCGCAATAAACCAGAGTTTTCTGAGTTCCGAGTATCGTGCGGATCACCAGCATGTTGGGTAAAGACAGAGCCGGACCGGCCAGAAGCAGGGCCAGAGCGGGTCCCTTACCCATGCCTGATCCCATCAGGGCTTCCACAATGGGAACTTCGGTCAGGGTGGAGAAGTACATCAGCGCACCTAGAAAAGAGGCGATTAGGGTAGAGCGAAAAGAATTATCGCCAACGGCCTGGGCGACCCATTGGGAAGGTATGACGCCTTCCTGACCAGGACGGCCCAGAGCAAAACCGGCCACAAAAACACCGGCCAGCAGCAGGGGAAGTATTTGTTTGGCAAAATCCCAGCTTTGCGCAGTCCAGTCACGATCCTCATCCCGCAGGGAAGCAATCAGCATCAAGCCACCAATACCGATCACAAAAGGTAATTCAGGAGCTGCAGGTACAGCCCAGGCAGCTACAGCTATAGCAGCAGCCAGTAGCAGTAACTGGTTGGCAGGCCAGTGCCAGCGCCAGATCAACAAGACGGCCAGGGCTGCAGACAGAAGGCCGGTGATTGGCCATTTCCAGGCATAAATCTGCATCCAGGCCGGACTGTCCGCAGCAGCCCAGTTGGCAAACACCAGAATACCCACCAACAAGGCAAAAAACAGGGCAATAATGTCCATGGGCTTGTCAGACTCGCTGCCACCCCCAAACCCCCGACGGCTTTTTTCACCGCGTTGGCTTTCTTCCTTGCGATAGATGACATGCATGATGGTGCCAATCACCAGGGCAAACACAATCGCACCCACAGCTCTGGCAATACCGATTTCCGCACCCAGAACCTTGGCGGTAACGACCACCGCCATCACATTGATGGCTGGCCCGGAATACAGAAAGGCAACGGCAGCCCCCAGCCCGGCACCGCGTTTGTAAATACCGCCAAACAAGGGCAGTACTGTACAGGAGCAAACGGCCAGCAGCGTACCGGAAACCGAAGCAACGCTGAAGGCAACCGGCTTGGGTGCATCCGGCCCCAGGTAGCGCATCACGGCCCCTTCGCTCATATAAGTGGCCAGTGCACCGGCAATCAAAAAAGCAGGCAAGAGACAAAGAATGACGTGTTCACGTGCATACCAGTGAGTGAGCCGTATTCCTTCCAGAAAGGCATTGCTGACACGCTCCTGCTCGACGGGCAGAAAAAAGATCAGCAGGAAGATGCCCGTCATCAGAGCAAGCAGGCGCAACTGTCCGCGATTATCCTGCAGCAACTGTATAAAAGAAGGCTTTTCAGTGTCAGGTGGCATGATAAAACTCCGCTGGCTCGTGAAGTTTTATTAATATATCAGTATATATGGATGTAATCAAAGCGGGATAACTCTGCAAGCATAAAGCCAACATCTTGACTAGAGTGATACTAGGTTTCCTTAACAGCAATCCAAAAGAGGTGCAGTGTATGACCAAACTCCTTGTTTTATACCATTCCATGTATGGCCATATAGAAACTCTGGCTGAGGTGGTGGCTGAAGGTGCCCGAAGTGTTGATGGGGTTGAGGTTGCCATCAAACGTGTACCGGAAACCATGCCCGAAGAGGCCTTCAAGTCTGCCGGCGGGAAAACGGATCAAGTGGCCCCCATCGCCAAACCGGAAGATCTGGGCGAGTATGATGCCGTGATCTTCGGTACTCCGACCCGCTTTGGTAATATGTCCGGCCAGATGCGCAATTTCCTCGATCAAACCGGCGGTCTTTGGGCCAAGGGCGCGCTGGCGGGCAAAGTTGCCAGTGTTTTTACTTCCACAGGCACTGGCGGCGGCCAGGAAATGACCATCACCTCCACCTGGACGACCCTGGCCCACCACGGCATGGTTTTGGTGCCGATCGGTTATACGGACCCTGCTCTTTTCGACATTTCCCAGGTCGGTGGCGGCACACCCTATGGTGCCTCAACGATTGCCGGTGGGGATGGCTCCCGCCTGCCGGATGACAGAGAGCTGGGTATCGCCCGTCACCAGGGCGAATATGTCGCTAAAATTGCCGTGAAAATGCAGTCCTAAAACCATCTCAGGGTTTTTAACAAACACCTGAAGCCACACCGCTACTCAATGAGTAGCGGTGCGTTTTAGTGAGTGAAAATCCATGTGTCTGACATCTGAAGAAGTGACTGTTCGGTAGCCATGTAGATGACCGCAAAAGAAGCTTTCCTAAAACTCGAGTCCGACGTTGACGCTGGGAAAATAATGAAAAGACTCGGTATCTTTGTCAAGGCCAAAAGTGAAAGCTGGCTCTATATAAGCCAACTCAATAGGCTGCCATTTATAGAAGAGCTCAAGAGACAATATCGGGAAGGAGGTATCATCTTCGCCTGAATAAGGAGGGCAGCTACTACATGAAGAATCTCTTTCCACCCAGGTATCCGAACCGATCGCCCAGCCTGCATACCAGCCCAGCCCCAGCCCTTCATAAGCATCCTTGACCATATAACGGTTGCCATAGAGCAGAGCCAGAACATTTAACTCGGAAATACCGCTCCCACCATCTTCACTGTACTCCGTAAGGAATTTCATACGTCTGAGTGAGTAGTATTTGTAGCTGTGGTTGAAAGGGGGGTAGAGCCCACCTTCAGATTTCCAGACCAGGTTGATTTGCTGCATATGGGCTTCGTCATCCAAATCACTGTTATCCAGCAGGTCGGAATCATCATTCATCTCATCCGGGACTAGGTTGATGGCAACAGAGATTCTTTTGTCCTCGGCAGTAAAAAAGTTTTCAGCAAAACTATTCTCTGCCATGACTAAAAACCAGCAGGCAGTAAATAGGAATAAGTGGAAGGAGGTCTGGTTTTTCATGGCAGTACCTGAGTTTTGTTTTTTTTGAAAGATTGGTGAAAGGTGTATCTTTACTTTAGGTGGAGTTCTGTAGAGGGTCAAGTTGACGAGCAAATTAGTTCCTCCAACTGCTTTTCTGCTCTGCATGCAGGGCTGCTTTTAACCTTTCCCTTAGTTGTTCGCTGATCCATTCACTGAGTTGCTGCTGGTGTCTGGCTTTCCATTTGTTTTGTTGCAGGGATTTGGCCCATTGCAACAACTGTACCTGTTGTTGTCGGGGCCAGTCGCTGGCCTGGGCCTGAAGTGTCAGGTGGGTGCGTTGGGCGTGGGGGCGCAGCCACAGCCGCTGGGTGAAGGTCAGGGCACGGGCCATGACGACCAGCGGGAAGTTGGGGTGGCGCACCGGCCCGACATAGTCTTTTTTGCCTGCCAGAGGAATCCAGCCCAGGCGTTTTCCGGGCAGCTGCTTGCTGGCCCACCAACCGCTGGTGGAGCCGATCAGGCCGCCGGAGATGGCACCCAGCATAAAAGAAGAGCCACCCACACCCAGATCAATCAGGGAACCGGCGGCCACTCCGGCTGCGCCGCTGACCAGCAGCAGATCCTTTTGCTTCAATCCCCACAGATACCAGTTTTCAGTGTTCATCAGGTTGTCGCTGTCCAGATCCCAGGCGCTGTTGAGTGCCAGTTGGGTATGCCCGTGCCCCCAGTCTTTGGCCAGTTGGTGAAAAAGCTGGGTTTCGGCTTTATCCAGACGTTGTTGCAGGTAATTTTCCGGGCTGTCGCTGAGTAACGGCGGGAGCTTGGAAAGCGGCTCGCGGCGATTGACTTGTTCACACCAGTAGTTCGCCAGTTCCCGACTGACTTCCTCCAGACGCTGCTGGTCTCTTTCTGCCAGTTGCTGGCTGAGCTGGGTTAACGGTCGAGTCCATTCACTGGTGAGTTCCGCCATGGCCCGCAAAAGAGCCTGGCGGGCGGGTAGGGTGGCCGTCATGGGATTGAAGGTTCGGACCCATTGGAAAAATTGATTGAGGGTGGTTTGCCATTTTTCATGGGTCGAGTCGGGGTTGATCGGGTTGATAACCGCCATGCGGGGTTGTCCAGTCCAGCGCAGGATTTCCATTTCCGCTTCATCGGCGGCTGTGGGCTCGCTGGCGGCATCGGTGATGTAGAGAATACCGGCCCCGGCCATGATGGGTTCCAGTAGCTGGACTTCATCAGGAAAACGTTCGGCATGCCCCGGTTCTGCCAGAAAGGCTCGGACTCGATCCGGGCGCTGTGCCGGGCTGACTTCTTCCTGCTGCAGCCAGGCCAATACCTGGCGGGAGCGCTGAAAGCCGGGGGTGTCGGTGAGGGCCAGCAGCAGTTGCTCGTTTATCTTGAATTCAAAGCGTTCATTTGACTGGGTGGTGCCGGATTCGGTGCCGATCTGGACGCTGTCATTTTCCACCAGGGTGGAAACAATCGAAGATTTGCCCTGGTTGGGGTGACCGACCACACAGAAATGCGGGTAGCTGTTCATGCTTCAGGCTCCAGCCAGACCAGTTGATGTTTACGGGCAAAGGCTTGCCAACTGGCGAGGTGACGCTGATCCGTTGAAGTCGTCTGCAATTGCAGCGCCTGCCTTGTACCCAGCTTGCGGGCGTGGTGAATTTTGTCCGCCAGTTCGGCCAGGGGTGTTTGCCGGGCTGTCACCTTCCAGATCAGTTTTTGCGGGGGTTTTTCCAGCCAGGCAGTCCAGGCCTTTTCTTCTTCCTGCCAGTTACCCAGCCCCAGGCTGAGGCAGGTTTCAGCTTGTTCTGTTGGTGGATATGTTTGCCAGTAAATGCAGTGGGCATCCTGCCATTGGGCTGTCTCTTCCTGATTAAGAGGTGCAGAAGTGCCGGGGTTCGCAGCCGTTGACTGGGTACTGTGGATATTGAGCTTTCTGGCTTGCAAGGAAGAGGCCCGCCACCGGCACAGGCCGGTCAATAATAAACGCGGCAGCAGATTGTAAAAGAGCAGACTGGCCATCAGAAAAGGCCACCAGCGACTGGCCAGGGCAAAGGAAGTGTCGCTGGATTCAATCCGCGCAAACCGGGTTTGCTCAATCAACTCCAGGTGTGGCACAGCTTGCGGCCAGAAGGCTTGCCAGGGCAGGCTTAGGGTGGCTATCCAGCGGGCCAGGCGTTCACCATCCGTCAAAAGGGTGGAGCTCCAGCCAAAGGCCAGATCCGAAAAAAGCAATAAAAGCAGAAAGATAACCAGTAGGCCCAGAGCAAAAACAACCCAGAGCGCATTAAGCTGGCTGAGCAACCACCAGAGCTGGTGGGGCTGAGGCTGCCAGTAGCTGGAAAGCGAGTGTTGAAAGCGGGTGACCCAGGGGCGTGCCGGGGGGCGAACCAGAGCCAGAAGGGCGATCAGGCTGCCCAGAAAAGGCAAACCGGCCCAGAGGAGCCAGACCCAGAGCAGGTTGATGCGTCCTTCGGGTGTATAACTAAGGGCTGCAGCACCCAGAAGGCTGCCGGCCAGAAAAGAAAGCAGCCAAAGCCACCAGGGCAGTTTCAGGCGAGCGGATGACCTCTGCAATTAACCTCCGGTCATATTCATGAATCTTACGATCTGAACCTCCCCATCATTGCTGAAATGGTGTTGTTCAGGCTTGAGTCCCATCGCCTGAATAATAGCAGCTTTCAACGGCTCGTTGTTGGTGGGGTGCTCGCGCAGGTAAGGGCGTAGATCAATGGAATGATCATTACCCAGGCAGAGCAGCAAGCGACCTTCCACGGTGACGCGTACACGGTTGCAGTCGCCACAGAAGTTGTGGGAATGCGGGGAGATGAAGCCAATTCGGCTGTGGCTGTCGGCCATGCGAAAGTAGCGCGAAGGCCCGGCGGTTTCACTGTCACAAACACTCAGAGGGTAGCGGGTTTCGATGATTTCACGCACTTCATCACTGGAGCAGTAGGTTTCTCCGCGTTGATGATCGGAAACTTCACCCAATGGCATTTCTTCAATAAAACTGATGTCCACGCCCTTGTTGCGCGCCAGTTCCACCAGATCCAACACTTCATCCTGATTGCGACCGTGCATGATCACGGCATTAAGCTTGATGCCTTCAAAACCCGCCTCGATAGCCGCATCCAGACCCTCCAGCACTTTTTGCAGGTCGCCGGTGCGGGTGATGCGGCGGAATTTGTCCGGGTCCAGAGAATCCAGGCTGATGTTCAGGCGTTTGAGGCCACCGGTTTTCAGGGTTTCGGCATAACGCGGCAACTGGCTGCCATTGGTGGTCATGGCAAAGTCCTTCAAGCCCAGGGTGCCGATAAAGTCCACCAGTTCGGGAAGGTCGCGCCGCACCAGGGGTTCGCCGCCGGTCAGACGAATTTTTTCCACACCCAGTTCCGTGAAAGCCTGGGCAACACGCCCCAGCTCTTCCAGGCTGAGAATTTCCTGGCGGGGCAGAAAGGTCATTTCCTCGCTCATGCAGTAGACGCAACGAAAGTCACAGCGATCGGTGACCGAGATACGTACATAGGTGACCTGGCGCCCGAAGTTGTCAACCAGGCGGGGCAGGTTGGCCGGTGTGTTCATTTTAATTATTCTCCCAGCGTGCAGCGGCCTGGGTATCACTGGTGCGTGAGCTGACCCAGTAATCGCCGCTGGTGGTGTGTTCTTTTTTCCAGAAAGGGGCGCGGGTTTTCAGAAAATCCATGATGAAGTTGCAGGCATCAAAAGCATCCTGACGATGGGCGGAAGCCGTGACCACCAGAACAATGGGGGCACCCGGTTCCATGCGCCCGATGCGGTGAAGGATTCGCAGACCTTTCAACTCCCAGCGCTTTTCGGCTTCCACAGCAATTTGTTCCAGAGCCTGTTCGGTCATGCCGGGGTAGTGTTCCAGAGTCAGCGCTGTGACTTCGGGTTTTTCATTGAAATCCCGGACATAGCCGGTGAAGCTGACCACGGCCCCGATATCGGTGCGCTGATCAGCCAGGAGCTGAACCTCCTTGCCGGTATCAAAACTTTCCCTTTGTACGCGAATAAAGCGCTGATTCATATCTAGCCCCCGGTGACCGGTGGGAAGAAAGCAACCTCATCGCCTTCCTTCAGGGTCTGACTGGGTTTGGCCATCTGCTGGTTGACGGCCATCAGCAGGTTGGGGCTGGACAGGTGGTTGTGCCACTGCTGTTTCTGGCTTTTCAGGTGGGTTAGAAGATCGCCCAGGGTTGAGCCGGAAAAGTCATCCAGCTCCAGGCTCAGGTTATCCACACCCAGTTGTTCGCGCAGCTCGGCAAAGAAGTTGATTTGCAACCCCGCCAGTTGCTGTGTGTCGCTTTGCAGGCTTGCATAAGTCCAGTCGCCGGACTTGCCACCGGTTTTTTCTTCAACATAGGTGTTGCCAATCACCATGCGTTTATCCACCGCCTTGCACATGTCATAAACTGTCAGGGCGGCCACCGAGGCTGCGGTCAGAGCTTCCATTTCCACGCCGGTCTGCCCGGCCAGTTTGCAGGTGGCGTGAATGCGAATGCCGGGCAGTTGTGCATCCGGTTGCAGTTCCACTTCCACCTTGCTGAGCATCAGGGGATGGCAGAGAGGAATCAGTTCCGAGGTACGTTTTGCCGCCATGATCCCGGCAATACGGGCTGTGGCCAGGACATCCCCCTTGGGGTGACCGCCTTCCACAATCATGTTCAGGGTGTTGGCTTGCATGGTGACGCTGGCGCAGGCT
The DNA here is from genome assembly GCF_044810985.1 of Marinospirillum sp. Lineage (GTDB taxonomy): Bacteria > Pseudomonadota > Gammaproteobacteria > Pseudomonadales > Halomonadaceae > Marinospirillum. Next base: position 2,491,435 of record NZ_CP085242.1, read on the forward strand.
GCTGCAGTGCGCTGGGTGATCTTCTTATCGGAGACATCCACCATACGGGCTTCGCCTTGTGCATTTAAATGCGTCAATTGGTTCATAAGTGCCTCTATTCAGCTAGCCACAAGTGAAAAGGATAGATGCTGATCGGATCACCTGCCGGAATTTCTGTCTGGTGGTCGGGAATACGGATCAGGCAGTTGGCCTGGTGCATGGAGGTTAAAATCCCTGAACCCTGGGCACCGGTGGTGTGGACTTCCAACTGGCCCTCGGGATTGACCTGGTAGATGCCGCGATGAAAATCACTACGGCCCAGGCGGCTTTTCAGGGGCTCTTCGGTTTGAGCGGTCCAGGTCGCGGTCAGGTTTTGATAGCCACCCTGAAGCTTTTTGATCAGGGGTTGCACCAGTAGCATGAAGGTGACCATGGCCGCAACCGGGTTGCCTGGAAGACCGGCAAACAGGCAGGTGCTGCCTTGCTGGTTCTGGCCAAGATGACCGAAGGCAAAAGGCCGACCGGGGCGAATCGCCAGTCGCCAGAAGCGGGTTTCACCCAGGTCAGCCAGGGCCTGCTTGACAAAATCGGCATCACCCACGGAAACCCCGCCGGAGGTGAGAATCAGTTGATGATCCCGGCTGGCCTTGCGCAGGGCGCTGGTGATGGCATTCAGGTCGTCGGGAAGAATACCCAGATCCGTGACCTGGCAGCCCAGGCCTTGCAGCATGCCCTGAACACTGAAGCGGTTGGCATCATAGATACCGGCCGCAGGCAGGGGCAGGCCGGGAGCGGTGACTTCATCCCCGGTGGAAAAGATGGCCACCCGCAACGGCTGGTGGACTTCCACTTCAGAAAACCCCAGCGAGGCCAGCAGACCCAGTTCGGTACTGCCCAGGCATTGGCCTGGATGCAGCAGAAGCTGGCCTTCCTGAATATCTTCACCGGCCTGGCGGACATTGCTGCCGATTTTCGGGGGCTTGTCACCCAGCTCGAAAAACACCTGGCCGTCTTCGCGGCGGGCCTGCTCCATCATGACCACGGTATCCGCGCCTTCGGGCAGGGGTGCACCGGTGGTGATGTAAATGCACTCACCGGCTTGCAGGGTCTGGTTGAAACCCCGCCCGGCCAGGCTTTCACCGGCCAGGTGCCAGCTTTTCAGTTGAGTGAGTTCACTGCCCTTGAGGGCATAACCATCCATAGCGGAGTTGGTGTTCTGGGGAACCTGAATCGGTGCCTGGATGTTTTCAGCCAGAAAAAGCCCCTGGGCCTCCTGCAAACTCCGTTTGATGGCAGGTGTGATTTGGGTGGCCGTTTCCAGCAAGGCCTGCTGGGCTTCTTCCAGGGTCAGTTGTGGTTTTTGGTCGGCAAAATCAAAGCAGGAAAGACTCATGCCCAGGCCTCCAGTATTTTTTTCTGTGTCTGGCAGAAGTTCCAGACAAAGTCTTCCAGTTCAGTCAGGTTGTTTAAATCCAGGGAGGGGAGGGTGCAGTCAGCGGGCAGGCTTTGGGGGTCATCGGTGGCCACCGCAAAAATATGCGGGTCTTCACGGAAACGCCAGGTTTTGCCCACAGCAGCGCGGTACAGCTCAATTTTGGGAAAGGCTTCGGCTTTGAAGCCTTCAATCAAAACCATGTCCAGAAGGTCTGTATTGAGCTGTGGCAGCAGTTCAGCCAGCTCTGGTGGTTCCTGGCGTTCATCCTCCACCATCAGGGCCCAGCGCTTATGGGAGGCAATCAGCATCTGTTCGGCACCGGCATGGCGCAGTTCGTAGCTGTCCTTGCCGGGGGTGTCGACATCAAAATCATGGTGGGCATGTTTGATACAGCCAACACGCAACCCCCGCTGGCGCAAGCGCGGCAAAAGCGCTCTCAGCAGGGTGGTTTTGCCGGTGCCACTCCAGGCGGCAAAGCCCAGTACAGGCAGAGTAAACGGGTTCATGATGCCACTTGCTCCTTTTTATATAGTGAATACCGGGCAAGAGCTGTTCCCCAATGCTCAGGAATTAACTAACCAATAAAGGAAGAATCTCTTATTTTTTTCTGAGGTTATTGTTTAATATGGCACAAGTGTGCAGGGACGTATATTGCTCTGAATAGGTATTCATGTAAGGGGGATTTCTTCAGGCTTGTTGAAATTACGCAACCCCTCGGCAGCAAAGACAACCGATGTCATGCCGACGCTGGCATACCAGCGATCCGGTTTACGCTCCCCGGCCTGCATGGCCGCTTCCAGTTGCACCAGACAATCGCGCCGGATGAGAACCACCACTGGTTGTAGGCGCTCGCCATCACTGGCAACCGCAATGGGTTGCTGGCTGTCCAGAGCGGCCTGATATAAACGTGCAGCCAGATCCTCCGGCAAAAAAGGCCCATCACAGGGAGCAAAAAGCACCCAGGGTTGGCTGGCTGCCTTGAGTCCCGTCAGAATCCCCATCAAGGGGCCCTGAAAGCCACTTTCCAGATCGGCAATCACCGGGTAGCCCAGTGACTGGTAATCGGCCTGGTTGCGGTTGGCGTTAATCAGCAATTCGCTGACCTGGGGAAGCAGTCGCTGGCTGACGTGGTGAATCAAAGGCTCGCCTTGATATCTGACCCAGCCCTTGTCCTGTCCCCCCATGCGACGGCCTTCGCCGCCTGCCAGAATGATTCCGGTAATAGGTAACGCTTGGGTTGTCATGTGGTTTCCTGATGCTCGTCTTCAAGACCACCATTATTCAGCAACCAGTGGCTGTTGCATAGTTCGGTGACCGGGTTGGCCTGGTGGCTGGTGATCAACAAAGCACTGCCTTGCCGTTTCAGATCGCTGACCAGCTGGGCCAGTATTTGCACCGCTTCGCTATCCAGGTTGGCCGTGGGTTCATCCAGCAACCAGAAATGCGGTTGCACCAGCTTGGCTCTGGCCAGGGCCAGGCGTTGACGCTCGCCACCGGAAAGGGTGCGGGCGGGTTGCTCGGCCTGGGCATCCAGCCGTGACCAGCGCAGGGCTGCCAATACGGCCTCCTTGCCCGCTTGTGCTTCCAGCTTTTTACCCTGGGCAGCCAGCTCCAGGTTGCGTTTGACACTGGTGTTGAACATGTAGGGTTGCTGGTGCAAGTAACAGCAGGCCTGCAAAGGCCGGATGGAGGAGGAGCTCAGTTCGACCTGGCCTTTGCTGGGCTTTTGCAGGCCACCGAGTATCTTCATCAGGCTGGTTTTACCGCTGCCGTTCTGGCCTCGTAACCAGACGCACTGGCCTTGCAGCCACTGGAGTTCAGGAATCTGCCAAACAGTCTGACCTTGAAAGCAAAGCTCAAGATTTCGGGCTTGCAAATGCAGAGAGGCTTTGGCTGTCATCAATGCGCACTCCCCTGCACGGCATTGCCCCGAAAATACCCCACCAGCAGGTTGAGTCCCAGGGCCAAGACCAGCAGCACCATCCCCAGGGCAATACCCTGAACATAGGCCCCCCGAGAGGTTTCCAGGGCAATGGCCGTGGTAATGCTGCGGGTGTAACCGGCAATATTGCCGCCCACCATCATGGCGCAACCGACCTCGGCAATGATGCGGCCAAAGGCCACCACCACGGCGGCCAGCAGCGCAAAGCGAACTTCCTGAGTGATCAGCCAGAGGCTGCGCAAGCGGGATAAACCCAGGCTGCGGGTGGTTTCCCAGGCATGGCGTGAAACACTCTGGTAGGCGGTATGACTCATGGCAATCAGAATGGGGAGACACATCAGCCACTGGCCGAGAATCATGGCGGGTTGGCTGAACAGCAGGCGCAAATCACCCAGGGGACCGGATCGGGACAGGAGCAAAAACAGCAGGAGTCCGATGACCACCGTGGGCACGGACAAAAGGGTGTTGTTGAGGGTAACCAGCAGCCAGTGACCCGGAAAACGCCAGAAGGCCAGAGCAAAGCCAGCCAGGAGTGCCAGGGGCACAGCCAGAAACAAGGCCGTTAAAGAAACCCGGAAAGACAGCCAGATGATACTCCAGAGTTCCGGGTCTGCGGACAAGAGCAACTGCAGAGCCTGCAGGGTGGCTGAAGAAATTGAATCCATGGTTTATTGGGCATCGCTGTAAAAAAGCTGTTCGCCATTCACACTAAAGCGGTCTATCAATTTCTGGGCTTCCGGGGAAACCAGCCAATCCTGCAGTTTGCGGGCACCGGAATGATTGATTCCAGAATGGCGTTCAGGATTAACCAGAATCACCTGGTAGGGATTGGCCAGATCAATGCCCCCCTCATAAACAACTTCCAGCTCCAGTTGTTCTTGCATAGCCAGCCAGGTACCCCGGTCGGCAAGAGTATAGCCTTGCAACTCGCTGGTCATTATCAGCGTCCGCCCCATGCCCTGGCCCACGGCCTGATAGCGGGAAAACTCCGGCAGACCACCGCTGCGATTCCACAGCTCCAACTCTTTCTTATGGGTGCCTGAATCATCGCCTCTGGATATAAAGGTCTGGTTGCTGGCACGGATCTGATCGAAAGCATCCAGGACACCGCGAGCTTCATAAAGGTTGAGCTGATCCTGGGGTGGGCCAAGAAGAATGAAGTCGTTATACATCAGCCCCTTGGGCTCAATGCCATGGCCTGCCTCCACAAAGGCTGCCTCCGCTTCTGGAGCATGAGTCAGCACCAGATCAACATCACCATCCTGGCCCAGACGCAGGGCCTGACCGGTTCCCACGGAAAGCACCTGAACCTCATTGGCATGCTGCTCTTCAAAATGCGGCAACAGATAATCCAGCAAGCCGGAATTATAGGTGCTGGTGGTGGTGGCCAGGCGCACCACATCCTGAGCTAGTAAGGGAAAGCTGATGGCGAGCAGGCAAAACAGGATAAAACGCTTAACCAAAAAATTCACGTTGCATATCTCCATGAGGTATTTTTGTCGTGGTTGGGTTACCCACAAGCAGGGTTGGTGCCAGGTTTAAGCTGGACTCTGTCCAAACTCCCGTACTCACCGGCTTGTTCAGCAAAGTGTCCGGCTGTATGGGTGACTTTTAAAGGGAAAATTTGCTTTCCTCCTGAGTCAAAATGCTACACTTTAGTGCCTGCCCGGTGCATTTCGTCCATTAGAGAGTTCTTTTATTATGACTGCCATGCCAGATTTACATCTTTGCCGCTCCGCCTCTGTACTTGTGGTGGACGACGAGCCGGGTATGCGCCAGTTTCTGGAAAAGGCCCTGGGCAAACATTTCGGGCTGGTTGAGGCTGCGGGCAGTATAGAGCAGGCCGAGGCTTTGCGTCAGCGCTGTCACTTTGACCTGATGATTCTGGATGTCAAATTGCCCGGGCGTTCGGGCATTGAATGGCATGAAGCGCTGCAGGACCCCAATCGCCATTCCGATGTGATCTTCATGACCGCTTATGCCGAACTGGATACCGCCATTCAGGCTTTGCGCGTGGGTGCTGCCGATTTTATCCTCAAACCTTTCCGTCTGGAACAGATGATGAACGCGGTGATGCGTGTGCTCAAGCGTCGCCAGTTGGCCAGAGAAAATTTCTTGCTCAAGCGTGAGGTGCGTCAGTTTTTGGAGGCGGACAACCCCATGATTGGCAACAGTGCTTCCATGCAACAGCTGGAGGGCGTTCTGCAACGGGTGGCTCCGACACCTTCAGCCGTTCTGATTGAAGGCGAATCCGGCACCGGCAAGGATCTGGTTGCCAGGGCACTGCATCAGCAGTCCGGGCGTCAAGGCCCTTATGTACCGGTCAACTGTGGAGCCATAGCACCTGACCTGCTGGAGGCGGAGCTTTTTGGTCACACCCGGGGAGCCTTTACCGGAGCCAATAAAGCCCGTGATGGGCTGTTCAGCTATGCCAGCGGTGGCACCCTGTTTCTGGATGAAATTGGAGAGTTGCCCCTGGCCATGCAAGCCAAGTTATTGCGCGCTCTGGAAGAAAAAGCCGTTCGTCCGGTGGGCAGTGAGCAGGAAGTCAAGGTGGATGTACGGATTCTGGCCGCCACCAACCGCAAGCTGGATGAAGAAGTAAAGGCTGGTCGTTTTCGTGAAGACCTGTATTTTCGCTTGAATGTGTTGACCCTGACCCTTCCGCCCCTGCGTGAGCGCAGTGAGGACATCCCCCAGCTGGCGCACTACTTTTCCCGCAAGCTTTCCCAGGAGTTGGGGCTGGAAGCGATCCCTTTCAGCCATGATGATCTGAAAGCCATGGAGCATTATTCCTGGAGTGGGAATATCCGGGAACTGAAGAACTTTATCGAACGCTGTATTCTGCTGGGCCGCCTGCCTTTGGAGGATTTAAACGAGGATCGTCCGGCAACTGGCGCTCAGGCAGGTGCCGGTTATCCCAGCTGCTGGCCTTTGGATGAAGTGGAAAAAACTCATATTCTCAAGGTCCTGGAAGCCTGCGACAGCAACAAATCAGCGGCTGCACGGCAGTTGGGCATTGCCCGCAAAACTCTGGATCGCAAGCTGGCCGCCTGGGATAGGGAAAGCAGCCATTCAGAGGGCACCCAGTAATGACGGCACCCTGGCGGGGGTCGGTAAAAGGCAAACTGCTGGCTTTGACCCTCTTGCCCATACTGCTCACTCTGGGTGTATTGGCTCTGCTGACTGCCTACTGGACGTCCACCTACACGGATCGCCAGCTTTATATGAAGGTGGCCGCTGATTTGTCGGTGGCTCAGGGCAGCCTGAACATCATGCAGGAAAGGCAACTGGAGCGTTTGGTTCAGCTTAGTAATGCCTGGCAGGTGCATGATGATCTGGTACAGCAGGATGAGCAAAGGCTCAAAGAACTGGTGGCCCGCATTCGTCGCAATCATGACTTTGATTTTCTGCGCCTCCTTCCGGTTGATGAGCTGAAACAAGTTGCACAGCAGCAGCCCAGTCTGGCTGGTTTGACCTCTCAGGCTCTTGCCGGACAAAGCCTGACCGGGCTTTCCGTGATTACTGCCGAGGAACTGCAAACCTGGCACCCGGATTTGGCAGAACAGGCCAAAGTGGAGATTATTGCCACCCCCAGAGCCAGGCCGACGCAGCGTAAAGTGGAAGACCGGGCCATGCTGGTTCGCAGTCTGCATCCCATCACCAATGCTCAGGGCGAAGTCACTTATCTGCTGGATGGCGGCCTTCTGCTCAACCACAATCTGGAATTTGTCGATACCATTCGTGAGCTGGTTTATGGTCCCGGTGCTCTGCCCGAAGGCGGCCTGGGCACCGTGACCCTGTTTCTGGATGAAGTGCGGATCACCACCAATGTGCCGGGTCTGATGAGTGGGGCGGGAGCAGCGTCAAAAAGGGCAATAGGTACACGCATCTCAGCGGAAGTCAGTGATCAGGTTCTGCAGCAGGAAGAGGTCTGGCTGGATCGGGCCTTTGTGGTCAATGACTGGTTCATCAGTGCCTACGAACCCCTCTATGATCTGCAGGGCAAGCTGATCGGTGTGCTTTATGCCGGTTTTTCGGAAGGCCCCTTTTTTCACCAGTATCTGATAACTCTGGCAGAGCTGGGAGCAGCCTTGTTGATAGTGCTGCTGATCTCGGCCTTTTTTGTCTGGCAGGGCGGCAATCGTTTGTTTGCTCCGGTCAAGCGCATACACGATTCCGTGATGGCGGTTCGTGCAGGCAAGCAGGATGCCCGCATCGGGCAATTACAGACCCAGGATGAAATGGCCGACCTGGCCCACCAGTTTGATGCCATGCTGGATGAGCTGGATTCACGGCAGGAAAAAATCCAGGCTGCCGCAGAGCAGCTGGAAAAAAAGGTTGAGGAGCGCACCCTGAGCCTGAGACAGAAAACCGGGGATCTGGAAGAGCATATCGAACTGCTCAAGGCCACCCGTGCCGAGCTGTTCACCAAGGAAAAACTGGCCGTACTGGGTGAGCTGACCGCCGGTATTGCCCATGAAATCAACAATCCTGCCGCTGTGATTCTGGGGCATATGGATCTGTTGCAAGCGGAGCTGGGAACTGCTGCTGAACCGGTGCAGGAGGAAATCGATACTGTTGTTGAACAGGTTTACCGCATCCGGGCCATCATCAATAATCTTTTACAATACACCCGCCCCGGTCAGATGGTCGACCAACTGCATACCCTGGATATCAATGCTGTGACTCAGGACACTTTGGCACTGGTGCGCCACGCTCTGGACAAGCAGGAAGTCGAAGTGGTTCAGGAGTATCAGGAAGTAGGCCATGTACAGGGTAATCGCCAACAACTGCAGCAGGTGCTGGTCAACCTGCTGATCAACGCTGGTAATGCCCTGGATCACCAGCCTGGCAAGGTTTATCTGTCCACCCACCCCTGGCAAACACCAGCAGGCAAACCGGGGGTGGAAATCAGGGTCAGGGATGAAGGCAAAGGGATGGAACCACAAGTTCAGGCACGGATATTTGAACCTTTTTTCACCACCCGTGAAGGGGGTAATGGTTTAGGGCTTTCCGTCAGTCGCAGCCTGATTCGCCGTTATGGCGGCAATATTCAGGTGGAATCCAAACCAGGAGAAGGAAGCTGCTTCAGTGTGTTCCTGCCCCGGCAAGCTGAAATCAACGACGAAGATGAAGCCACCATGCGGCAGCTTTTATCAGGACTGGGAGTAGTGAATTAGGCTGCAGTTTTCAGGTTGCCGAGTTCTTTGACCAGAGTTTCTGTATCCGGCTTGGCCTGGGCTGCATAGGCAGCAGCCACCTGGCGTGGGGCCGGAGCCTGGGCAGGCTTCATGGTGGTGACGTACTGGAGTTTGGGGTATTCCTCGGTCAGGGCACGCAGCCAGCTGAAGTGACCGGGATTGCCATAGGCCAGAGCCTCACCCATGCCGCCCTGAATCTGACGGGCCAGCTTGCGGCTGTAGGTGTCTTCCACCAGCACGATGTCATGGTGGTTGGGTGGCTGAAAATTATAGTTGCTCAGCCCCGGAGGATCATACTTGGTGGGTATGTGCGCCGGATGAATGGGCTGGGGTGCATAAGCGGGCAGGGTATTATAAAGCCCGGGCAAGTCAGGGGAATAAACCGGTGCCATCATCAAGCTCAGCATCAAAGAAAACTGCGCACCCTGCGCTGAGTTCAGCGAGGTGTTCAGGCTTTCCTGAGCTTCAAGTGAATGATTAAAAGCGTTTTCAATACGCATGGCGGTTTAGTGACCCTTGATAAACGACGGATTGCAAAAGTACCTGAGTGTGATTTCGGCGTTGCTCTGGAAAACTTTAACCTCCCATGACAAAAAAATTGGCTTTCGTTGGGAGTGGGGTGTTGCTAGACTGCAGCTGACATCTTGACGGGGTGCCCAGGCTGAAAAGCCAAGGCTGAGATAATACCCGTTGAACCTGAACCGGTTAGTACCGGCGTAGGAATCGAGATTCTTCCCCGCCCTGCCGGTTCCCGCACCTTTATAAAACGTGGGAGCACGCCATGAACAAGCCAGAAACCGAATTTTCCAGCCAGTTTTTAAGAGAAAAGGCCCAGGTGGATGCTGCCAGTGTGCAGCCGCTGCCCAATTCCCGCAAAGTCTATATTCAGGGTTCACGCCCGGATATCCGCGTCCCCATGCGGGCCATCAGCCAGGATGACACCCCGGCCCAGTTCGGTGTTGAACAAAACCCGGACATTCTGGTGTACGACACCTCCGGCATTTATACCGACCCCGAAGCCAGTATTGATATCCGTAAGGGTCTGCCTGCCCTGCGTACCGCCTGGATTGAAGAAAGAGGCGACACCCAGCTTCTGGACGGCCCGACCAGTGAATTCGGTCGTCGCCGTTATAATGATCCCACTCTGGAGCAGCTGCGTTTTGACCTGAAGCGCAAGCCCCGTCGTGCCCTGCCCGGCAAGAATGTCAGCCAGATGCACTATGCCCGCCAGGGAATCATTACCCCCGAAATGGAATTCATTGCCCTCCGGGAAAACCAGAAGCGTCTGGAGTTAGGCAGTGATGCCGTGGAGGCCATCCTGCAGCAGCAACATGCCGGTCAGGGTTTCGGTGCCAAAATTCCCGAAGAAATCACCCCGGAATTCGTGCGCGAAGAAGTGGCGCGGGGCCGAGCGATTATTCCCTGCAATATCAACCACCCGGAAAGCGAACCCATGATCATCGGGCGCAACTTCCTGGTCAAGATCAACGGCAACATCGGCAACTCGGCGCTGGGCTCTTCCATTGAAGAAGAAGTTGCCAAGATGACCTGGGGGATTCGCTGGGGTTCGGACACCATCATGGATCTGTCCACCGGCAAGCATATTCACGAAACCCGCGAATGGATTATCCGCAATGCGCCGGTTCCGGTGGGCACCGTGCCGATTTATCAGGCGTTGGAAAAGGTTAACGGCGCAGCCGAAGATCTGACCTGGGAGATATTCAGGGATACCCTGATTGAGCAGGCCGAACAGGGTGTGGATTATTTCACCATTCATGCCGGGGTGCGCCTGCACCATGTACCCATGACCGCCAAGCGAGTGACGGGTATTGTTTCCCGTGGTGGCTCCATTCTGGCCAAGTGGTGTCTGGCCCACCATCAAGAGAATTTCCTCTACACCCATTTCGAAGACATCTGCGAAATCTGTAAACAGTATGATGTCGCCTTCTCTCTGGGTGATGGCCTGCGTCCCGGCTCAGTGGCTGATGCCAATGACGAAGCTCAGTTCGGGGAACTGGAAACCCTGGGTGAGCTGACCAAAATCGCCTGGAAACACGATGTTCAGTGCATGATCGAAGGCCCCGGCCACGTGCCCATGCACCTGATCAAGGAAAACATGGACAAGCAGCTGGAATGCTGTGACGAAGCGCCCTTCTATACCCTCGGCCCCCTGACCACGGATATTGCACCGGGTTACGATCACATCACCTCCGGCATCGGTGCGGCGATGATTGGCTGGTATGGCTGCGCCATGCTCTGCTATGTCACGCCCAAGGAGCACTTGGGTCTGCCCAACAAGGATGATGTTAAAACCGGCATCATCACCTACAAGATTGCCGCCCATGCTGCGGATCTGGCCAAGGGCCACCCCGCTGCGCAGCGACGCGACAATGCCCTGTCCAAGGCACGTTTTGAATTCCGCTGGGAAGACCAGTTCAACCTGGGTCTGGACCCGGATACAGCGCGGTCATTCCATGACGAAACCCTGCCCAAGGATTCCGCCAAGGTGGCCCACTTCTGCTCCATGTGCGGCCCGAAATTCTGCTCCATGAAAATCAGCCAGGAAGTGCGTGAATACGCTGCTGACCTTGAAACCACAGACGCGGCTGAAGTGGAAGCCGGCATGCAGGAACAAGCCGAGCGCTTTCGGGAAGCTGGCAGTGCGATTTATCACAAGGCATGATTTAAACGGCCCTGCTGCATTAATATCAGCAGGGTCGCTGTCAGGCAAACAAGCCGCGCAGTTGGGCCCAGGTATCCTGCTGATCGGCCAGGTCCAAGCCAAGTAACTGGCTGGTCAGTGAGGATTGCTGTGCCCAGTGCTGATCCAGCCAGGCTGTTAACTGCTCCTTCAGATCCTCTTTGGATAGAGAAGTAGTGGCTTGACTGTCCGAAGTAGTGGCTTGCTCTGGTGTACCTGGATAATTAGAAGGAGGAAACACGTCGCCACCCTTGCCAGCGCCCGTAACTGACTCAAGAAAACCCAGATCGACAACCTTGCTGAAGGATTTAAGCATCTTGTCAGGGTTAAGCATGCTTTCCAGAAACCCTGAGTCGAGCTCGGTGACAGGGTTTTCATTGCTGGAGTATATGGCTTGAGCCTGTTCCACTGTTTCGGAATCAACAGGTTTTTCAGGCGGGTGGTAAGAATAGTTACTGTGTTGCTGGGTTCCGCGATAATGCCCCATATAAAAGGCCAGATGGTTGACCTGATCAGTATCCAGACCTTCTTCCTTGGCGTGAATGTAGATGTCAGTCAGCGCCTGCACATCCTTTTCATGTAAAAGGCCAGCTACATTCTGGTGCAGTTCATCTTTTCTGTTTGCAGAGCTCAGAGGATTATTTGTCGTGATGCCTGAAGCCTGGGTTAATTGATTCTTCATCTCTTTAACGTCAACTGAGCTGCCAAACGTTTGCTGCAGCTCGTTGACTTTTTGATCGACCAGGTAAAGGTTGTAGCGCCCCACATCAATGTTTACGCTGGCCGTTGCCAACTGGTTTCTACGCCCCTGGAAGGGTTCAATCGCTTCCTGCTGCAGCCAATCCACGGCCTGTTGAAAAGCCTGAGTCAAAGCCTGGCTGGTGGAACTCAGTTGCAGCTCTGCCTGGGTGCTGGTCGCTCCCTGGGATAGTTGCTGGTTTTTTTCTGGCTCGGTCCGGGTTGTTGATGTGTTTGACTGACGAGTCGTTGTTGAGTTGGGAGTGATTTCCATGTGCAGCCTCCTTGTCTTTAAATAATAAGGTGGGCGTGTAAAAATTGTCGTACCGTGCGCAGCACCCTTACCATGAATATTAGCCACCATAGGGTAGTTTATAGCCTGAGATCGGCGTTATTAAAAGCACTTTTGTCTCAGTGAGAAGACTAAACAGGTTTGGTCGGTTGATGAATCGTGAATATCATTAAAGGAGAAAACAGTGACTCAGGCGCAAAAACTCTGGCTGACGTTTGTCAGTATCAGTGGTTTTCTGGTGGTGGCTCTGGGCGCTTTTGCCGCTCATGGCCTTCAACCCTATCTGGATGAGAAAGCGCAAGGCTGGTTTGAATTGGCAACCCGTTACCAGATGTGGCATACCCTGGCTTTGCTGGGGTTGGTTGCCACTCTCTTGGAAAGAAATGCCGCCTTTCGCCTGGCTGCCTGGGCATGGGCTCTGGGTATTGTCCTGTTTTCCGGTTCGCTTTACATGATGGCAATAACCGGGCAAACGGCCCTGGCCTGGGTAACCCCACTGGGCGGCACGGCTTTCCTGATCGGCTGGTCGAGCCTGCTGGTCGGCAGCTTTCGCTTGCAGGAGCCTGCGCGGAAGAAGGTTGAGTGAAGCAGACAGGGTTTAAGGTTTAGGTGTCAGCGCCTGTCCTTCAAATTCCACACCTGCCCAGCCGGTTTTCATGAAGTTGCGGATGTTCTGGTGGTCACTGCCTTCGGAGTTTTGCAGTACATCCTGAGTGTAGAAGTCGCCGAAAGCATTCAGAGTGGCTTGTTCACCGAGCTGATGATGCAGTGCAAAGGCAAAAATCTTGCAGGAGCCGTTATTGGTGTTGGCTTCGTTGGCCAGTGAGCCGTTGGTGAAGCGGGTGGGGCTGAACTGATAATTTTGATCGATTACTTCCATGACTTGCTGAAAGTCCACCGGGCCTTGTTCTAATTCTGCAATCAGTTGTTCAAGAGTCATATTGTTTCCAGTTGTGGATAAAAAGACTGCCATGGCTGTGACAGGGCGTTAGTATGCCTGACTGTTCGACAGTTTATAATAAGAGGAAAAGGCGAATGAGTGATTTTCTGGTAGTGGGTGGGGGAGTGATCGGTATGATGCTGGCGCGGGAGCTGGCGGATGCCGGGGCGGAAGTCACTCTGGTTGATCGCAGGGAATGTGCCCAGGAATCCAGTTGGGCCGGTGGTGGCATTGTCTCGCCGCTTTACCCCTGGCGTTATCCGCCGGAAGTCACTGCTTTGGCTAATTATGCCCAGGATTTTTACCCCCGTCTGGCGGAAGAGTTGCTGGAAGAAACCGGGATCGACCCCGAATTCATCCCTCACGGCTTGTTGATGCTGCGGGTGGCGGATCAGGAAGCCGCACTTGCCTGGGCTGAGCGTGAAGGCCGCAATGTGGAACAGGTTGATTCAGCCTTTCTTTATGAAAAAGAACCGGACGTGGCTCCGGGTTTTGATCAGGCCCTCTGGATGCCCAAGGTGGCCAGTGTACGTAACCCGCGTCTGGGTCAGGCTTTGCGGGCCTCGGTGTTGAAACGTAAAAATATCCGCTTGCTGGAAAACACCGAAGTGACCGGAATTTTCCATGAGGAAGGGGAGGTTCTGGGGGTTCAGGGCAAGCAAATGGTTTTTGCGGCCAAGCAAACCATTATTTGTGCCGGTGCCTGGAGTGGCCCCTTGTTGCAGGAAGCGGGTCTGGAAACCTCCATCAAACCGGTGCGCGGCCAGATGATCGTGTTCAAGGCGGAACCGGGCCTGATCAATCGAGTGGTCTTGATGGATGGGCGTTATCTGATTCCTCGCAAGGATGGGCGTATCCTGGCGGGTTCAACGCTGGAATACGTGGGTTTTGATAAAGACACCACAGAAGATGCCCTGGTTTCCCTGAAAGAAACAGCCTGCCAGCTCTTGCCAGCTCTGCGTAACTGCGAGGTGGAGCATCACTGGGCAGGTCTCAGACCCGGCAGTAAGGATGGTATTCCCTACATGGGCGCGGTTCCCGGCTACCGGAATCTTTTGGTCAGTGCAGGCCACTTCCGCAACGGCCTGGTTCTGGCTCCGGCTGCAACCCGGGTCATGGCTGATCAGTTGCTGAAGCGGGAGTCAGAAATTGATGCCACGCCTTACCAGCCCAGTGTGAGGCTGGCAGCAGACTAGGGAAACCATGATTAACTATTGCGCTTGGTGATGCTGCGTTGAAATTGACCTCAAAGTGCTCATTTACTCCGGGTAAACTCCGCTTTTTCGGTCAATTTCGCCTTGCCTGACCTGCGCTCATAACGTGAATCAAAGCTTTCCTTAATCTTTTGTATCATCCCGCGGTGGCGTGTTATAAGCATCGCGGTGTTCACTGCAGCAAAAGTGCAGCTTGCCGGATTGAATGGCTTCACTGGCAGGCAGGTGCAGGCCGCACTCTTCGCATTTCACCATGCTTTCATGGCCGTCTTTGCCTTGTTGCTCTTCCACGCGCTGGTTCTGAAAGCCCTGCCAGTACTGCCACAAACGCCAACCGGCCCAGAACACCAGAACAAAAACCAGCAAACGAATAATCAAGAGGCTCATCTAACATCTCCGTTTAATAGAAGGCACTGATTTACGTTACGAGCGCAGGTCAGGCAAGGCGAAATTGACCGAAAAAGCGGAGTTTACCCAGAGTAAATGAGCAATTTGAGGTCAACTTCAACGCAGCATCACCAAGCACAGTAGTTAATCAGTGGTTTCTTAGGGAAGTCTTTGCTATTTGACCCCCCTTTTATCAAAATAAGCGCCATTCTAACAGTTTTCATGGTATCTGGAGCCTTCGCTTGTCAATCCTTCGCATCTATTCGGCACAAATCAACCCGATTGTCGGTGATTTTGCAGGCAATACCCAAAAAATCATTGCTGCAGCCCAAAAAGCCAGAGAGCAGCAGTCTGACCTGCTGATCACCCCGGAAATGGTCTTGACCGGCTACCCCCCGGAAGATCTCCTCTTTCGGCCTGCTCTTCAACAGAGAGTGCAGGAGCAGCTGGACTTTCTGGCTGCAGAAGTGACGGACATCACCCTGGTGGTTGGCTATCCGATAATCCATGAAGGGCAGGTCTTCAATGCGGCCGGTGTTTTGCATCAGGGGCAGTGGATTGCCGAATACCACAAAGCTTGTTTGCCCAATGATCAGGTGTTTGATGAAAAGCGTTATTTTACAGCGGGCCAGCAGCCGGTGGTGGTGGAGATTCAGGGCATCAAGTTGGGCCTGCTGATCTGCGAAGATCTCTGGCATTCCGGCCCGGCCCAGGCCAGCGTTGAAGCGGGTGCAGAAACACTGTTAGTCCTCAATGCCTCCCCCTGGCATCAAGGCAAACATCTGGAGCGGGTTGAGCTAGCGCGTCAGCGAGTGCAACCTCTGCAAGTGCCTTTGATCTACTGCAACGTGATCGGCGGTCAGGATGAGCTCTTGTTTGATGGCGCTTCCTTTGCGGTCAATTCTCAGGGTGAGCTGCTGGCTTCAGCCCCTGCGCTTCAGGAAGCCGGTTTGATTACCGAGCTGGAAACGACCTCGGCAGGGGTTGATCTCCTGCCCAGTGAACGGGCTACCTGGCCCGAGGCACTGCCCTATCTTTATGCTGCGCTGGTTTTAGGTCTTCAGGATTACGTCAATAAAAGTGGCTTCAAGGGCGTGGTGCTGGGTATGTCCGGGGGTATCGATTCGGCTCTGTCAGCCGCCATTGCCGTGGATGCATTGGGCAAGGAGAGAGTTACGGGCGTGATGCTGCCCTATCACTATACCTCCAGCATGAGCCTGGAAGATGCCGAGGAAGAAGCCCGCCTGCTGGATATTGACTACCAGGTTTATCCCATAGCCCCCATGGTTGACAGCTTTATGACCAGCCTGGAGCAAACCTTTGCCGGAACCCAGAGGGACACCACTGAAGAAAACCTCCAGGCGCGTTGCCGGGGAACCCTGCTGATGGCCCTGTCCAACAAACTGGGGCTGATGGTGCTGAGCACTGGCAACAAGAGTGAAGTGGCGGTGGGCTACTGCACCCTCTACGGCGATATGGTCGGCGGCTACAATGCCATCAAGGATGTCTACAAAACCCTGGTCTTCCAACTCGCCGAATGGCGCAACCAGCAGGGTCGTGTGATTCCCCAACGGATCATTGATCGTCCGCCTTCAGCTGAATTGGCCCCCGATCAAAAAGATGAAGACTCCCTGCCGCCCTATTCAGTGCTGGATAAACTGCTGGAAGGCTATATTGAGTTGGACAAGTCCGCTGCCGACCTGCTGGCTGAGGGCTTTTCTGAAGAGGATATCCGCCGCGTGATCGGCCTGGTGGATCGCAATGAATACAAACGCTACCAAGCCGCCCCTGGTACTCGGGTTACCTTCCGGGGATTTGGCAAGGATCGACGTTATCCACTGGTCAATAAATGGCCGGTTTTTTGAAACTGGAGTTATAGTGACTTAACGGGGTAAAAGGCTGCGTAAGGTTTCCCGCTCTGGAGCCAGGTAAGGGCTGGAGGGAAGTGCCAAGGCATGTTGCTGAGGTAAGCCGAAATTGGCACGACCAAGTACCAGGGCTTCTCCTTGCCATTCTTCGAGAAGTTGGTGGATTGGTAAGCGCAGGTGGCCTCGTACCGGATCAGCCAAAAAAGCTTTTCCCTCTGCAGCACCTTTTAGCACCACAAAGTGATTCAGTTTTTCCCTGCGCAGCAGAATAATGATTGGGCCGGGCAAGATTTCCAGGCTGGAAGCGGATAGATAAACTCCTTCGGCAGAATAACCCAGCTGCTCAGCAGTGTTTTTCAGATCCAGCAGGGAAAAACCTTCTTGTACTCGCTCAATACGTTCTTCATCAGACAAGCGATAAAGCAGGTTAGCAAGCAGCACTTTTTCTTCCCAGGGATCTTCAAAATAATGCGTCAGCAAAATCGAAAGGGCAGCCGCACCACAGGAGTAATCCAGTGTTTGGCGCTCAAGCTTCTGCATCTGAAGTTGATTCAGGGGTTTCAGGTTTTGCAAGGAAGCAGCGGCAAGGTGCTGCGCGTTGCCTACCAAGCTGAAAACAAGAAAACACAAAATCACGAGCGTACGAAGCATCATTTAAAACCTCCTGCGCCCGGTCAGACTAGCCGTTGGAGTGCCGCCATCTTCATTGAGGCCAAAAGTGATTTGCGGTGTTATCACCCAATCAGGGTTTAAGCGATAGGATGCAGAAAAACTGAGTGACATAGGCTCACGGTCAGAACCATAAACAGTCACCCCATCTGCTTTAATTCTGGAGTGGTAGCTATAGGTAAAGCGTTGTCCCAGTGAAATTTTCTCATTCAAGGCGAACCCCAGCCCGAAGTAACCGCTGAGTTGCCAGCCGGGATTAACCTCGTAGCCATCAATTGTTTCTTCCAGTCCGTGTGAATAGGTCAAACCACCAAACAGATTGACAGGATCAAGAGTACGAACAGCGGCCATGCCTGCACTGGCGAACCAATGGCCGTTTCCATTACTCAATGGGTCTTGCCAGGTATCTTGCGGTTCATAATAGTTTTTCTGGCCGGTGGGAGCTGTCAAAGAAAAATTAAAGCTGATCGCTGGTGTCGCAGCTGATTCACGAATCCATTGGTAGCGACTGCCCAAAGACACATCCGCCAAGCGCCACTCATCCGTATCTCGGACATACTTATTGGTGGATACCTGTTCGATATGAACATAGGTGAAGGGTGCTTTAAGCCAGACTTCCCACCTTTCGCCAAGACCGTAACTGGCTGTAGCCTGCCACTCCAGCATGCGGGCACTAAAAGAAGAACGCTCAAAATAACCAACATTCATTAGTGAATGGGACTCACGGGACTGTTTAAAATTAAGCCCCAATTCCAGCTCAAAACGACCGGGTGCAAGTAGAACCGCAGAATCTGCCAGAAAATCCTGAGGAGGCTGTGATGCCCTTTCTTCTCCAATGGAGGTGTCTGCTTCTTCGGTTGGCTTATCTTGAGAAAAGTCGCGCACCAGTCTTGTCACTTGAGAAAGTTCCAAGGCGACTTCCTGATTCAACGTGCGAAGTGAAGTCTGGCCCTGTGAGTCGATCAGCAATTGCCCCGTTAGACGGTCACCTGAGTTGAACAGGACTTGATACCTTTTATCCGTTTCCAGGGCGCTGATTTGAGATGTATCAATACGAATGGTCGAGCCTGATTCCAATACAAAAACACCCTGTTCATCCTGATAGGAAACCAAGCGACCGGAAAAAGTATCGCCATTGCTCAAGTGAAGCCGATCAGCCATGAGCGGTGAACAAATCAAAATCAGGATAAAGAAAGCTAAAGAAAGTACGGCCTTGTGCATAATTATCCCTATACAGGTGGCGGCAAGAGGCCGCCACCGATTGAGTTACCAGGAAAAAGTAGTGATAGGGCGGTTCCAGGCGGATTCGCGGAAGGCAAAGTTGCTTGGTTCTAGAGTTTCAGGGTGTAGTATCTGGTAATGATATTCAATGAGTTGAGCGTTATTAAGACTCCATGAATTTGGATCACTATATATATCAGCCATCCACTCATCACCCCCAATAGCATAGGTGTTTCCTTCGTAGTTGACAGAGTAGTCATCATTGCTGTAGGCACTGCCTATATAATTGTATGATTGATAATCGGAATAACTTCCCCAACCCAGATAAGTGATATGGTGAGTTGTTAATCCTGCCGTAACACTGGGGTAAGGTTGCCCTGAAATCAATGCTGCACCTTTGGCGTCACTCATTTCATGAGATGTCATGGTAACGAGCGAAGCATTTTCTTTTAATGAATCAAATATTGTGTTTTCAGCATAAGAGTAGCTGGTAATACTGATTAAAGCTGTGAGAAAAAATAATTTTTTCATTTTTATTATCCTGATGGTTAAATATTAATTCCAAGGGTTTCAAATAATTCTTTTGATCTTTCGTCTTCATCGACCAACTTGTAAAAGGCGGTCTTCAATTCTTCATTCTTTTCACTGCTTGAATATATTTCGGATAGTTGTTCAACTCCGGTCTCACTCATGGCTTGCCCTAATTTTTCACGCATGCTTGTAGATAGCTCCTTCCTCTCTTGTCTGGTAGAGTCCATTAGTCTTTGGTGCTCAGGATCAAACTTTTGGCCAAGTGAAGGTTCCAGAATTGCAAATTCAGGTGTTACAACCTTTGCGTACCAGTCTGGCATCCTGAGATTGAGAACCTCTTTTGGAACTTTTCCATTAGTTTTTAAGCTGTCATTATCTGATGTGTTTGAGTAAGTGAACTTTGGTTCTGCGCTATGGCTTTCCAGGTTTTGCTCTGCGTAGTATCTGCCTTTAGCTGAAAAGGTGGCTGTGTCGTCATTGCCTTGTTGGCCGGACTGCAAAGGTCGGGTGTTTTTGCTTTCTCTATCAGAACCTGTATTGAGTGCAGTGGGTTGCTGGGTGTTTTGCAGTGGTGCAATACTTGAAAGTGTCATGGATTGTCCTCCGTTGCTGACTACTAGAAACGTACATGCAAGGGTAAGCTATAAATAGGATTTTTTTGCTTTACTCTGACCCCATAAAAGATGACAGATGATTGCTTGTTACTAAAAGTATAATTTTTGGAATTTAGCCTAGATGTAAATTCCCAGATTATTCATTAGCTGAACAGCTTCGAGATCGTTTTTAATTTTGCTTTTGATAAAATTTTCAATCTTTTTTTCATTTTCCTCCTGAGTGTGATCACTTCTTCCATAATATTTTTCAATTGCTTCATCATGAAGTTTCTTTATTTTATCTCTAACGCCTTGTATTTCGTTTTCTAGGCTTATTTTTAGTTTATACTCTTCATTAGACTTTTCATCTAATGGTGCAGGCACTGTAAAAAATGGGTACATCCATTCCTGCATGGGTTTTCCATAGCTATTGGATTTGATATCAATGTTTGATTTTATGTCAGTTAATTTCCGGTAACTGTCTACATCAGCCTTTGATGCATTGTTCTGCTTGTTGTTGTAAGTCAGCTTTGGCTCGGTACTCTGGCTTTCCAGGCTTTGCTCCGCATAATGACGCCCCTGAGCAGAAAAGATGGCTGTGTCGTCATTGCTCTGCCGAGCAGTTTCTGAATGTTGGTTGGCTTTGTTCGCAGTACCCGAAGCAGGATTCAGTGCAGTGGTTTGCTGGGTACTTTGCAGTGGAGCAATATTTGAAAGTGTCATGGCATTCTCTTCTTTTGGTGAGTAGCTTATGCAGTAGCTTGTGGCTGGTGTATGCCCAGCTTACCCATGGTTTCAAGTAAGCGTTCATCTTGGTTCACAAGCTTTTGAAAGGTTGTTTTCAGGTCTTCATTTTTTGCAGGGTTTTGGAATACTGTTTTTAACTCTTCAATTCCTGTGATATCCATTGCTTCACGTAATTTTTCTGGGAGGGCAGACAGTAGCTCTGAATATTCTGGTGATTGGCGTACTTCCCTGACTTCAGGATTCATCGAGCTGCCAATTTTTGGCTGCCATTTTGCTGCTTCTGGGTAGTAATCGTTTAACCAGTCAGGGACGCGGTAATCTTCGATTGACTTCATATTAGACGAAATCGATTTATCAACTACTTTTGAATATGTGAATCTTGGTTCTGCACTTTGGCTTTTCTGGTTTTGCTCTGCGTAGTATCTGCCTTTAGCTGAAAAGGTGGCTGTGTCGTCATTGCCTTGTTGGCCGGACTGCAAAGGTCGGGTGTTTTTGCTTTCTCTATCAGAACCTGTATTGAGTGCAGTGGGTTGCTGGGTGTTTTGCAGTGGTGCAATGCTTGAAAGTGTCATGGGTTGTCCTCCGTTGCTGTTTTTATAAATCTAGTGTTTTAGCTGAACTGAAAAAAGCAGTACTTGGCTTTACTCTGACCCCTTGTAAACCTGTTCAATAAAATCATCATTGCCTAATGGCTTGTTGCGACTGATGGCAACTTCGATCTGGGAGCTGATTTGAGGTCCAGGGGGTTTCTTGAGTTCTTGCAGGTAATCAAGATGCTGAAAGACGTGCTGTCTGTAGCTGCTCCAGGGGTAGTGTTTTGGCTCTTGGCACAAGCCTTCAGTGACCGGCTTGTAAACAAGATAATGGATAGCATGTTTCATCCAGGGTTTTCTTTGCAGAGGGGATGATTTGAAGCGCCCGTTCCATAGCGTACCAGTGCGTTTTTCTTTCTGGTTGAGGTGGCGTACATAGCGTCTGCCGAGCGCCTGCATTAGCCTGGATAGGCTTTTCCCGTGCTCGGGCTCTAGTAGAAGATAGATTTGCTGTGGCAGTAGCAGGTAAGCATGGAGAATACAGTTGTGTGCTTGTGCTTCCTCATTTACCCAGAGCAGGTACTGCTTGTAGTCCTGGTCTTCAAGGAATACCTTTCTTTCTTGAATCCCTTGCAAATGAATTAGGTGGGATTCATTGTCGATGAGTAGCCTGTGAGGTCTGGTCATGAATGCGCTCCCTTGCCATGCGTAAATGTTTCAGGAGCAGCAATTTCTATGCCATGCTATAGCGTGTTATTTTAGGATTAAAGCGGCAAGAAATTTCCGGTTAAAAGATAAACTCAGGTAAAAACTTACCTCTGCATTTGCGGGGTCAGAGTAGAAGGTTAATAGCCTTGACTTTTAACTGCTGTTGATCGAACCAATTTAATTGGTAGATAAAGTTTGCATTATTAAACTTTATTAGGTGTGAATTTTGGCTTTTATCATTTGTTTGATATTTGGATTTTCACTGAGTTGAATGCTGTTATAGGAGTGCTCCCAGAGTGTGGTTGAGCCGATCAGGACGAGCAGCTGTAATGCGATAGCCCGCCCACGCCAAAATGCTCAAGTGGCTTAAGCCGGTAGTAGTTTTCTTCGATTGCTGCTGATTGTTCGGCGTAGGGCTGGGTCATCACATCCTGCAGTTCATACAGTAAGTGGGTATCGCCCTGACTGGCTTGCTGATAAGCGGAGGCCAGCAGTCCTTCCCTGAGGGTGTATTTGGGATTGGTGTTTTGCATTTGCTCGGAAATTGCTTCCAGTGAGCGCTCAGGGTTGCTGGTGACCACTTGCTTTCTCCATTGCTCCAGCCATTTCGACCAGCGTTGATCCCTTGCCTTAATTTGCGTTTCAGGTTGCCTGTCCGTGTAAAAACGGGGTTTAAGCGCACTGATGTCGTCTGGCAGCTTTGAAAGCTCGCGAAAGAAGAGCGTGTAATCAAGGGGCGTGTCCGTCATCAGTTCCAGCAGCTCGTCATAGAGTTCGTAGTCAAAGGTGTTGAGTCCGAGTTTGGCCGCCCACATTTTTTGCATTTCTTGCTGCATGGTTGGGGTGAACTGGGCCTGAAGGGCATTGAGTTCATGCAGCAATTCCGGTTGCTCAGCCAGCAGGGGGCTTAAAGCGCTGCATAAACTTCTGAAATTACGTTCTGCGGCAGCGGGCTGGTTGAAGAAACAAAAGTGACGTCCGCCGCCTGTCCAGGGTTGGTAATAGGGATCAAAGACTTCACAAAACCCGAAGGGGCCATAGTCGAGTGTGAAGCCCCCGGCTGCACAGTTGTCACTGTTGAAATTACCCTGGCAGTAACCTACCCGTATCCAGTTGGCTACCAGTGAGGTGAGCCGCTCCATAAACAGGCGCGCCAGTTGCAACACTTTTTGTTCGGTGGTGAGCTGCGGGTCTATTTCCTGAGAATATTCACGCTCAATCAAGTGCAGAACCAGGAGTTCAAGTTCTTCCGGGGCATGCGGATGTGCGTTGCTTCTGGCCCGGCGGGCGAAAAGCTCAAGTTGACCGACGCGGATGAAAGAGGGCGCGACACGGGTTGTTATGGCGACGGGTTCCCAAACAAGCTGGTCAGGATCCAGGGAGCGTGAGCCTTGTGAGTACCAGGGGCGTTTGACCTTTTCAGTGGCTGAGACATAGAGGCAGAGCGAGCGGGAGGTGGGCACCCCGAGTGCGTGCATGTGCTCTTGCGCCAGGAACTCCCGCACGCTGGAGCGCAACACGGCGCGACCATCAGCGCCACGGCAGTAGGGGGTTTGTCCGGCTCCTTTCAATTGCATTTCCCAGCGCTGGCCCTGGATGACCGCTTCCAGAATGGAAATGGCGCGACCGTCGCCATAGCCGTTTCCAGTACCAAAGGGGCATTGTTGAGTGTATTCAGTGCCATAGATGGACAGGGCGTAGCCACAGGCCCAACCTGAATCCAGCAAGGGTTCGGGCAGGTTGCTCAGATCACCGGAGAAGAAGCGGATGAAGTCGGGCGCTTGGGCCAGGTCATCAGCAAAACCCAGCTCATGAAAAAAGTCTTTACTGTGGGCAAGATACCGGGGTTGATCCAGGGGAGTGGGTTTGACGGGCACATAGTGCCCTGAGAAGACTTGCCGTGGCTGGTGATCCCTTCCATCTTGCGTTGCATGAGGATCACACTTCAGAGTGTTTCTCAGCGAATAATCGGCTCGCTGGGCAAGCTGCTCAAGGTTTGTAACCACTTAAAATCTCAACAAATCAAAACTCAGAATTTGCAACAGGGTTTTGTCAGGTTTGTTGGTGGGATGCAGCTGAACAAATTGCTGGTTGCGACCCAGTTGCGGGTGTTCGGGATCAAGCTCAACCAGTAGCTGTTTGAGACGATCCGCTTCTTTTTGATCTTCCAGATGCAGGTAGCCTTCAATCATGACGGCAATGGCATCGGGCACAGCCGGGGTGTCACGGTAGCCTTCCACCACTTCCTTGCCGCGATTGATGGCGGCAACGGGGGCGCCGCGACGCAGGTAGAATTGACCGATGTAGACTTCCTGCTCGGCCAGCAGGTTTTTCAGATAACGCAGACGTTGGACGGCATCGGGGGCATACTGGCTGTCGGGGTGGTCAAGGATCAGGCGGCGGAAGTCACCATAGGCTTCACGGGTGGCCCCCGGGTCGCGTTTGGAGATGTCGCTGAGTTCCAGACCTTCCAGAGCGTGTCGTCCGCCCTCCCAGGCTGCCAGGCCGCGCAGGTAATGGGCATAGTCAACCTGGGGGTGATCCGGGTTCAGGCGAATAAAACGGCCAGCAGCAGCACGGGCGGCTTCATATTGGTTGCTCTGATAATTGGCGTAAATGAGTTCCAACTGAGCTTGCTCACCATATTCACCAAAGGGAAAGCGCGATTCCAGAGCCTGCAAGCGCTCTATGGCGGTGGTGTAGCGGTTATTATCCAGAGCCTCCTGAGCTTCCTGATAAAGTTGTTGCTCGGTCTTGTCTTCGTCCGCTATGCGCCCAGCGCAGCCGGTCAGCAGCAGGGTAGCGAGGCTGCCCACCAGCAGCAGGGTTAGGAGGGGTTTCAATCGGGCAATAGCTGGCATGGTGTATCCATAACTCCTGAAATATGTGAGGCTCAGTGCTAGTGTTCATTGCGGGTGGTAGAATACTGAAAAGACCACTTGAATTCGAGTGAATCAGACTTTTAATTTTACAAGTAATTCCATGACCCAGCTAATTGAGCAACAAGCCGAAGTGACCGGCGAGCTGGCAGGCAGGCGTTTAGACCTGGTTGCCGCTGAGCTTTTCCCTGATTTTTCACGGGCCAAACTGCAGCAGTGGCTTAAGGAAGGTCTGTTAACCCGCAATGGCAAACCCGTCAAACCCAAGGACAAGGCTCTGATCGGTGACCGCCTGGTGCTGGAAGCCGAGCAGGAACAGCAAGTCAGTGACCGTCCCCAGGATCTGGAGCTGGATGTTGTTTTTGAAGATGACTCCCTGCTGGTGATTAACAAGCCCGCGGGTATGGTGGTGCACCCTGCCGCTGGTCATGCCGATGGTACTCTGCTGAATGCCGTGCTTTACCACTGCCCGCAACTGGAAGAAATACCGCGTGCAGGCATAGTACACCGTCTGGACAAGGACACTTCCGGCCTGATGGTGGTGGCTAAAACCCTGCAGGCCCAGACTGCTCTGGTGGCCCAGTTGCAGGATCGCAGTATGAGCCGGGAATACGATGCTGTGGCTCTGGGGGTGTTAACCAGTGGCGGCAAGGTGGACGCTCCCATTGGCCGCCATCCCAAGGATCGTAAGCGTCAGGCTGTGGTGGTCTCCGGTGGTAAACCGGCAGTCACCCACTACCGGGTGGTGCAGCGTTTCCGGGCGCATACCCATGTGCGTTGTAAACTGGAAACCGGGCGCACCCACCAGATTCGCGTGCATCTGGCCCACCTTCGCCATCCCCTGATTGGTGACCCCTTGTATGGTGGACGCTTAAAACTGCCTGCCGGGGCCAGTGAAGAGCTGAAAGACTTCTTGCGTAGTTTTCCGCGCCAGGCCTTGCATGCCCGCAGCCTGGGTTTGATCCACCCGCTCAGCGGGGAGACCTTGAGTTGGCAGGCCGCTATGCCGGAAGATATGCAGTTGCTGTTAACTTTACTGGATGAAGATCTACGAGAGGCACGATGAATAACCCCGCGACAGACCGGCTCAGTTTACTTTATCCACAATGGCCTGCCCCTGAAAAAGTCAGAGCCTGGGTGACCACACGTGAGCAGGGTCCCAGTGAAGGCGTGTTTGCCCATTTCAACCCGGCAGATTCCGTGGGCGATGACCCGGAAAAGGTCGCCATCTGTCGTCGTCAGTTGTTGCATGAAACCGGTAACCGGCCTCTGAACTGGCTGCAACAGGCGCATGGCAACCAAGTGGTAAGCGAGTTTTCACCAGGTGCGGTGGCCGATGCGGCTGTGGCTGAATCCAGTGATTACGCCTGTGTGGTTTTAACGGCCGATTGTCTGCCGGTTCTTTTCTGCAATCGCCAGGGCACCCAGGTGGCTGCTGCTCATGCTGGCTGGCGGGGTCTGGCTGCTGGAGTACTGGAAAACACGGTGGCGGCCTTGAACAGTGACCCTGAAGATCTACTCGTCTGGCTGGGCCCGGCCATAGGGGCACGGGTTTTTGAGGTTGGGCCGGAAGTGCGTCAAGCATTCCTTGACGGCCACCCGGAAGCAGCAACAGCTTTTGTGCCCAGCCCTTTTCGCCTCAAACACTACATGGCCGACCTTTATCGTCTGGCACGTCAGCGTTTGGAGGCTTTGGGGGTTGAGCAGGTCTTTGGCGGGAATTTTTGCACTCTTTCCGACCGAGAACGTTTTTATTCCTATCGTCGGGATGGTCAGACCGGCCGGATGGCCAGTGTGATCTGGCTGGAAGATTGACTTGTGACCAAATTAAAAAAATTGGTCATTTTTTTGTCTACTGCCCTTGAATCCCTCTTGGTTCTACCCCATCTTGAAGTTAATTCCATTGATTTGTTCTAAGAGGTTTTCTTCATGCGTATCGATCGCCTGACCAGTAAAATGCAAACCGCCTTTGCCGATGCCCAGTCCATGGCGGTCGGTCAAAGCCATAATGAAATTGCCCCCGCCCACCTTTTGCTGGCTCTGTTGGACCAACAGGGCAGCTCTCTCAAGCCCCTGATCAAGCAGGCGGGCAGTGATCCCGGCAAAATCCGCAATGAACTCAACCGGGTTCTGGAAAGCCTGCCGACCATGAGTCAGCATGATGGCAATGTTCAGGGTTCCCAGTCTCTGGGCCGGCTTTTGAATCTGGCGGACAGGGATTCCCAACAACGTGGCGACCAGTATATTTCCAGTGAGCTGGTCTTGCTGGCTGCCCTGGAGCTGGGTGATGAAACAGCCAAGTCGCTGGAAAAGGCAGGCCTGAACAAAAAGCGCCTGGAAGCCGCCATTGAGCAGCTCAGGGGTGGTGAAGCCGTGGAAGATCCCAATGCTGAAGAAAGCCGTCAGGCGCTGGAGAAATTCACTATTGATCTGACGGCCCGTGCTCTGGATGGCAAGCTGGATCCGGTGATCGGTCGCGATGATGAAATTCGCCGCACCATTCAGGTTCTTCAGCGTCGTACCAAAAACAACCCCGTTTTGATTGGTGAGCCGGGTGTGGGTAAAACCGCCATCGTCGAGGGCTTGGCCCAGCGTATCGTCAATGGTGAAGTCCCCGAAGGCCTGAAAGACAAGCGGGTTCTATCGTTGGATATGGGCTCTTTGATCGCCGGTGCCAAATTCCGTGGTGAGTTTGAGGAACGCCTGAAAGGGGTCCTCAAAGAGCTGTCCAAGGAAGAAGGCCGGGTCATTCTGTTTATTGATGAGCTGCACACCATGGTCGGCGCGGGTAAAGGCGAAGGCTCCATGGATGCTGGGAATATGTTGAAACCTGCGCTGGCGCGTGGCGAACTGCATTGTGTCGGTGCCACCACTCTGGATGAATATCGTCAGTACATTGAAAAGGATGCTGCTTTGGAGCGGCGCTTCCAGAAAGTCATGGTGATGGAGCCGACTGAAGAAGATGCCATTGCCATCCTGCGTGGCCTGAAAGAGCGTTATGAAGTTCACCACGGGGTGGAAATCACCGACAGTGCGGTGATTGCCGCAGCCAAGCTGTCCAACCGCTATATTTCTGATCGTCAGTTGCCGGATAAAGCCATCGACCTGATGGATGAAGCGGCCAGTCGCATCCGTATGGAAATTGATTCCAAGCCGGAAGAAATGGACAAGCTGGAGCGGCGCCTGATTCAACTGAAAATTGAAAGAGAAGCACTGAAAAAGGAAACCGATGCCGGTTCCAAGAAGCGCCTGGAACATTTGGAAGAGCAAATTGAAGACTTGGGTCGCCAGTTTGCTGACCTGGATGAAATCTGGAAAACCGAAAAATCCAGTCTGCACGGTGCCCAGCAACTGAAACAGCAGTTGGAGCAGGCCCGGATTGATCTGGAAGCAGCTCGCCGCAAGGGTGATCTGGGTCGTATGTCGGAAATCCAGTACGGGGTTATTCCCGACCTGGAGCGCAGCATGCAAATGGCGGATCAACTGGATACCGTTGAACACCAGCTGCTGCGCAACCGGGTGACCGATGAAGAGATTGCTGAAGTCGTGGCGCGCTGGACAGGTATTCCCGTCAGCAAAATGCTGGAATCGGAAAAAGAAAAGCTTCTGCGTATGGAAGAAGCCCTGCATGAAAGTGTGATTGGTCAGGATGAAGCCGTTGTGGCGGTGGCCAATGCAGTGCGGCGTTCACGCGCAGGTCTGTCCGACCCCAACCGTCCCAGTGGTTCTTTTCTCTTCCTCGGTCCGACCGGGGTGGGTAAAACCGAGCTGTGCAAATCCCTGGCTCGCTATCTATTTGATACCGAAGAGGCCATGGTGCGCATCGACATGAGTGAATTCATGGAGAAGCATTCCGTGGCGCGTTTGATCGGTGCACCTCCCGGCTACGTGGGCTATGAATCCGGTGGGTATCTGACTGAAGCCGTACGCCGTCGTCCTTATTCCGTACTGCTGCTGGATGAGGTGGAAAAAGCTCACCCGGATGTGTTCAACATCCTGTTGCAGGTGTTGGAAGATGGTCGCCTGACCGATGGTCAGGGCCGCACGGTGGACTTCAAGAACACTGTGATCGTGATGACCTCCAACCTGGGCTCGGACTTGATTCAGCGCATGAGCGGGCCGGAAGAATACGAGAGCATGAAAGCCCAGGTCATGGAAGTGGTGGGTGCTCACTTCCGCCCCGAAGTGATTAACCGGATTGATGAAGTGGTGGTCTTCCATCAACTGCGCAAGGATCAGATTCGCGGTATTGCTGCGATTCAACTGGATCGCTTGCGTGAGCGTCTGGCCGAGCGCGAGCTGAATCTCGAGCTCTCCGAAGACTTCATGCACAAGCTGGTCGAGCAGGGTTATGATCCGATCTATGGTGCGCGTCCCCTGAAACGGGCCGTACAGCGCATGCTGGAAAACCCCCTGGCTCAGGAAATTCTCGCCGGGAAATTCCTGCCGGGTCAGACCATTCTGGTCGAGAGCGCAGAAGATAAGACTGTCTTTTCGGCAAAAGCCTGAAAACTCTTCTGAAAAACAAGCCAAAGCCAGGGAAGGCTGCTTGACAAATCCTGCCTTTTATAAGAGTCTTGCCCCTTCCTGATAGCGGGCGTGGAAACCTTGGGGCGACCCCCCGATAGCCGCATAAGGACTTCCGACCTGTATATCCTCTGGTCAGGTTAAGCCCCATTTCGCATACTACCTATGCGACTAGAGTGCAGACCCCAACCGGGTCTCTTTTGCCCAGACACGGCAAGGCATCAGGTGCTGTCAGTTCACTGCACAGCAAATCCGGGCGGGTGTTCAATGAACGCCCGGATCTTAACCGGAGCAGCTCTTCAGCTTGCTTCTCGCACTCGAATCGTTTCTCAGGGGGTTCACGAAAGTGGAATTACTCTCAGGCGCAGACATGATCACCCGATTCCTGGCGGATGAGGGTGTTGAATATATGTATGGTTATCCCGGCGGTGCTGCGTTGCATATTTATGACGCCATTCACCGCCAGGACAAAGTTCATCACGTATTGGTTCGTCACGAACAGGCTGCCACCCATATGGCCGATGGCTATGCGCGTGCTACCGGCAAGCCTGGCGTGGTGCTGGTAACTTCCGGCCCCGGCGCGACCAATGCGGTCACCGGTATTGCCACGGCCTATATGGACTCCATTCCCATGGTGGTTCTGTGCGGTCAGGTGATGAGCCATCTGATCGGTGAAGATGCTTTCCAGGAAACCGATATTATTGGTGTCACCCGGCCGATCGTTAAACACAGTTTTTCCATCAAGCATCCGGCGGATATTCCTCTGGTGCTGAAAAAAGCTTTTCATATAGCGACCACCGGTCGCCCCGGCCCAGTGGTTGTGGATATCCCCAAGGATATGACCGCTCCCACGGAAAAATACGAGTACATCTACCCCAAAACGGTCAAGATGCGCTCTTACACCCCTGTGGGTCGCGGCCATACCGGCCAGATCCGCAAGGCTGTAGAGTTGATGCAAAAAGCCAAACGCCCGATTCTGTTCGGCGGTGGCGGACTGGTGCTGGGCGAAAGCACCGAGCTCTTCCAGCAACTGGCCAAGCAGCTGAATTTCCCGGTCACCACTTCCCTGATGGGGATCGGTGCTTACCCCCAGACGGATAAGCAGTCACTGGGCTGGCTGGGTATGCACGGCAGCTTTGAGGCCAATCAGGCAATGCACGCCAGTGATCTGGTGGTTTGTATTGGTGCTCGTTTTGATGATCGGGCCACCAACAATACGGCGAAATTCTGCCCCACAGCCAAGATCGTGCATGTGGATGTAGATCCTTCTTCCATCGGCAAAACCATTCGTGTGGATGTGCCGATTGTGGGTACGGCCAAAAGTGTACTGGAAGACATGCTGGGTATGCTGAAGGAAAACAAGGCAGAGCAACCGGATCTGAGTGATTGGTGGAAGCAAATTGATGACTGGCGGAGCAGCCGTACTGGTCGCTTGTATGAACAGGCCGCCGAGGGTGAAGTCATGAAGCCTCAGCAGGTGGTTGAAGCCGTCTGGAAGGCAACCCAAGGCAAGGCCTATGTGGTGACGGATGTCGGCCAGCACCAGATGTTTGCGGCCCAGTACTACAAGTTTGACAAGCCCAACCACTGGATCACTTCCGGCGGCCTGGGCACCATGGGCTTTGGTTTGCCTGCTGCCATGGGTGTCAAGCTGAACAAGCCCAAGGAAGAGGTGGTGCTGATCACCGGGGAAGGCAGTTTCCAGATGATGATGCAGGAGCTTTCGACCTGCAGTCAGTATGGTATTCCAGTGAAGATCATCAACCTCAACAACCAGTCACTGGGTATGGTTCGTCAGTGGCAGGACTTGAACTATTCGGCCCGTCATGCCCAGTCTTATGTTCAGTCTTTGCCGGACTTCCAGAAGCTGGTCGAGTCCTATGATCATGTCGCCATGAAGGTGGATACGGCTGATGAGTTGGATGCGGCCCTGGAAAAGGCCTTTGCCCTGAAAGACAAGCTGGTGTTTGTGGATGTTTATGTTGATCCCAGCGAGCACGTTTATCCGATGCAGGTGCCTCAGGGTTCCATGCGCGACATGCTGCTTTCTAAAACGGAGAGGACTTGATCATGCGACACATCATCTCAGTTCTGATGGAGAACGAGGCCGGTGCCCTGTCGCGGGTGGTGGGTCTTTTCTCCCAGCGTAACTTCAACATTGAAACCTTGAACGTGGCTCCAACCGATGATCCCACGCTTTCACGCCTGACGGTAACCACCGTGGGTGATGACCGGGTGATCGAACAGATCACCAAGCAGCTCAACAAGCTGATCGATGTGGTCAAGCTGGTGGATCTCACCGAAGGTCAGCATATCGAGCGGGAAATGATGTTGGCCAAGGTGAAGGCTGTAGGTGCTCAGCGGGCAGAAGTGAAGCGCACCACGGAAATTTTCCGTGGGCAGATCATTGATGTCACTCCCAGCATCTACACCATTCAGTTGGCCGGTGATGCGGACAAGCTGGATGCCTTTATCAATGCCCTGGGCAGCAACACTCTTCTGGAAGTCGTGCGTACAGGCGTTTCCGGTATTGCTCGTGGCGAAAAGGTCCTGAGCTTGTAGGTTTCAGTTCCTGCTTTAGAAAACCCTGTCAGCCGGATCGCTGTTCAGGGTTTTTTTAGGTCTGGATCTGTGACCAGAAAGCCTGAATCAGCGGGCTGCGCAGTTTTCTTTCCAGCACACAAACCCCGACATCATAAGCTGCCAGGTGCGGAGTGACTGCCAGCATCTTGACCCGGTTGGCCAAGGGGCTGTTGTCCAGCACGATTCTGGGCACAACGCCCACCCCCAGACCCAGACTGACCATGCTGACGATGGCTTCATTGCCACTGACCTGTGCATAAATGTTGGGTTTGATGGCTTTCTGACGAAACCAGGCATCCAGTCTTTCTCTAGCCAGACCTCTTTCCGACAGAATCATGGGAACCTGCGACCAATCGGCCTGATCCGGTTCAGGTTCCAGTAAAGGGTTGATCAGGGGGTCGTCAACGGGGGCGATAAACACCAGTGGAGAAAGGCCGATGGAGCGAAAGGCCAGTCCCGGTGGCAGGGTATCGGGGCGTGCGGCAATCGCCAGATCTTCTTCGCCTTTCAGTACCTGGCTGACCGCTGCTGCGGGATCGCCGGTGTGCAGCTTGATCCCGATCTTGGGGTGATGGCTGCGAAACTGGCGCAAAAGGTCGTATAAAAAACTGTAGCTGGCGGTCACTGAGCAATAAACACTGATTTCACCCTGTAGCTCCTGAGCTTCACATAACAGTGTATTACGCAGACTGTCCCACTGACTCAAGGTATCCCGGGCATAATCCTGGAAGATGCGCCCTTCGGCGGTTAACTCAACATGACGGTTATCCCGATTGAAAAGGCTGACTCCCAGAGTTTCCTCCAACTGTTTGATGCTGCGACTCAGGGCCGAGGGGCTGAGATGACAAAGATCACTGGCTTTGCCAAAGTGCAGGGTTTCCGAAAGGGTCAGAAATTGTTTGAGAAGTCGGGTATCCATGATGGCTCGCGTTGTGTTTTATGCATTACTTTGTTGCGAATATAGCATTTTACGCAACAAAGGGAATGCATTAATCTGCTGCCACTGAATGAACGAACACCTCAACGATTAGCAAAATGGAGAAATTTCTCATGGCAATGACTGTTTATTACGATAAAGATTGTGACCTGTCGATCATCAAGGGCAAAAAAGTGGCCATCATCGGCTATGGCTCTCAGGGCCATGCTCATGCCTGTAACCTGAAAGATTCCGGCGTGGATGTCACTGTGGGTCTGCGTGCCGGTTCTTCCTCGCGTGCCAAGGCAGAAGCCCATGGCCTGAAAGTGGCCGATGTTGCCGATGCTGTTGCCGCTGCGGATCTGGTGATGATCCTGACTCCTGATGAATTCCAGGGTCAGCTTTACCAGGAAGAAATTGAACCGAACATCAAGCAAGGTGCAACTCTGGCTTTTGCTCATGGGTTTGCGATTCACTACAATCAGGTTGTACCGCGTAAAGATCTAGACGTGATCATGATCGCGCCTAAAGCTCCCGGTCACACCGTACGTTCTGAATTCGTGCGTGGCGGCGGTATTCCTGACCTGATCGCTATGTTCCAGGATGTATCCGGAAAAGCCAAAGAAGTGGCTCTGTCCTATGCGTCCGGTGTTGGTGGCGGTCGTTCCGGCATCATCGAAACCACTTTCAAGGATGAAACAGAAACGGATCTCTTCGGTGAGCAGGCCGTTCTGTGTGGTGGCGCGGTTGAGCTGGTCAAGGCTGGTTTTGAAACCCTGACCGAAGCTGGCTATGCCCCTGAGATGGCCTATTTTGAGTGTCTGCATGAGCTGAAGCTGATTGTTGACCTGATGTACGAAGGCGGCATTGCCAACATGAACTACTCCATCTCCAACAATGCTGAGTATGGTGAGTATGTGACTGGCCCTAAAGTCATCAATGAGCAGTCTCGCCAGGCCATGCGTGAAGCCCTGAAGAATATTCAGGATGGTGAGTATGCCAAGATGTTTATCCAGGAAGGTGCTGCCAACTATCCTTCCATGACTGCACGCCGTCGCAATAACGCTGCTCACGAAATTGAAGTAGTGGGCGAAAAGCTGCGCGGCATGATGCCCTGGATTGGTGCCAACAAGCTGGTTGATAAAGAAAAGAACTGATATCAACGGATGTTGGTTTGACCGAAAAGCGCAGCCCAGGCTGCGCTTTTTTCGTTAGAGGGGCTAAATTTAGCAGGATGCGCCAGAGGGTGTAGAATACACGCAGTGAAATCATTTTTGCCCTTGAAAAGGTAGGCCAGATGTCAACTGATGACCAAAAACCGGATTCGGAAAATCCCGAAGCCAGCCAGAAATCTCGTGATACAGAGCGGGATGATGAATTTACCAGCCGAGCCCACAGGATGGTGGGTGATGTTATAGAAGAAGTGGTGGAAGAAGGCGAGGTGGATGGCAAGAAGGTCAAGCACCGGGGTATTTACTTATTGCCCAACCTCTTCACTACAGCAGCACTTTTTTCAGGTTTTTACGCCATAGTGGCTGGCATGAATGGTGACTTTGGCCATGCTGCCGTTGCCATTTTTGTAGCCATGGTGCTGGATGGGCTGGATGGTCGTGTGGCGCGCATGACCAACACCGAAAGTGCTTTCGGGGCGGAGTATGACAGCCTGGCGGACATGGTGTCCTTCGGTGTTGCACCTGCCCTGGTGGCTTTCATCTGGATGCTGCAGGATCTGGGACAATTTGGCTGGATCGCAGCTTTTGTTTATGTGGCCGGGGCCGCCCTCAGGCTGGCGCGCTTTAATGTGCAGTCAGGTTCAGTTGACAAGAAATGGTTTGTTGGCCTGCCCAGCCCTTCGGCTGCCGCCATCATGGCCGGTTTGGTATGGGTGCTGCATGATTTTGAATTCGAAGCCCTCGGAGGGCAGGTGCTGGTCGCAATGGTGATAGCCTCACTGGGGTTGCTTATGGTCAGCAATGTGCGCTACTACAGCTTCAAGGATATTGACTTGAAAAGCCGCGTTCCCTTTATGGTGCTGCTCGCTTTGGTTCTGGCGCTGGCTATTATTTCCATTGAACCCCCAATCATCTTGCTAACCCTGTTTCTTGGGTATGGGATTTCCGGGCCACTGCGTGCAGTGTTCAGAAAAAGAGCCTTGGCCAGCAAAAGTGGCAAATAAACAAAAGTTGTAATTTTTTTCCATTAGGACTTGCATCTATCATTTTAGTCCCTATAATACGCCTCTCTTGTCGGACAGGGCTTGTTGAGCCGGGTTGGGCAAGAGGTTTAAGTCTTTGTTTTCAGGTTGTTTTTTTAAGAGATTCTGAAAAATAAAGCTTGACATTGAGGCGCGACTTGATAGAATGTGCGCCTCTTGATTGGAAGGGCTTTTAGCCGCTTTTAATCAACGCTCTTTAAGAATGAAGCATCAGGTACATTCATGTGGGCGCTTGCGGGATGGTTTGTGGCGCTGCTCTTTCTTTGGAAAGGGTGGTTCAGTCAACAAAACATCAAGGCAAGCGACTCGTCGAGATTCAAGTTAATTCTTGAACTCAATTATTCGTTTGAACCTTGAGCCAAGTTTGATTCACTCAATGAATCGATGATTTTAAACTGAAGAGTTTGATCATGGCTCAGATTGAACGCTGGCGGCAGGCCTAACACATGCAAGTCGAGCGGAAACGATGGGAGCTTGCTCCCAGGCGTCGAGCGGCGGACGGGTGAGTAATGCATGGGAATCTGCCCGATAGTGGGGGATAACCTTTCGAAAGGAAGGCTAATACCGCGTACGTCCTACGGGAGAAAGTGGGGTTTCGGCCTCACGCTATCGGATGAGCCCATGTCGGATTAGCTAGTTGGTGAAGTAAAGGTTCACCAAGGCGACGATCCGTAGCTGGTCTGAGAGGATGATCAGCCACACCGGAACTGAGACACGGTCCGGACTCCTACGGGAGGCAGCAGTGGGGAATATTGGACAATGGGGGCAACCCTGATCCAGCCATGCCGCGTGTGTGAAGAAGGCCTTCGGGTTGTAAAGCACTTTCAGTGGGGAGGAAAGGTTTGCGGTTAATACCCGTAAGCTGTGACGTCACCCACAGAAGAAGCACCGGCAAACTCCGTGCCAGCAGCCGCGGTAATACGGAGGGTGCGAGCGTTAATCGGAATTACTGGGCGTAAAGCGCGCGTAGGCGGTTTGTTAAGCCAGATGTGAAAGCCCTGGGCTCAACCTAGGAACGGCATCTGGAACTGGCAAGCTAGAGTACAGTAGAGGAAGGTAGAATTCCACGTGTAGCGGTGAAATGCGTAGATATGTGGAGGAATACCAGTGGCGAAGGCGGCCTTCTGGACTGATACTGACGCTGAGGTGCGAAAGCGTGGGGAGCAAACAGGATTAGATACCCTGGTAGTCCACGCCGTAAACGATGTCAACTAGCCGTTGGGAGCCTTGAGTTCTTAGTGGCGCAGCTAACGCACTAAGTTGACCGCCTGGGGAGTACGGCCGCAAGGTTAAAACTCAAATGAATTGACGGGGGCCCGCACAAGCGGTGGAGCATGTGGTTTAATTCGATGCAACGCGAAGAACCTTACCTACTCTTGACATCCAGAGAACTTTCCAGAGATGGATTGGTGCCTTCGGGAACTCTGTGACAGGTGCTGCATGGCTGTCGTCAGCTCGTGTTGTGAAATGTTGGGTTAAGTCCCGTAACGAGCGCAACCCCTATCCTTATTTGCCAGCGAGTTAAGTCGGGAACTCTAAGGAGACTGCCGGTGACAAACCGGAGGAAGGTGGGGACGACGTCAAGTCATCATGGCCCTTACGAGTAGGGCTACACACGTGCTACAATGGCCGGTACAACAGGTTGCTAACCCGCGAGGGGGAGCCAATCCGCAAAAGCCGGTCGTAGTCCGGATTGGAGTCTGCAACTCGACTCCATGAAGTCGGAATCGCTAGTAATCGCGGATCAGAATGCCGCGGTGAATACGT
Organism: Marinospirillum sp.; assembly: GCF_044810985.1. Classification (GTDB taxonomy): domain Bacteria; phylum Pseudomonadota; class Gammaproteobacteria; order Pseudomonadales; family Halomonadaceae; genus Marinospirillum. The sequence goes on from NZ_CP085242.1 coordinate 2,528,024, forward strand.
TCCCGGGCCTTGTACACACCGCCCGTCACACCATGGGAGTTGATTGCACCAGAAGTAGCTAGCTTAACCTTCGGGAGGGCGGTTACCACGGTGTGGTTAATGACTGGGGTGAAGTCGTAACAAGGTAGCCGTAGGGGAACCTGCGGCTGGATCACCTCCTTAACGACGGCCCAAACCTCCCGTAAGTGCTCACATGAATGGACCTGATGCAAAAGATGCTGCAAAACGACCGGGTCTGTAGCTCAGCTGGTTAGAGCGCACCCCTGATAAGGGTGAGGTCGGCAGTTCAAGTCTGCCCAGACCCACCAAATTTGCTCCTGAACTTCGTTATTTTGTGACTCGCCTAACAATAAGTAGGCTTCGCCACAAAATGCCTCGCTCAGAATCAAATTATTAATTGGTTGTGTTAAAAGAAAAAAGTTTTTAACGCAGGGATTTTTGACAGTGGCAAGGCGTGAGACAAATGAGTGAAGGAGTCTACATCAGGTAGATGACTGAACGAATGAGGATCAGCAACACAGCCACGGGCAAAAATAACCAGTTAAAATGGGGCTATAGCTCAGCTGGGAGAGCGCCTGCCTTGCACGCAGGAGGTCAGCGGTTCGATCCCGCTTAGCTCCACCAAACAGCATCTTGTTGATTCATTCTTAAATTTTTCCTAGTGAACACTATTGAGCCTTTTTGATTGCACCTTGCTGAACAAGCCAAGGTCGATTTAGAACGCTGAATTCTGTCCATCAGGACACGCTCTTTAACAATGCAAGATTCAAGTTTTAAAAGTCAAAGCGATACGTTTGTTGCTGCTCACTGAGGCAGCAATAGACATCAGTCTCAAGCGTATCCGGCGAAAAATCGTTGAACAGTTATTTGATAAGCCCCAAAAGGATTAGCTCCTTTTTAGGAAAACTTCTTGGGGTTATATGGTCAAGTGACGAAGCGCATACGGTGGATGCCTTGGCAGTCAGAGGCGATGAAAGACGTGGAAGCCTGCGATAAGGTTCGGGGAGTCGGCAAACAGACTGTGATCCGGACATTTCTGAATGGGGAAACCCACCCAGTGTAAGCTGGGTATCCAGTACTGAATACATAGGTGCTGGAGGCAAACCGGGAGAACTGAAACATCTAAGTACCCCGAGGAAAAGAAATCAACCGAGATTCCCTGAGTAGCGGCGAGCGAAAGGGGAGCAGCCCTTAAGTTGAATTTGTGTTAGCGGAAGGCTCTGGAAAGTGCCGCCATAGCGGGTGATAGCCCCGTACGCGAAAATGCATTTTCAGTGAAAACGAGTAGGACGGGACACGAGAAATCCTGTCTGAAGATGGGGGGACCATCCTCCAAGGCTAAATACTCCTGACTGACCGATAGTGAACCAGTACCGTGAGGGAAAGGCGAAAAGAACCCCTGTTAGGGGAGTGAAATAGATCCTGAAACCGTATGCGTACAAGCAGTCGGAGCCCACTTGTTGGGTGACGGCGTACCTTTTGTATAATGGGTCAGCGACTTATTCTCAGTGGCGAGGTTAACCGTATAGGGGAGCCGTAGGGAAACCGAGTCTTAATAGGGCGCGCAGTCGCTGGGAATAGACCCGAAACCGGGCGATCTACCCATGGGCAGGTTGAAGGTTGAGTAACATCAACTGGAGGACCGAACCGTAATCTGTTGAAAAAGATTCGGATGACCTGTGGGTCGGAGTGAAAGGCTAATCAAGCCCGGAGATAGCTGGTTCTCCTCGAAAGCTATTTAGGTAGCGCCTCGTGTATCACCACCGGAGGTAGAGCACTGTTTGGACTAGGGGGTCATCCCGACTTACCAACTCCATGCAAACTCCGAATACCGGTGAGTGTGAGCACGGGAGACACACGGCGGGTGCTAACGTCCGTCGTGAAAAGGGAAACAACCCAGACCGCCAGCTAAGGCCCCAAAATCCTGGTTAAGTGGGAAACGATGTGGGAAGGCAAAAACAGCTAGGAGGTTGGCTTAGAAGCAGCCACCCTTTAAAGAAAGCGTAATAGCTCACTAGTCGAGTCGGCCCGCGCGGAAGATGTAACGGGGCTCAAACCAGGTGCCGAAGCTGCGGATTTGCGTGCATCACTTAAGACTATTGGCTTGGCGAAGCGAAGCGACGCCCAAGCGCCTCCGAACGTTGAGTCGGGAGTGCGGGAAAGAGCAAAGAGTTGAACAGTGGTTTTAAGGATGCACGCAAGTGGTAGAGGAGCGTTGTGTAAGCCGTCGAAGGTGGATTGAGAAGTCTGCTGGAGGTATCACAAGTGCGAATGCTGACATGAGTAACGATAAGGGGAGTGAAAAACTCCCCCGCCGGAAGACCAAGGTTTCCTATCCCATGCTAATCAGGGTAGGGTGAGTCGGCCCCTAAGGCGAGGCCGAAAGGCGTAGTCGATGGGAAGCAGGTTAATATTCCTGCACTTGTTGTGATTGCGATGGGAGGACGGAGAAGGCTAGGCGAGCCAGGCGTTGGTAGTCCTGGTGAAAGCAAGTAGGCGGTACCCTTAGGCAAATCCGGGGGTGCAACGCCGAGATGCGAGAGGAAGAGGACCTTCGGGGAATCGAACTCGTTGATGCCACGCTTCCAAGAAAAGTCTCTAAGCTTCAGATCACAACAAACCGTACCCCAAACCGACACAGGTGGTCAGGTCGAGAAGACCCAGGCGCTTGAGAGAACTCGGGTGAAGGAACTAGGCAAAATGGTGCCGTAACTTCGGGAGAAGGCACGCCGACACTAGGTGACGTTTACACAAACCGAGCCGAAGTCGGTCGAAGATACCAGGCCCCTGCAACTGTTTATTAAAAACACAGCACTCTGCAAACACGTAAGTGGACGTATAGGGTGTGACGCCTGCCCGGTGCCGGAAGGTTAATTGATGGGGTTAGCGCAAGCGAAGCTCTTGATCGAAGCCCCGGTAAACGGCGGCCGTAACTATAACGGTCCTAAGGTAGCGAAATTCCTTGTCGGGTAAGTTCCGACCTGCACGAATGGCGTAATGATGGGGGCGCTGTCTCCACCCGAGACTCAGTGAAATTGAAATCGCAGTGAAGATGCTGTGTATCCGCGGCTAGACGGAAAGACCCCGTGAACCTTTACTATAGCTTCACACTGGACTTTGATATTGCTTGTGTAGGATAGCTGGGAGGCTTTGAAATGCAGACGCCAGTTTGCATGGAGCCAACCTTGAAATACCAGCCTGGCAATCTTGAGGTTCTAACCTAGGTCCATTATCTGGATCAGGGACCGTGTGTGGTGGGTAGTTTGACTGGGGCGGTCTCCTCCCAAAGAGTAACGGAGGAGCACAAAGGTACCCTCAGGCTGGTCGGAAATCAGCCAATGAGTGCAAGAGCATAAGGGTGCTTGACTGCGAGACAGACACGTCGAGCAGGTACGAAAGTAGGTTCTAGTGATCCGGTGGTTCTGTATGGAAGGGCCATCGCTCAACGGATAAAAGGTACTCCGGGGATAACAGGCTGATACCGCCCAAGAGTTCACATCGACGGCGGTGTTTGGCACCTCGATGTCGGCTCATCACATCCTGGGGCTGAATTCGGTCCCAAGGGTATGGCTGTTCGCCATTTAAAGTGGTACGCGAGCTGGGTTTAGAACGTCGTGAGACAGTTCGGTCCCTATCTGCCGTGGACGTTGGAGACTTGAGAAGAGCTGCTCCTAGTACGAGAGGACCGGAGTGGACGAACCTCTGGTGTTCGGGTTGTCATGCCAATGGCATTGCCCGGTAGCTATGTTCGGACGGGATAACCGCTGAAGGCATCTAAGCGGGAAGCCCCCTTCAAGATAAGGTCTCCCTGAGGACTTGATCCTCCTAAAGGGCCCTTGAAGACCACAAGGTTGATAGGTCGGATGTGGAAGCGCAGCAATGCGTTGAGCTAACCGATACTAATGACCCGTGAGGCTTGACCATATAACACCCAAGCGGTTTTATAGATCAAGACTGAGCAATGATGATTTGACGGATACGTAAGAGACTGACGCAGACCGGCGATACGCCAAAACTTGAATCTTGCCCCTTTTTAGGATGTTGGCCGAAGCAGTGCCAGCTTCCAACAGTTACGCCTGACGACCTTAGCGAGTGGGAACCACCTGAACCCTTTTCGAACTCAGAAGTGAAACCGCTCAGCGCCGATGATAGTGTGGGGCTTCCCCATGTGAAAGTAGGTCATCGTCAGGCACTTATAAAACAATCCCCTTGGCTCAGTGAGTCAGGGGGATTTTTTTATGGCTAGAGAAATTCTACTTGAACATGGCATGTGACTGATTGGTCTGGAACCAATCAGAACGGCCGAAGGTCGGCCCGTAGGGTGAGCGCCAGGGATGGTGCGAATAAAGTAGGTCATCGTCAGGCACCTATTCTGAAAACACCCCTTGAACTCACGTTCAAGGGGTGTTTTTTTATGCCTTGAGAATGTTGCTACCAGTGGTATGAGTCCAGGAGAGGGTCTATTTGATCCAGCCCTTGCTGACTTTTCGAAAGGCATCCGTGCCCGCTTTTTCCAGCCACTCAAAGGCAACCATTTCCTTGCTGACAATTTGGGCACCAGCTTGTTTCAAGCGCTCAAGTGCTAGTTTCTTGTCTTGTGGATCACGAGATCCGAGGCCTTCTTCGACCAGAAACACTTGATATCCGTTTTCCAGGAGTTTAGCGGCTGTCTGAAGGCAGCAAACATGAGTTTCAGTGCCCACCATGACCACCTGTTGACGGTTAAGCTCTGCAAAATGATCCTTAATGCTTTCTTCTTTTAAAGCACTGAAATGCATTTTTTGCAGTATTTCATTATCTGCCAGGAGCTCTGCCAAAGGGGTGACTGTACCTCCCAGCCCCTTGGGGTATTGCTCACTTGCCCGTACCGGAACGTCCAGTTCTCTTGCCACTTCGATCAGCCACTGGGCTGTATTGACAACTTTTGCTGCCTGGTGGATATGGGGTGCAAGTTTGTTTTGAATATCGATGATTAGAAGCACGCTATGTGAGGCTTGTAAGAGCATTGCAGGCTCCCTTTTTTTGGGATTTATTGTTAGACTTGAGTCTAATATGTATGGCTTTCCAGACTGAGACTTACTTTACCATCACTGGACTGTGTCGCCAGTATTAAGTCCCACCCTTTTTCGGAGATAGCACCTGTGACCCGTTTTCTGGCTTTAGGTTTAAGTTGCTTGTTTGTAGTGACATTAGGTATTAATGAGGCCGATGCCAGACGTATGGGTGGAGGCAGCTCAAGTGGCCTTTTCTCACGCCAGGCCAGTCCACCTGCTCAGCAGCAACAACGCCAACAGAGCCAGCAGCAGCGTCAGCAGCCAGCAGGTCGTGGTCTTATGGGCCCTCTGATGGGGCTTGCTGCGGGTGGTTTGCTGGCCGCCATCTTCTTTGGTGGTGTTTTTGAAGGAATTCAGTTTTTCGATATTCTGGTTTTGTTGTTGATTGCCGGGGGTGTTTTTTTATTCCTGCACTCGCGTGCCAAGCCACAGCCACAAGCGGCGACAGGTCAGCCGAGCGCTGGCATTAGCCCCAATCAGTTTTGTGAAACAGGTTTTGATGGTGCTCCTGATTGGTTTGATGAGCCGGGCTTTATTGAACGCGCTAAAATTCACTTTATGGATCTTCAGAAAGCCTGGGATGCCAATGATTTTTCCAAACTGGAAGAGTTTGTCACTCCACAGTTGTGTCGTTTTCTGCAGGAAGAGCGTGCCCGTCAGCCTGAAGACGTCAAAACAGAGGTCAGGAAACTGGCTGCGGAAATCAGCAATATCCAACAGCTGGATGATACGGTTGAACTGGCGGTAAAGTTCCGTGGCATCATCAGTGAAACAGGTGCACCTGAAGCTTCCTTTTGCGAAATCTGGCACTTGATACGTGACATGTCCCAGGAAAACTCGCCCTGGTTGATTCAGGGAATTGAGCAGGTCGAGTAAACTCTGCAATCAAGTCGCCTTTCTTGTATAAACCCAGCTGCTGCCCTCTGATAGCTTGCTATCGTAAGAGTAGCCTTCCCAATCAAAAGACTTTAATTCCTCTGGCTGATCGATCTGGTTTTCGAGAATAAAACGACTCATCAGCCCACGTGCCTTTTTGGCATAAAAGCTGATGATCTTGAATTGGCCATTTTTCCAGTCTTTAAAAACCGGGGTGATGACCTCGGCATTCATCTGTTGGCTGTCCAGAGCTTTGAAATACTCCTGGGAAGCGAGATTGACCAGCACCTGGGTGTCTTGCTTGTCCAGCTCCCGGTTGATTGCGGTTGTCAGGGTATTCCGCCAGAAAGCATAAAGATCCTTGCCTTCCGGATTGCTTAGTTGGGTTCCCATTTCCAGGCGGTAGGGCTGAATCAGATCCAGTGGCCTGAGCAAGCCATAAAGACCGGAAAGTATGCGCAGATGCTCTTGACCAAACGCCAGAGCCTTTGCATCCAGGCTACTGGCATCCAGGCCTGAATAGACGTCACCTGTAAATGCCAGTGCAGCCTGTTTGGCATTCTCAAGATTGAAGGGGGGTGCCCACTCCTGATAGCGGGCAGCATTCAGACTGGCCAGTTTGTCACTGATTTTCATCAGTTTATTCAAGTCCTGGGGAGACAGAGGTTTGAGTTCTGCAATCAATTGCTGTGATTTTTCCAGGAATCCGGGCTGGGTATACATTCGGGTTTGAGGAGGTGATTCAAAATCCAGGGATTTTGCCGGGGAAATAACACTTAGCATGGGTGGCTCCAGCGATTGTTTATCAGGTTTTGCAGTATATCAAGCCTTTACTGGCTCGTGTGATGCCTTCCCGTTTACATATTTATTAAAAAAAGGCTTATCAAATGCTCTTTAGGTGATTACAATCCGCACACTTCGCAAGTGCGAGCCAGGTAGAGCCTGGATAACCACCTTCTACTCGCGCATTCTCGCTACATGATGAGGTCAAGATGTCACCATCGAACCAGTTACTGGCCAGCCTGGAGTTTTCATTAGCAGACCGCTTTTACAAACTTGCCTGCAAGCCGGGCTTGAAGCTTTTGGGCCACTTGACTCGTGGCTTGATGCACCATGCTGCCAAACTCGGCCATCAACGCACCCTGGTTGTTTTCGGACAACGGCTGCTGAGTGAAGGGGCTACTTCACGCGACAGAATCCTGGGTGCTGAATATCTGATGCAAGCGGCCCAACAGGGTAACGCTGAAGCCCAATGGCATGCTGGCAGCATTTATGAAAAAGGCCTGCGCCCTTTTGTTTCCAGTGATCCCAACGCTGTTACCTGGTATGCACGTGCAGCTGAGCAGGGTCACCTTCAGGCACGGCAACGCTTGGCTAAAGCTTACCGTTGTGGCGAACTGGGCCTGCCTGCCAGTGAAACCAAGGCCCAACAATGGGATGCAGAAGCGGAAAACCCAGGTAACTAACCCCCAGGCTTACAATTTGCTTGTCGAATAGGCTAAACTCGGGGCTCCTAGTGACTTAGTTTTCCAGTGTAAGGGCACCAGATGGAAATGCCGTTCATTATTGACCTTGAAGCTTCGGGTTTTGGCCGTGGCAGTTATCCCATAGAGGTTGGTTTTGCCCGCCCTGATGGAAGTGTTGCTGCGCGCTTGATCAAGCCTGAGCCGGAATGGACTCACTGGAGTGAAGAGGCCGAACAGGTACACGGTATTTCCCGCGAGCAACTCAAAGCAGAAGGTTACCCGGTAATTGAGGTGGCTGCCTGGCTCAACCAGGAGTTGGAAGGGAAAACGGTTTTCAGTGACAGCTGGGGCTTTGACAGTAGCTGGCTGGCCCTGTTGTTTCATGAAGCTGGCTGCTTGCAACATTTCCGTATTGATACCCTGAATAAATTATTGAGTGAACAGCAGCTGGCAAGCTGGGGACGCATCAAGCAGCAGGTGCTTGATGACCTCAAGCTGATGCGTCATCGCGCTGCCGATGATGCTTATATGCTGCAGCGCACCTACCGCTTGACTGCCGAAATCTAAAAAAACTTGTTTTTAAACGCCTGTATGAATAGTCTTGTGGTAAATGAACGACCATAAGGCTTCAGCATGTCTACTTTGAATTCCTCATCCGAAGAACCGCGTGTTCTACTCAGCCTGAAAGAAGGGGTCGCCAGGGTCACCCTGAATCGACCTGCCAAGCATAATAGCCTGGATATGGAGCTGATAGAGTCTCTGTTGGAAATCCTGACCAGCTTGCATTCTCACCGTGGTCTGCGTGCCGTGATCATCAGTGGTTCAGGTGACAGCTTTTGCAGCGGTCTGGATGTGGCTGGGGTGATGGCCGACCCCAAGAATATTCAGTTTTTGCTGAGTGGCAGTGATGGCTACCCCCACAACAAGGTGCAACACCTGGCTTTGGGTTGGCGTTCGCTGCCTGTGCCTGTCATTGCTGCAATTAACGGCTACTGCTTTGGTGGTGGGCTGCAGATTGCTCTGGGGGCGGATTTACGCATTGCCCATCCTGAGGCCCGTTTGTCGGTCATGGAAGGGCGCTGGGGGATTATTCCTGACATGGGTCTGAGTGTTACTTCGCGTGGCTGTGTGCGTGAGGATGTTCTCCTGCGCCTGACGTTGACTGCAGAAGTTTTGTCCGGTGACTTGGCTCGTCAGGAAGGTCTGGTGACTGAAGTGGCTGAAGACCCTCTGGCACGTGCCGAAGAGTTGACTGCAATTATTCTTCAGCGTTCACCGGAAATGGTTCGATCCAGCAAGCATCTCTTACGTGATTCTTTCACCCAGACGGATGATGAGCGCCTGGCCATGGAGGAAAAACTGCAAAAGCGTCTGCTGGGAACCCCGAACCAGATGGAAGCGGTCCAGGCGAATCTGCAAAAGCGTCCACCACAATTCAAAGTCGATTGATTTGACTCTGCAACTCAGACCCTACCAGACAGAAGCAGTGCAACGGGTACTGGAATGGTTCCGTGCCACCAGTGCCCCGGCTTTACTGAGCCTGCCAACCGGAGCAGGCAAGAGTCTGGTGATTGCCGAGCTGGCCCGCCTGGCCAAAGGCCGGGTACTGGTGCTTGCCCATGTGCGGGAACTGGTTGCCCAGAATCATGCCAAGTATGCAGCTTATGGGATGCAAGCCAACATTTTCAGTGCCGGGCTGGGCGAGAAGACCGCTGAGCGCCAGGTGGTTTTTGGCTCCGTGCAGTCTGTCAGCCGTCATTTGCAGCGTTTTGATGATGCCGCCTTTACCCTTCTGGTCATAGATGAATGCCATCGGGTCAGCCTCAAGGAGGATTCCAGCTACCAGCAAGTCATTCAGCATTTGCAAAGCCTGAACCCTCATCTCAAAATCCTGGGGCTGACAGCCACACCCTATCGACTGGGGCAGGGGTTTATCTATCAGCGTCACTTGCAGCAGCAGGCCGTGCGCGGCGATGAAGATAGTTTTTTTGCAGCCTGCATTTATGAGCTGCCCTTGCGCTGGATGGTCAAGAAGGGGTATCTGGTCCATCCGGTAAAAATGGATATGGCCCTGCTGGCCTATGATTTTTCGGTATTGATGCCGGGCAATTTAGGTTATTTCAAGGAGCAGGAACTGGATCGGGTGGTTCAGGAACAGCGCATTACTCCAAGTATAGTGGCGGATATCCAGGAGCGAGCCGCTGAGCGCCGGGGCGTGATGATTTTCTGTGCCAGTGTGCGCCATGCCGAAGAAGTTGCTTCGTACCTGCCCCAGGAACAAACTGCCCTGATTACCGGTGATCTGGCCAGTGCCGAGCGTGAAGCCCTGATTGCCGCTTTCAAAACCCAAGAAATCAAATATCTGGTGAATGTTTCGGTACTCACCACTGGCTTTGATGCCCCTCATGTTGATGTGATTGCCCTGCTGCGGCCTACGGAATCGGTCAGTCTTTACCAGCAGATTCTGGGTCGTGGACTGCGCCTTTCGCCGCAAACAGGAAAAAAGGACTGCCTACTGTTGGATTATGCTGGGAATCCCTGGGATATCTGGGCACCGGAAATTGCCAGCCCCAAACCGGCCAGGGATACCGAGTTGGTTCAGGTGCTCTGTCCGGCCTGCGGTTTTGCCAACAGCTTCTGGGGGAGAACTACCTCGGAAGGTGAAGTCCTGGAGCATTTTGGGCGTCGTTGCCAGGGCTTGCTGCAAGAGGATTCCGGTCAAGGCGAGCAGTGTGATTTTCGTTTCCGCTTTCGTATTTGCGACACCTGTGGTGGTGAAGCCGATATTGCAGCACGAACCTGCCCGCACTGTGATGCCACCCTGGTGGATGCTGACAGTCAGCTCAAAAAAGCCCTGCAATTGAAAGATGCCCGAGTGCTCAGGGTCAGCGGAATGACGCTGGAAGCCACTACAAACGGCCGGGGTTTGCCACGTCTGCAAGTCACCTATTATGACGAAGAAGGGGTGAGCCTCAGTGACTGGTATGCGCTGGAAACGTCCGGCCAGCGTCAGGTATTCAAGCGGGTTTTCCTCCAGGAGCATTTGCGTGCCCCTGGTGTTGACTGGTCACCGGCTTCACCCGAGGAGGTTGTCAGCGAGCAGGCCCGCCTGCGCCCCCCGGATTTTGTGGTGGCCCGTAAGGTCAACAAGAAGCACTGGCGTATCCAGCAGCGTCTTTTTGATTACCAGGGGCGCTATCGTAAAGCGGTTGCTGCTTCCTAGGTTTGTTCAGGCTCGGCGCTTGTTTTCCATGCGTCTCAAAAATTCACCCATCAATTGCAGATAGAGATCTTCTTTGAGATAGGCGTCTTCAACCTCTGAGTCGATATTGGGGTTGTCATTGACTTCAATCACCACCACTCGATCACCACTTTGTTTCAGGTCCACACCGTAAAGGCCATCACCAATCAGGCGGGTGGCCTTCAGGGCCGTTTTGACAACCTGCTGGGGCACCTGATGAACCGGCAGGGTGGAAAAGTCCCCGGATTCGGTGGTCCCTGTTGAGTGGTTGTAAATCTGCCAGTGCCCTTGGGTCATGAAGTACTGGCAGGCAAAGAGTGGCTTGTTGTTGAGTACCCCGATGCGCCAATCGTAATCGGTGTACATGAATTCCTGAACCAGAAGAATGGCCGAATGCCGGAAATAATTTTTTGCAGCCTCCAGCAGCTCCGTTTTGTTTTCGGCCTTGACCACACCCTTGGAAAAGGCCCCGTCGGGTACCTTGAGCACTACCGGGTAATTGAGTGCACCGGCCAGTTGCTGTAATTCTTTTTTATGGTCTTTATAGAGGAAGTGGGTGCCAGGCATGGCAATCTTCTTGCTGGCCAGAAGGTCGGCCAGATAGACTTTGTTGCAGCAACGCAGAATGGAAGTTGGGTCATCCATGACCACCAAACCTTCCACTTCGGCTTTTTTGGCAAAGCGGTAGGTGTGGTTGCTGATGGAGGTGGTTTCCCGGATGAAAAGACCATCATATTCGGCCAGACGACTGAAATCTTTTTTGCTGATCAGATCCACATCAATGCCCAGCTTGCGCCCGGCACGAATCATTTGCTTTAGAGCCTGAGGGTCTGAAGGTGGTAGCGCTTCCTCATGATCCACAAGGATGGCCAGATCATAACGATATTTGCGGCGCTGGCTGGTTTTGCGCCAGATCTTGCGACTGAAGCCATCCAGAGCCGTGGCAAAGAGATCCTCTTCTTCAGGGGTCAGGTGCTTAAGTCCTTTGGGTTTTAAGGCTTCGATCTGCCAGTTGTCGCCGGGACGAAAGCTGATGCTCAGCAAGGGGCAGGGGAAGTGCTCAAAAATCTGGCGGGCCAGTTCACTCAAAGGTTCAAAGAGTGTCTGCCCAAAGCAAAGGGTGATTTCCAGACGCTGGTCGTCTTCCAACTGTGTTTGCAAGGTCTTGCTACGCTTGACCAGCTTGTTCAGGGATTCATTGAGACTGTCCAGGTTTAGCCCGTAAATGGACTTTTTACCCAGATCGTTGATGGCCCTGATGGAGGGTATGACCTTGTGCCCCCTGGCTTCGGCCAGCAGAGAGGTGTAATAACCGTAGCTCAGGTAACGGTAGCTGTTGCAGAGATTGATGACCTGGGTGGGGGTGGCATCTGTGCGGCTGCCCTGAGCCAGATAATCATGGGCAGAAATGAGGTCTTCGGAGGGGTAGTAGGCCACCCAGTCTGCAAGCTTATCCACAACAATTTTCAAACGGGTCATATGTGCCTCCAGGCAGTCAAGACTTGCACTATCGTCCTGAATGAGTGGGCTGGCAAGAGGGTGAGAGAAAATTTTTCAGCCGCTGGTTTGTCTATGCCAGGAAGCGTAATCTAGACGAACTGATCTTTAAGGAGTCGCTCAAATGCCGACTTTTTTTCAACCGACCTACCGTCAGGCCCGGCAACAATTTCTGCGAGCTGCTGCCGAGCAACCCCTGAATACCTGGCAGACAGCCCGCATACACCCACTGAAGGGCTGTGAGGATGAGGAGCTGGCTCTGGATGCTCTCTGGCTCGGCCCCCGTGATGCTGAGCACTTGCTGGTCGTGCAATCAGCCACCCACGGTGTTGAAGGTTTTGCCGGTTCGGCGGTTCAGGCCGCTTTGCTGAATCAGAAAGTGAGTCTGCCGAATGACACTGCCCTGTTGCTTTTGCATGCGATGAATCCCTGGGGATTTTCCTTTCAACGGCGCGTGGATGAACAGGGTATTGATTTGAATCGTAACTTTGTGGATTTTACCCGCCTCCCCGAAAACCCCGGTTATGCGGAGCTGGCTTCCGCTCTGATTCCTGCCTCCTGGAGTCCGAAAGCTCTGGAGGTTGCTGACCAACAGCTGGAAGCCTACCGGCAGCAATATGGTGAGACAGCCTATGAGGTGGCCGTCAGTGGCGGTCAATACACGCACCCTGAGGGGCTTTTTTATGGTGGACAGGCACCCAGCTGGTCACGGCTGCAATTGCAAGCTTTGGCCGAAGAGTTGGAGCTTGAGCAGCGTAAAGCAGTGGCCATCCTGGATGTGCACACCGGGCTGGGTGACTACGCTGTGGGTGAGGTGATTTGCGATCATCCACCGGGCAGTCAAGGCGTACGTTGGGCCAGGCGCTGGTATGGTGAAGCGGTTACCGAACCTTTGCTGGGAACCTCTTCTTCCGTTCCCAAGCAGGGTTTGATTGATTTTTTCTGGCATGAATTACTGCCAGAACGCTGCTCTTTTGTCACCCTGGAATTCGGAACCGGTTCCACCCCGCAGTTGTTTCATGTCTTGCGTGGTGATCACTGGCTGGCGCAACAGCCTTTATCCTCTGTTGATTCTGTTCAAAGCCTGGCAATCCAGCAGGCCTTGCTGGAGCACTTCTGCCCCGCAGCCAGTGACTGGCGGAAGGCCGTGATTGCCCAGGGTTTGCAGAGAATTGACCAGGCCCTCAAGGGGCTGGCGGAATGGTGAGCAGCCAGGTTACGCAAAAACCGCTACAGCGCGCAGCCCAGCTGACCGACCTGGATTCCCTGCTGGCTCTGGAAGCGCGCTGTTTTGCCAGTGATCGTCTGAGTCGTCGGCAATTTCGTTGGTTGCTGCAAAAAGGCCATGCCTCCCTGCAGGTTCTGGTGACGCCCGAGGGACAGCTGGTTGCCTATTTGTTGCTACTCTTTCACCGCGGCACCAGTCTGGCGCGAATTTACTCCCTGGCGGTGGCTCCTGAGCAGCATGGTCAGGGGCTGGGCAAACAACTGCTGGCCAGTGCTGAAGCCCTTGCCCTGGAGCAAGGGTGTTCCGCTCTGCGCCTGGAAGTAAGGCCGGACAATCAGAGTGCCCTTCATCTCTACACTCAGGCTGGCTATCGTCAGTTTGGGGAGTATGCGGATTATTATGAAGATCATGCCACGGCGCTGCGCTTCCAGAAGCGTTTGTATAAACCGCCCGGTGGCCTGGTGCTGCAAGTGCCCTATTACCAGCAAACTCTGCCTTTCACCTGTGGCCCGGCTTCGCTGATGATGGCCATGAAGGCGCAAGATGAAGGGCTTGAGTTGAGCCGCAGTCTGGAACTGCAACTCTGGCGCGAAGCCACCAGTATTTTTATGACCACCGGGCATGGGGGCTGTGGCCCAAGAGGCCTGGCACTGGCAGCCTGGCAGCGAGGTTTTCGGGTGGAACTCTGGATCAACCGGGAAGGGCCTTTGTTTGTTCGCGGTGTAAGGGACAGCACCAAAAAAGAAGTACTGACCCTGGTGCATCAGGATTTTGCCGCCCAGATGGAGAAGACCGATATTCGCGAGCACCTGGGTGAATTGACTCTGGAAGATCTGTTTTCCACCCTGGAAGCGGGTGGGGTGCCTCTGGTGTTGATCAGTTCCTGGCGTTTCAGTCGCCAGAAAAGCCCCCATTGGGTGGTGGTGACGGCCATGGACGACCAGTTTATCTATTTGAATGATCCGGAAGTGGATGAGGAGGAGCAGAAAAGTCGTCTGGACACTCTGCAGGTTCCTGTTTCGCGCAAGGACTTCTCACGCATGGCCTGTTTTGGTCAGGAAAAACTGAGAACAGCTGTTGTTGTATTTCCAAAACGGAGGTGAAGCATGTACAAATTTGCCTTTTTTGTCCCTGAAGAAAATTCTGAAATTGTCAAAGAAGCTGTTTTTGCCACCGGGGCCGGACGTATTGGCCTTTACGAGCACTGCTGCTTTCAAACGCCGGGTGCTGGACAATTCCGACCCCTGGAGGGTGCCAACCCACACCTGGGGGAAGTGAATGCCCTGGAAAAAGTGCAGGAACTGAAAGTTGAGCTGGTTTGTGATGGTGCTTTGATCAAGGCGGCCGTAGCAGCCATGAAAAAAGCGCATCCTTATGAGGAGCCTGCCTATGAAGTCTGGAAGTTGGAAGACTTCTGATTAACTATTGCGCTCATTACGTAAATCATTGTTTAGAGCCTTCAGGTGGCTTGAGGAAAATCAGCCTTAAGAGGAGCAGCCCTGCAAGGGTGAAAGCAAAAGCCGTGACCATTCGATAATCCAGGCGGGTGGCAATCCAGAGGTGCCAGATACCCAGAGCTGAAGCCAGGTAAATCAAACGGTGGAGGCTTTTCCAGGCCAATGGGGGCATGGCTTTGCGCAGATCAGTGGGTGATGTCAGAGCCAAAAGCAGAAGGATCAGCCAGGCGGACACCCCCAGTTGCAGATGCAGCAGTTCGCCGATTTCTTCCAGTGCCCAGGCCCACTGCCAGCCCTGATCCCAGCCGATCCAGATCAGCAGGTGCCCCGTCAGCCACCAGAAGGCCCAGAGCCCCACTTGGCGGCGGGTGGCAATAAAGCCCACCCAGCCGGTAAAGCGCCAGGCAAATCCCCAGGCAATAGTGACCAGCAGAAGAGTCAGGCCTGTGCGCCCGCTCAAATGCAAGAGGGTTTCTTCCGGAAAAATCCCCAACCTGTCCTGGTGCCAGAGCCAGGCAAAAGCAAAGGCAGGGCTGATGCCTCCCAGAAAAACCAGCCAGCGAAACAAACGCAACGACATCAGTAATTTTTCTCCAAATCCATGCCCTGGTAGAGATGCGCCACTTCTTCTTCATAACCATTGAACATCAAGGTCTTGCGGCGACCCTCTTCACCCAGGCGTCTTTCCCTGGCCTGAGACCAGCGCGGGTGGCTGACCTGGGGGTTGACGTTGGCATAGAAGCCGTATTCTTCCGGTGCCAACTGCTGCCAGCTGGAAACGGGCTGCTCCTCCTGGAAACGCAGTTTGACGATGGATTTGATGCTCTTGAAGCCGTATTTCCAGGGCACAACCAGGCGGATGGGAGCCCCGTTCTGATTGGGCAGGGGTTTGCCATAAAGACCCACAGCCATGAGAGTGAGGGGGTGCATGGCTTCATCCATACGTAGTCCTTCCGTGTAGGGCCAGTCAATTGTATCCCGGCGTTGCCCCCGCAGTTGCTCAGGGTCATAAAGGGTTTCAAATACGACGTATTTAGCTCTTGAAGTGGGTTCCAGGCGTTTAATCAATTCACTTAATTGAAAACCCGTCCAGGGAATAACCATGGACCAGGCTTCCACACAACGTAAACGGTAAATACGTTCTTCCAACTGTTCGGGTTTTATTAGTTTATTTAAATCATAAGTGCCGGGTTTATTAACCTCACCTTCCACTTTAATAGCCCAGGGATCTGTTTGCAGGTAATGTCCCCAGTCCGAAGGGTCGCGTTTACGTGTCCCCAATTCAAAAAAATTATTATAACTGGTCACTATTTTCTGGTCGGTCAAGGGCTCCTGGGTGGAAAACTGATTATTGGAAGGAGCCTCGGGAAGCTTTTGTTTCCAGGAGGCTGGCTTGTCCTGAGCCAGGCTCAGGCCTGACCATCCGGGCAGACTGGCGGCTAGAACCAGGCCAGCAGATTGCTTCATGAAGCGACGTCTTTCCCGATACAGGCGCTCAGGTGTGACTTCGGATTCAGGCAGGGCCGGGTAAATATAGCGAGGCATAAGAGTTCCTTGAAGGGTGGTTGGAGTTATCGGACATAAACTTGATCAAGGTCAATTAATTGTCTTGGCTGGTTCTTGCGCCCTGACTATGAAAGTTCTAGTCTAACTTTAGTTCCAATAAAATTTATCTGCAAGTTGTTGATAAATTTATACTAATAGGCTGATAGTTAAAAGCTAAAAAGCATTTATATCAGCCATAAAAAACCGAGGAGACACCTATGAACTGGAAAGCACCTCTCAGTAAAACACTGCCCCTGCTGGGTGCGGCTGGCTTGCTGGCTTTTACTGGCACCAGTGCCTGGGCTGATGATGGCTACCACAGCAAATATGCGGATCGTTTTGAACCCCTGCCTGCTATTGCTCCCATTCCGGCTGACAACAGCCTGACCCCCGAAAAAATCGAGCTGGGCAAGATGCTGTTTTTTGAACCCCGCATTTCCAGCAGTGGCGTTATCAGCTGCGCAACCTGCCATAACCCGGCACTGGGCTGGACCGACCGTATTCCCCGTGCCACAGGGCATGCCGGGTCAGTTGGTGAGCGCAATACACCCACCGTTCTGAACTCCGGTTTTTTTGGTGCCCAGTTCTGGGATGGTCGTGCTGAAGATCTGGAGGCCCAGGCTCTGGGTCCGATCGAAGCGGGTATTGAAATGAATATGCCTCTGGAAGAAGCCATTGAGCGCCTGAAGACATTTGATGCCTATCAAAAAGCTTTTGAAGCGGCCTATGGGGATTCCGGCGCCATTACTGAAGAAAATGTCGCCAAGGCCCTGGCCAGTTTCCAGCGCACCCTGAATACCCCCAACTCGCCTTTTGACCGCTACCTGCGGGGTGATCTGGATGCCCTGACTGAGCAGGAAAAACGCGGCATGGCGGCTTTTGCTGACAATGGCTGTACTGCCTGTCACTCCGGCCCTGCTCTGACTGACAGTAACTTCCATGCCATTCAGGTGCCTGGCTCCACCGATGAAGGCCGTTATGGTGTCACCGGTGATGAAGGGGACATGCACCGCTTCAAAACTCCAACCCTGCGTAATGTTGCTGTGACCTATCCTTACTTCAACAATGGCGGTGTCGAAGAGCTGGATGAAGCCGTTCAGGTCATGGCCAGTGAAATGCTGGGTCGTGAATTTGATGACCAGACCATTGAAGATGTTGTTGCCTTCCTGCATACCCTGACCGGGGAAATGCCGGAGCTTGAAATTCCTGCCCTGCCTTAAAGGCAGAAATCTGGCTCAGGGAGGAGCCAACCCTTGCTTGCTGATGAACTTCGCGGATAATAGGCAGCTTTCCATCCCGACTGGAGCTTGCCTGCAAAATGAGTGTAACTGCATCCCATTGGCGTGATCAGCTGGAACAGCTGCGCAGTCACAAGCTTTTTGAAACCTTTGTCATTGCCGTTATCATCATTTCGGCCCTTCTGATAGGTGCCAAAACCTACGAAGAAACCAGTCGCTTTGAAAAGGTCATGTACTGGCTGGACTGGGGCGTGACTCTCCTGTTTTTGGCTGAAATCATTGTTCGTATTGCTGCAGAAAAGCGCACTCTCGATTTTTTCAAAAAAGGCTGGAATCTGTTTGATTTTGCCATAGTCACGGCCAGCCTTATTCCTATTGATGACTCCCAGATGGTCTTGCTGGCCCGACTGCTGCGGGTTTTCCGTGTCCTGCGTCTGGTTTCCATGATTCCCGAGTTGCGAATGCTGCTGTCGGCACTGGTGAAGTCCCTGCCCCGCATGGGCTATGTTGCCCTGATCATGTTTATCATTTTTTATATTTATGGTGCCGTCGGCAGCTTTCTTTTTCATGAGGTTGACGAAAAGCTCTGGGGCAATATTTCCCTGGCGATGTTGACTCTTTTCCAGGTGGCCACTTTTGAAAGCTGGGCAACGGCTGTGCTTTATCCCACCATGGAGCATTACCCCTACAGCTGGATTTTCTTTCTGACCTTTATTTTTCTCAATGCCTTTATCTTTCTGAACATGATGATCGGCATCGTGCTGGATGTTATGCAGAAAGAAAGCGCCCTGCATGAACTGGAAACCGGTGAAGGCGAAGCGGCCGATATTCATTGGTTAAGGGAGCATGTTGAAAGCCAGCAAAGCCAGTTGGATCGCATCGAAGCCAAACTGGACGGGAAGATTTAGACCATGCTGGATGCTCTGCGCAATAATCTGGCCGGTCACCGGCCGGAAAGGCTGCAAGGGTCCGATTACCCGGAAGCTGCGGTACTTTTGCCGGTGACCCGTGAACCTGATCCCAAACTGGTCTTGACCCGTCGAGCCGGACATATGAAGACCCACAGTGGCCAGGTTGCTTTTCCTGGAGGCAAACGAGATGCTGAAGATACTGACTTGATTGCAACCGCTTTGCGGGAGGCTCAGGAGGAAGTGGGTTTGGACCCGAGCCAGGTTGAGGTTCTGGGCTCACTGGGCGAGCTGATTTCCCTGCACGGTATTCGGGTTACCCCCTATGTGGGCCTGATTCCCGGCCAACTGGAACTCTACCCCTGCGAAGACGAGCTGGATGCCATTTTCCAGGTGCCCCTGCGCTGGTTTTTTGATGATCCACGCAGCCATACCGATGAAATCCAGGTGGCCGAGCAGCGGCTTTATGTGCCCAGCTACAACTGGAATGAATTCACCATCTGGGGTCTGTCCGCCATGATGCTGGTTGAACTTTTGCAGGTTGGGTTTAATATGGATATCAGCCTCAAGCACAAGCCGCAAGGCAAAACCATTAAACGGCCGGTAAGGCCTTTCCCGCCCCGATGAAATTGACCCAGACAGGTACCTTTATGCTTTATGACCTTGAAGACCGGCGTGTTCAATTTAAAGGTGAGCAGATTTTTGTTGCCCCCAATGCCACCCTGATTGGCAGCGTTGTTTTGCATGAGCAATCCAGCGTTTGGTTTAACGTGGTGATTCGGGGGGATAATGATCCGATCACCCTGGGTGAGAAAAGCAACGTCCAAGACGGCAGCATCCTGCATACCGACATTGGCTATCCCCTGGTGATTGGCAAGGGGGTGACGATTGGTCACAAAGCCATGCTGCACGGCTGCGAAATAGGCGATTACAGCCTGGTGGGCATGAACGCCGTGGTGCTGAATGGTGCTAAAATCGGCAGCCATTGCCTGATTGGTGCCAATACCCTGATTCCTGAGGGAATGGTGGTGCCTGATGGCTCACTGGTTCTGGGCTCACCCGGACAGATCAAACGTGAGCTGCGGGATGACCAGCAAGCACAACTGGAAGCCAGTGCCGAGCATTATGTGGAAAACAGCCTGAGATACTTAAACAGCTTCCGCCCCCGCCCCTAACTGACGACTGACTGACAAAAGGTTTCTTTGCAAGCATGACTAAAACAACCGTATTAACTGGTATCACCACCACAGGCACGCCCCACCTGGGCAACTATGTCGGTGCCATTCGCCCGGCGATAGCAGCCAGTCGCGACCAGGCCATGACCCCGTATTTTTTTCTGGCGGACTTTCATGCCCTGATCAAATGCCATGAGCCTGAACGGGTGGCTGAATCGCGCCGCGAAATAGCGGCAACCTGGCTGGCGCTGGGTCTGGATACCGATAATGCGGTTTTTTATCGGCAAAGTGATGTGCCGGAAATCCCCGAGTTGACCTGGCTGCTGACCTGTGTGGCCGCCAAGGGACTGATGAACCGTGCCCATGCCTACAAGGCTGCTGTCCAGGAAAACCTGGATGCGGGTGACCGGGATCCGGATGCGGGCATCAATATGGGGCTCTACAGTTACCCGATCCTGATGGCTGCGGATATCCTGCTGTTCAATGCCAACAAGGTTCCTGTGGGCCGGGATCAGATTCAGCATATCGAGATGGCCCGGGATATCGGGCAGCGTTTCAACCATATCTTTGGTGATGAATTCTTTACCCTGCCCGAAGCCGTGGTGGATGATCGTGTTGCCGTGCTCAACGGTCTGGATGGCCGCAAGATGAGCAAAAGCTACAACAACACCATCCCCCTGTTTGAGCCGGAAAAGAAATTCCGCAAACTGATCAACAAGATCAAAACCAACTCTCTGGAACCTGGCGAACCCAAGGAAACCGAAGGCTGTACCCTCTTCCAGATTTATTCAGCATTTGCCACTCCAGGGGAAACCGAGGCCATGCGTCAGCGCTATGCCGAGGGGATTGGCTGGGGGGAAATGAAGAAAGAGCTTTTTGAATATCTGAATGAGCAGCTGCGTGAACCCCGGGAAGAATATCAGCGCCTGATGGCCGACCCCGGCCATGTCGAGGCAGTGCTGCAAGAGGGTGCTGAGAAAGCCCGTGCCTATGCCTCGCCTTTCCTGCAGCGGCTGAAAGCAGCAGCGGGCCTGGGGCGTTTTATCTGATTTCTTCTAGGCCTTTTTGTTTTTCTTGTGCTTGCGCCGCTTGGGGGGAGTCAGCTCCCAGCAGCGCACGGCCTTGATCAGGTTTTCCTTCACTTCCAGGGTTTCAATGCGATAAGGGCCGAAGGCAACACTGATATTGCCATCCGGTATGGACTCCAGATACTCCAGGATCAGCCCATTGAGGGTTTTGGGGCCGTGAGTCGGCAGCTCCCATTCCAGTTGCTTGTTGATTTCCCTGACCGTGGCACTGGCATCAATCAACCAGGAGCCATCCGGCTGGGGCTGAATGTCTTCCTGATTCTGGGGGGCATCGGTCGTGAACTCACCCACGATCTCTTCCAGAATATCTTCCAGGGTCACCAGGCCCTGCACATCGCCATACTCATCCACAACCATGCCAATGCGGCGCTTTTCTTTCTGGAAATTCAAAAGCTGGGTCTGCAGAGGCGTGGATTCGGGAATAAAATAGGGTTCGCGGGTTTCCTGCACTAGCATGCCCTTGGTGGGCTCAGCTGAGGCAATCAACCTGAGCGCACCGCGCAGATGCAAAATGCCCACGACATTGTTGATATCGTTTTTGTAAACAGGAAGCCGGGTGTGCTGACAATGGCGCAGTTGTTCCAGAAGGATGTCCATATCCTGCTCAAGATCCAGGCCGATGACTTCCTGGCGCGGAATCATGATGTCATCCACGGTGATTTTTTCCAGATCCAGGATCGACAAAAGCATTCTCTGGTGACGGCTGGGGATCAGGTTGCCGGCCTCGTTCACCACACTGCGCAGTTCCTCACTGGTCAGACTGTCCTGTTTGCGCGCATCCGGGCTGACACCCAGCAGGCGCAGGATGAAATTGCTGAACAGGTTGACCAACCAGACCAGCGGATAGAGCAGTTTCAGCAGTGGAGTCAGGGCGAAGGATGCAGGCTGGGCAAAGCGCTCAGGGTGCAGTGCGGCCAGGGTTTTGGGAGTGACTTCGGCAAAAATCAGCACGGTGATAGTCAGCAGGATGGTTGCCACAAACGGCCCCAGGCTTTCGCCCAGAAAATGAATGGCAATCACGGTGGCTATGGCGGCAGCAAAGTTGTTGACGAAGTTGTTGCCGATCAGGATAACGCCGAGAAGGCGGTCCGGGCGCTCCAGCAGACGAGTGATGCGCTGGGAGGCCTTGTCACCCTGCTTGGCCTTGTGGCTCAAGCGGTAACGGTTGATTGACATCATGCCGGTTTCGGAACCGGAGAAAAAAGCCGAGAGGGCAATCAGCAAGGCCAGGAGTCCCAGCAACAGCCCCAGGGGTAATTCAGTGTTCAAGCAGGGTTATCCTCTATCCGGTTATAAACTTCAGCACCAGTCGGCTGCCAAAATAGGCAATCAATAAAAGCAGGCTGCCACCCAGAGTCCAGCGTACGGCGGTATTGCCCCGCCAGCCCAGGCGCCAGTGCCCGATCAGCAGGGTGCCGAAAGTCAGCCAGGCAGCAATGGAAAAAAAGGTTTTGTGACCATTGCCGCCGGAAAACATGGAATCCAGAAACACAAAGCCGCTGAGAATGCCCAGGGTCAAAAGAATCTGGCCTGCCAGTAGCAGATCAAACAGAAGGCGTTCCATGGTTTGCAAAGGGGGAAGAACCGCAATCAGGCCTTTCAGGTGGTGATGTTTCAATTGCCGGTTCTGCAGAGCCAGCAGCAGAGCCTGGACACTGGCCAGGGCAAAAAGACTGTAGGCTGACAGGGAGGCCAGGACATGAAAGAGAAGGCCGTCCTTGCCCGGAGCCAAGCTTTGGCTGCCCTCGGCAAACTGCCCCAGCAGAAGAAAAAGAGCGGCCAGGGGGAAAAGCAGGGATGCCAGGTTCAGGGTTGGGTGGCGCAGACTGGCCAGAAGTATGAAGGCACAGATCAGCCAGCTGAGCAGGGAGGCAACCTCCAGCAACCCCAGGGTAAGCCCATCCGCCAGGCCCAGTTGCCCATACAGGGCAATGGCATGCGTAGTGAGTGCACTCAGTCCCAGAATGCGAACCAGAAGAGATTTTTCAGGCACCTTGCCAGCCAGCCGCAGCCATACCCAGGAAGCGCCAGCCAGATAAAAGGCAATTGCCAGTATGCTGAAAGGAAGAAAGGCAGCCATGCTTGGAATCGAATGCTCCATAAAGGAAACTGAATAACCGCCTATCCTAGCGGATTAAAAAAGCTTTGGCATCAATTCTTGATGACTTCATGGAGTAATCAGGGTCCAGTGGTCTATAATCGGCCAAATTGCAATTATTGGGGATAAAGATGTTTGAAAGTTTAAGTGATCGCCTATCGCACACGTTGCGCAGTATTTCCGGCAATGCCCGCCTGACAGAAGACAACATCAAGGACACCCTGCGCGAAGTCCGCATGGCCCTTCTGGAGGCTGATGTTGCCTTGCCGGTGGTGAAATCCTTCATTGACCAGGTGCGGGAGCGTGCCGTGGGTCAGGAGGTTTCCAAAGCACTCAAGCCGGGCGAACAGTTCCTGAAAATCGTTAACGAAACCCTCACCCAGGTGATGGGCGAGTCCCAGGTTCCACTGGAGCTGAAGGGCGAGCCTGCCGTGGTGCTGATGGCGGGCCTTCAGGGTGCGGGTAAAACCACCACCGTGGCCAAGCTGGGGCGTTTCCTGCGCGAACGGGAAAAGAAAAAGGTGCTGGTGGTCTCAACGGATATTTACCGTCCCGCCGCGATGGACCAGTTGCAGACTCTGGCCACAGAGGTGGAGGTGGACTGCTTCCCGGCAACCCCTGACCAGAAGCCCCAGGATATCGTTGCGGCTGCGATGCAGGAAGCCAAAATCAAGTTTTATGATGTCCTGCTCGTGGATACCGCCGGTCGACTGCATGTCGATGAAGAGATGATGGGCGAAATCAAGGCCCTGCACAAAATCGCCAAACCATCGGAAACCCTGTTCGTCGTGGATGCCATGACCGGTCAGGATGCTGCCAATACCGCCAAGGCGTTCAATGAAGCCCTGCCGCTGACCGGTGTGGTGCTGACCAAGGCGGATGGTGATGCGCGGGGTGGTGCCGCCCTGTCGGTGCGTCACATTACCGGCAAGCCCATCAAGTTTATGGGTATGGGTGAAAAAACCGATGCCCTGGAGCCTTTTTACCCGGATCGTATCGCCTCCCGGATTCTGGGGATGGGCGATCTGCTGTCCCTGATTGAAGAGGCTGAGCGCACACTGGATCAGGGCAAGGCCGAGAAGCTGGCTAAAAAAGTCAAAAAAGGCAAAGGCTTTGATCTGGAAGATTTTCGTGAACAGCTGCAGCAGATGAAAAAAATGGGCGGCATGTCCAGCATGCTGGAAAAGCTTCCCGGCATGGGCAATATGGCCAAGCTGGCCGAACAGCAGGGCCCCATGAAGGAGATGGGCAAGATGGAAGCCATCATCAACTCCATGACGCCCTGGGAGCGCCGTAAGCCTGAATTGCTGAATGGTTCACGCAAGAGACGCATCTGTGAAGGCTCGGGAACCCATCTTCAGGATCTCAACCGCCTGATCAAGCAACACAAGCAAATGCAGAAAATGATGAAGAAGATGACCAGCAAGGGTTCCGTAGCCAATATGATGCGGGGTATGCAGGGTCAAATGCCACCGGGTATGGGAGGTGGCGGTTTTCCACCGCGTTTCTAGGCAATAACAGGAATACGGCTTGCGTTTCCTGTGCTGGGCACTACAATAGCGCCACCTGAATTTTATGTCGCGAATTGGCGCAAAACCTAAGGTAAAGCTTCCCAAGGCTGTCGTTATCCATTAGAATACTTCGCCTTTCGGGTGCCTTGCCTTTTGAACAGGTTTTCAATGCGGGGTTGGCTACTCGAATTGAACATCCCTGGTCGCTAAATTTTTTAGTGGGACAGGCTTTATAGGCAGGCCTGTACCTGCATTTTCCGGATATCGTAAAGGAAAGACTTGCAATGGTAACCATTCGTCTGGCTCGTGGCGGTGCAAAAAAGCGCCCATTTTATCATGTACACGTAACTGATTCCCGCAAAGCGCGTGATGGCCGTTACATTGAACGTCTGGGCTTCTTTAACCCGGTCGCCCGCGGTGACGCCGAGCGTCTGCGCCTGGATCTGGATCGCCTGCAGCACTGGGTTGGCCAGGGCGCACAGCTGTCTGATCGCGTAGCCAAGCTGGCTAAAGAAGCTGCAAAACAGCAGTAATTGCTGTTTTATCACTTAAATTTCGCAAGTGAGCCGGGTTGTATATGAACAAGCCGCACACAAGCGGAAAGAGTGAAGTCCTTCTGGGGCGTATTACCAGTGTTTTCGGCATTAAAGGCTGGGTGAAGGTGTATTCCTACACCGAGCCGATGGAAAACCTGCTTGATTACCCGGAATGGACGCTCAGGCATCAGGGCAAGACTTTAACAGTCATAAAAACGGATGGCCGCAAACAGGGCAAGGGTCTGGTCGCTAAGCTCAAAGGCTATGACACCCCCGAAGCAGCAAAGCAATTGGCTGGTGCGGAAATACGTTTGCCCGAAGAAGCCTTGCCGCCTCTTGATGAAGGGGAGTACTACTGGAATCAGCTGATTGGCCTGCAGGTGTTTAACTGCCAGGGCCAACTGTATGGCAAGGTGGACTACCTGCTGGAAACGGGTGCCAATGATGTGCTGGTGGTCAAACCCAGCCAGGGCAGCCTGGACAAGCAGGAACGATTGATTCCCTGGTTGCTGCCTGATGTGATCAGGCAGGTCAATCTGGAGTCAGGCATTCTCGAAGTTGACTGGGATGCCGACTTTTAAACAACTGAATAAGTGAGATGTGCAGGGTGTGGTTTGGTGTCGTTTCTCTGTTTCCACAGATGTTCACCGCTATCACCGAGCAGGGTGTAACCTCGCGGGGTATCAAACAGGGTCTGCTGGAAGTGGACTTCTGGAATCCGCGGGATTTTACAACTGATCGTCACCGCACTGTGGATGATCGCCCTTACGGCGGTGGCCCCGGCATGTTGATGAAGGTTGAACCTCTGCGTGCTGCTATTCAGGCAGCCAAAGAGGCCGCTGGGCCAGAGGCCAGGGTTGTTTACCTGTCTCCTCAGGGTCGCAAGCTGGACCAGGCTGGCGTAGTGGAACTGGCGTCCAGGCCAAAGCATATTCTGGTCGCTGGTCGTTATGAAGGGATTGATGAGCGCCTGATGGCCTCGGAAATCGATGAGGAATGGTCGATAGGTGACTATGTCCTGAGTGGCGGAGAGTTGGCAGCCATGGTGCTGATGGACTCGGTGGCCCGCCTGGTGCCCGGAGTTCTGGGGCATGAGGCATCAGCAGAAGAAGATTCCTTTGCTGAAGGCTTGCTGGACTGTCCGCATTACACAAGACCTGAAATGATCGACGGGCACGGCGTTCCCGAGGTGCTGCTGAGCGGTAACCATGAGGCTATACGCCGGTGGCGTCTCAAGCAGGCGCTGGGTCGAACCTGGTTGCGGCGACCTGATCTGCTGACCGAGCGTCAGTTGGATGAGGAGCAGCAGAAATTGTTAGCAGAATTTATCCGCGAATACGATGCCCCGCTTACCAGGGCGCAAGTCGAGCGGCCTTAGTCTAGGAGCGAGCAGCAATGAGTAACAGAAACCCCATTATCCAGGCTCTTGAAGCCGAACAAATGAACAAAGAAGTCCCCAGCTTTGGCCCAGGCGACACCATTGTCGTTCAGGTAAAAGTTAAAGAGGGTAACCGTGAGCGTTTGCAGGCTTACGAAGGTGTGGTGATCGGCAAGCGTAACCGCGGCCTTAACTCTGCTTTCACGGTTCGTAAAATGTCCAGCGGCATGGGTGTGGAGCGTACTTTCCAGACTTACAGCCCTCTGGTTGACTCCATTCAGGTCAAGCGTCGTGGTGATGTTCGCCAGGCCAAGATCTACTACCTGCGCGAGCGTTCAGGTAAATCGGCACGCATCAAGGAAAAGCTGGCCTGATCAGGGTTCAGTCATCTGCCTTGCGGCAGTGCAGTTAAAAGACGGGTGCCTGCGGGTGCCCGTTTTTGTTTTTTGATCGGCTCACAGGCATACTGTCGCTTTTTGGTGGGTCTCTTCAGGAGAAAGATATGCGCAGTTTTTCAAGGTTGCTGATGGCCTTGCTGTTAGGCTGGACGGGT
This sequence comes from Marinospirillum sp., assembly GCF_044810985.1. Taxonomy (GTDB): domain Bacteria; phylum Pseudomonadota; class Gammaproteobacteria; order Pseudomonadales; family Halomonadaceae; genus Marinospirillum. Next base: position 2,554,873 of record NZ_CP085242.1, read on the forward strand.
CTGGTCCAGGCTGCGGAACCTGACCAACAGGCTCTGCAAGAACAGCTGCAAAAAATTGACTCACGGATTGCCATAGAATCACTCAAGGCGACCCCCCTGGATAATATTTATGAAGTGCAACTCAGTTCAGGTGACCTGCTGTACATCAGCGCCGATGGTCAATACCTGCTGGCCGGAAGTCTTCTGCGTCTGGGCGAGCAGGGAGTTACCGACTTAACCGAACAAACCCGCAGTCAAATACGTCGCCAGCAACTGCAGGATATCCCGGCTGAAGATCAGGTGGTTTTTGCAGCTGAAGGAGACACTCAAGCTGTTATTCAGATTTTCACCGATATCACTTGTCCCTACTGCATTCGCTTGCACGGAGAAGTGCCGGAGCTGAATGCCGCCGGTGTGGAGGTGCGCTATCTGGCCTTTCCCCGTCAGGGTGTGGACAGCGAAGCTTACCAGAAGCTGGTCAATGTCTGGTGTGCCGATGATCGCCAAAAGGCCATGAACCGGGCCAAAGGTGGTGAAGATCTGACCTCTGCCGAGTGTGACAATCCGGTTGCTGAGCAGTTTGAAATGGGTCGCAGCCAGGGTGTTCAGGGTACACCAGCGATCGTTCTGCCGGATGGCAAGATTATTCCCGGATATGTGCCTGCTGAGCGCTTGCTGAAACAGCTGGGTCTTTAATTCAATAAAAATTGTAAGGAGAGTATTTTGAAACCTGTAAAAGTCGCTATCTGTGGCCTGGGAACTGTAGGCGGTGGTGTGTTCAATGTTTTGCTGCGTAACGCCAGTGAAATTGCCCGCCGAGCCGGCCGTCCAATAGTGGTTGAGCAGGTCGCCTCCCGCAGCGCCAATCCTGAATGTGACACCTCCAGTGTTTATATCTCTCAGGAAGTTCTGGATGTCATCGAAAACCCGGAAATTGATGTCGTGGTGGAGCTGATCGGCGGTTACGATGCTGCCTATGACCTAGTGATGAAAGCCATCGCTTCCGGCAAGCATGTGGTGACGGCCAACAAGGCTCTGATTGCCGTTTATGGTAATGAAATCTTTCAGGCTGCGCGTGAAGCCGGCGTGATTGTTGCCTTTGAAGCCGCTGTGGCCGGCGGCATTCCCATCATCAAATCCATTCGTGAAGGCCTGACAGCCAACAAGATCAACTGGGTTGCCGGTATCATCAATGGCACCGGCAACTACATCCTGACCAATATGAATGACAAGGGTGCAGACTTCACCGAGATGCTCGAAGAAGCTCAGGCACTGGGTTATGCCGAAGCCGATCCAACCTTTGATGTTGAAGGCATCGATGCTGCTCACAAGCTGGCGATTCTTTCCGCGATTGCCTTTGGTGTTCCCCTGAGTTTTGACAAGGTCTACACCGAAGGGATCAGCCGGATTGATGTTGAAGATATCCGTCAGGCTGATGCCCTGGGTTATGCGATCAAACACCTGGGCATCACCCGCCGTACTGACAGCGGCCTGGAACTGCGAGTCCATCCCACCCTGGTTCCCAAGGAACGCTTGCTAGCCAATGTCAATGGCGTGATGAATGCGGTCATGGTATCCGGTGATGCGGTCGGCCCCACGCTGTATTACGGTGCCGGTGCCGGTGCCGAACCCACGGCCTCAGCGGTGATTGCCGACCTGGTGGATGTGGCCCGGGAAATGGGTGCCGAACCGGACTCCCGTGTTCCTTACCTGGCTTTTGCCGAACAGGCAGATGATCTGCCGGTCTTGCCCATGGATGAAATTGAAACGGCCTACTATCTGCGTCTGCTGGCCGTGGATCGTCCCGGTGTACTGGCACGTGTGGCGACTATCCTGAGTGATCAGGGCGTGAGTATTGAGGCCATCATTCAGAAAGACACTCTGGAAGGTGATTTGGTCCCGATCATTCTGCTGACCCACACCACCAAGGAAGCGGCCATGAATGAAGTGATTCGCCAGCTGGAATCCCTGGCCGACATTGCCGGTAGCGTGATGCGCATCCGGGTGGAAAGCCTTGAAGATCAATAACTATTCATTTTAAGTGAGATAAAGCCGTGCGTTATATCAGCACCCGCGGGAAAGCGCCCGCCCTGAACTTTGAAGAAGTTGTGCTTACCGGTATGGCCACCGATGGCGGTCTTTACGTACCGGAAAGTTTTCCCCAGATGAGCAAAGCCGAAATCGCTGACCTGGCGGGTCTGCCCTATCACGAAGCTGCTTTTCGGGTGATGCGTCCTTTTGTGGGTGACAGCATTCCTGAAGAAACCTTCAGGCAGATGCTCAAGGAAACCTATGCTTCCTTCAGTCATGATGCGGTCGCGCCTCTCAAACAGTTGGACAGCAATCATTTTTTGCTGGAGCTTTTTCACGGCCCGACCCTGGCTTTCAAGGATGTGGCACTGCAACTGCTGGGTCGCCTGCTGGATCACTTTCTGGCCAAGCGCGGTGAGCGCGGTGTGATCATGGGGGCAACCTCTGGTGATACCGGTTCAGCCGCTATTGAAGGCTGCAAGCCCTGTACGCATGTGGATATTTATATCCTCCACCCCCACAACCGGGTTTCTGAAGTTCAGCGCCGCCAGATGACCACCGTGTTGGCTCCCAATGTTCACAACATTGCTGTGGAAGGTGATTTTGATGACTGCCAGGCCATGGTCAAGGCCAGCTTTGCCAACCAGGATTTCCTCAAAGGGCAGCGCCTGATTGCGGTCAATTCCATCAACTGGGCACGCATCATGGCCCAGGTGGTGTATTACTTCACCAGTGCTGTGGCACTGGGTGCACCGCATCGGGAAGTTTCGTTCAGTGTGCCTTCGGCCAACTTTGGTGATGTGTTTGCCGGTTATGTGGCACGCAAGATGGGTTTGCCCGTCAAGCAGTTGATCGTGGCCACCAATGCCAATGATATTCTGCATCGCACTCTGCATGACAATGATTTCAGTAAGAAGCCCTTGGAGCCCACACTAGCTCCTTCCATGGATATCGTGGTTTCTTCCAACTTTGAGCGCCTCTTGTTTGACCTTTATCAGCAAGATGGATCAGCTATTGCGGATCTGCTGGAGACTTTCCAGAAAGAACCCACACAACTGGATGCAAAAGCCTGGGAAAGTGCCCGCGAGCTGTTCGACAGCTTCAGTCTGGATGATCAGGGCATCCTGCGGGTAATAGCCGATGCCTTTGAGCGCACCGGGGAATTGCTCGACCCCCACACCGCAACGGCCTACCTGGCCACCCAGAAGTGTGCGAAGGATGCTGCGACTCCAGTGGTGACTCTGGCAACAGCCCATCCCGCCAAATTTGAGGATGCGGTTATCAAGGCTGGCTTTAAGGAAGGTGCCAAACTGCCTCTGCACATGAGTGATCTGCTGCAGCGGGAAGAAAAATACAGTGTTTTGCCTTCTGACCTTCAGGCCATCCAGCGGTTTGTTGCCGAACAGCAGGCCCTTGCCTGATATAACCTCATTTTAAATACTCAGTTTTCAGGGAGCTTCGGCTCCCTTTTTTTGTGCTTGCCGAATCTTATGACCATCCTTTCTTCTCTTCGAAACACAATTATTACCAATCGCTTATCTAAATGATAATGATTGACATTAAGATGCAAAATGCTATTCTTGGCGACCCTAGTTAGTGACGGGTCTGAATAGTGGAGTAGCTTCTCTTGAGCCTGCGAAATAATGCCAACCCCGATGAACCCCTGACGCAGTTGTTGCAACAGGTACAAAGCCTCTTGCCCGGCATGCGGAGTTATCTGGGCGAGCCGCGTCCAGGTGAGCTACGGGTGACCCAGGACAATTTTTCCAGTCTTCAGGCGCTGGTTGATTATCAGGCTCAATCCTGGCCTGAAGCTGGCAGGCTTTACTGGTTTGCTCGCAGTTGGAGCCTTTTGCTGTGGAAACCGGTGGTGTTGGCTCTGGTGGCCGTGCACTTTTTGCAAAGACCCCTGAATTTGCGGTTGCTGGGGCAGAGAGGGGATGAGGCGGGTTTGACAGAGTTCAGTCTCCCGGCAAGAGCACTTCATCCAGTTTCCAATCAGGCTCTTCGTCAACAGGCAGGCATTCTCAAAGCAACCAGTGAAGCCTGGCAGCAACAACTGGGAGCAGTGATCCGAGTCAATCCTGCCCTGGCACGGGGCCTGTTGGCTGACCGATTACTGAGTGGTTTGTTGCATCTGCAGGCTTCACTGAATGCCGATAATGCCTGGCTGGCTGAAACCGCGGATACCTGGCTGCAAGAACTCGAACTTCAGCAAGCCAGTGGCTTGATGAGTGTGCAGCTGGATTCCGGTCAGCAAAGACTGGTTCTGAATCGGAAAGCCTGCTGTCAGCACTATCGCCGTCGTGATGGTGAGCTCTGCAACACTTGCCCCCGGCTGGGACGAGAAGAAAGATTATTGCGCCTTAAGCAGGAACATGAAAAGCATGCTACAGCTCAATGAAGTAGAAGTCGTAAGACAAGAAAGAGTTCTTCTCAGTATACCGACCCTGACCCTGGCCAAAGATCAGGTAACGGTCATTCTGGGCCACAATGGTTCGGGAAAGTCCACGCTGATGAATCTGCTGGCACGACAAATCCAGCCTGATCGTGGACAGGTTCTGCTGGACGACCAGGAACTCAACAGTCTCTCGCAGCGTAACCTGGCTCGCCAGCTGGCTTTTTTGCCACAAAAGTTGCCTGAAGTGGGTGGGCTGACCGTCAGGGATCTGGTTTTGTTGGGACGCTACCCCTGGCGTGGTTTGCTGGGGCGCTGGCAGGCCGGTGATTATGAAAAGGTCGCCAAAGCCATGTGCGAAACGGATGTCGCTGAGCTGGCGGATCAATTGACCGACCTGCTTTCTGGAGGTGAGCGTCAGCGCGCCTGGGTTGCCATGCTTCTGGCACAGGAATCTCCCCTGCTGTTGTTGGACGAGCCGACCTCGGCCCTGGATCTCACCCACCAGTATGAGCTGATGAAGCTGCTTTATCAGCTCAACCGCGATTCCCAGCGGGGCGTGGTGGTGATCCTTCACGATGTCAATCTTGCCTGCCGCTATGCGGATCGAATTCTGGCCCTTAAAAAAGGCCGCCTGGTGTTTGATGGCACTCCGACCCAGATGCTGGATGAGAAATGCCTTTCGGATCTCTACGACCTGGATATTCGTCTTTGCAGTCATCCGGTGCAACAGCATCCGGTCGCGGTGGTGGCCTGACGCCTTCATTACCTTTTTAAACCTGAGGAATCCCTATGCTCCTTGATCAATGGCTGCTCAGAAGCCTGATTGTCTGCTGTTGTGTGTTGACTGCTTCAGTGCAGGCGGATGTGCGTATTCAGGACAGTCTGGGTGAGCAAGTCTTTGCCGAAAAGCCAACCCGGGTGGTGGCACTCAACTGGGCCGTCACCGAAGAGTTGATTGAACTGGGCATAACGCCGGTGGGGATGGCAGACAAGCGCGGTTATCAAGACTGGGTTGTGCACCCGCAACTGCCCAGTGGCATCAAGGATGTTGGACGCCGTGGTGAACCCAGTATCGAGTTGATTGCCAGCCTGCAACCCGATTTGATCCTGATAGGTACGCAGCAACTGGGGCTCAAGAAAAAGCTCGAAAGGGTGGCGCCGGTGGTTTATTTCGATAATTACCGCGCAGATCACCACAATCCATCTGCCGTTGAGGCTTCTTTTCTGGAGTTGGCACGTCTGTTGGATCGGGAAGAAGTTGCCCGCGAAAGGCTTTCCTTGCGGGATCAGCAATTGCAGAAACTGCGGGAACGTTTGCAAGCAAGTTACCCGAAAGGGTTGCCGGAAGTCGCTGTGGTGCGTTTTGTCGATACCGCCCATGTCAGGGTTTATGGACGCAATTCCATGGTCAAGGCGGCAACTGATGCTCTGGGGTTGAAACCGGCTTTGCCGCAACCGGTGACCACCTGGGGCCAGACCCAGAAAACACTCACTGACCTGGCGGCTGTCGGTCAGGGAACCCTGCTTTATATTGAACCCTTTGCCCAGAAGGCGGCCCTGCAGAAAATGCCTCTGTGGCAACAGCTGCCGTTTGTGCGCAAAGGTCGGGTAGCCGCTGTGCAGCCCGTCTGGACCTATGGTGGCCCCCTGTCCATTGAATATATTGCCGAAGCCATTACTCAGGCCTTGCTGGAACTGAACTCCTGATGCTGCGTTACTTCCTGACTTTTATTTTGTTGCTGCTGGTTGCCGGGCTGCATTTGCAACTGGAGCACAGCCTGTCGCTGGCTGAGCAGTGGCAGATCCTGCTGGGACAGGAGTTAACTGATTTTCAAGATTTCCAGTTTTACTATGCAGGCCTTTCCCGGGTGAGTATGGCCATTCTGGTGGGAAGTGCTCTGGGTCTGGCAGGCAGTCTTTTGCAACAACTGCTGCAAAATAGGCTGGTTTCGCCCATGACACTGGGTGCCTCCTCGGGAGCTTGGCTGGGGCTTTTGGTCATGACCCTGCTCTGGCCCGCTCTGGCTGCCGATCAGGGAACCTGGGGGGCCATGCTCGGAGCTGTTCTGGCGACCCTGTTGGTACTGATCATTGCCGGTCGCAGTGGGCTTTCCGGCTTGCCGATTGTCCTGGCCGGGATGGCCGTCAACCTGTTGCTGGGAGCTGTGGCCGTAGGCCTGATTCTGCTCAACGACCATTACACCCGTAATCTGTTTATCTGGGGAGCCGGAAATCTGGCTCAGAGTGACTGGTCCAAGGTGCAGGGGCTGCTGCCGCATCTTTTGTTGATGCCTGTGATCCTGTTGTTGGCGATCCGCCCCCTGACCCTGTTGAAATTGGGTCAGACGGCGGCTCAGGGTCGCGGCCTGAGTCTCTTGCCAGTCATGCTGGTGCTGTTTCTGGCTGCTCTCTGGCTGACCGCTTCGGCTGTGACCGCGGTTGGCTTGATTGGTTTTATCGGCCTTCTAACACCCAATCTGGCCCGGTTAATGGGCAGCCGGAAAGTCGCGGATGAACTTCTGTTCAGCAGCGTGCTGGGGGCTTTGCTTTTGCTGGCAACGGATGCTGTGGCTCTGCAGTTCAGCCAGTTATTACCCAACCTGGTGCCCAGTGGAGCTGCTGCTGCGCTGATCGGGGCACCGGCATTGATCTGGTTGGTCAGTCGTCAGTTACACAGTCCAGAGGGGCGTTATCAGTTACCCGGCCAACAGTTGGTGCTGGCTACCTTGACCCCGGTATGGCTGGTTGCGGCTTTGTTGTTAGCTCTGGTGATTGCGCTGATGTTGTCTCCCAGTGAGCAGGGCTGGGTGTTTCACTGGCCGGACTCCCTGGTGTTTTCCCTGCGTTGGCCTCGGATCCTGGCGGCTGTTGCCGGAGGGGCCGGGCTGGCTCTTGCAGGTGTTCTCTTGCAGAGGCTGATCCGTAATCCCCTGGCGAGTCCCGATATCATGGGGCTTTCAGCAGGGGCCACTCTGGCTCTGGTGTTCAGTGTGATGTTTTTTGGTGGAAGCCTGAGGGATTATGGCCCCGCGGTGGCCTTTCTGGGTTGTCTGGTTGTTTTATTGGTGCTCCTGCTGCTCGGACGACGTCATGGCTATGCACCAGGGGTCATGGCACTGATGGGGATTGCTCTGGCTGCTGTTCTGGATGCCCTGGTGCAATTTTCTCTGGCTCGGGGTGGGGAGGAAGCCCGTGAGCTTCTTGGCTGGTTATCGGGTTCCACCTATCGCCTGGAAGCCAGGGATGCCCTGTTGCTCAGTGGCGGCACCCTGGTTATGGGGTTGTTGGCCTGGTTGGGTCAGCGCTCCCTCAACCTGATTACCATAGGGGATGCTTTTGCCCTGGCCCGAGGGCTGCCCCTTAACCTGGCCCGAATGCTTCTACTGGTGCTGGTGGCTTCGATGACAGCCCTGGTGACTTCCCTGATGGGGCCTATTGCTTTTGTGGGGTTGCTGGCACCCCATCTGGCCAGCCTTTTGGGTGCCCGGAAGCTGCATCAACAACTGTTGGTGGGGGCTGGCGTGGGAGCCCTGGTTCTTCTTCTCTCAGACTGGCTGGGTCGGGTGCTTTTGTACCCCATGCAATTGCCTGCCGGTATTCTCGCTTCGGTTCTGGGCGGCAGCTATTTTATCTGGCTGCTGGCGCGTCACCGTTTAACCTGATTTTCTTGTGCCGGAGTTATTGCTTTGATGTTTCGTTTTTTTGAACGCCTGACACAACCTTTTCCTGAAGCTCGTATCGAGCAGCCACCGAGCAATCTTCTGGCTTTCTTTCGATATTACACAAAAGGCTATGAAAAAGCCTTGTTGGCTCTGGGGGGTCTGACTCTGGTTCTGGCCAGCATTGAAGTTGCCCTGTTCAACTTTCTGGGCAACCTGGTGGATTGGCTTTCTGAATATCAACCAGAAGAATTTTTTGTCCAGCAGGCGGATCAACTCTGGCAGATGGGCTTTCTGGTATTGGTGGTTCTGCCCCTGGCTGTGGTATTTCACTCCCTGCTGTTTCATCAGGCGCTTTTCGTCAACTACAGCATGGCCATTCGCTGGCGTGCGCATCGCTATCTTTTACGCCAAAGCCATGATTTTTATCAGGATGAATTTGCCGGGCGCCTGGCCACCAAGGTCATGCAGACTTCCGAGTCCTTGCGTGAAACCGTGATGAAACTGCTGGATGTCCTGCTTTATGTGCTGGTATACCTGTCCGGCATGCTGGGCTTGATTCTGGCTTCCGACTGGCGGCTTTCCTTGCCATTATTGGCCTGGGTGGGCTGCTACCTACTTCTACTGGTGACTCAGGTTCCCCGTCTGCGTGAAGAGGCCAGTGTGCAGGCCCATGCCCAATCAGAAATGACCGGGCAACTGGTGGATAGCTACACCCATTTCAATACCGTGAAACTCTTTTCCCATTCCAGCCGCGAGGCCAATTATATTCGGCGCAGTATGGATTCTTTTCTGGGGGCCGTTTACCCCCTGATGAGACGGATCACCCGCTTGAACGTTTCCCTTTGGCTGCTGAATGCCCTGCTGATTTTTATGACCGTTGCCTTGTCGATCTTCCTGTGGGCAGAAGGGCAGGTCACCGCAGGTGCCATTACCATTGCTGTGTCCCTGACTCTGCGTTTGAAAAGCCTGTCCCAGTTCATCATGTGGGAAATCGCGGCTCTGTTTCGCAATATCGGCACCGTGCAGGATGGCATGAAAACCCTGTCCCAGCCCCAGGCAGTCACCGACTCACCCGATGCCAGCCCGTTGCAGCTCAGCCGGGGAAAAATAGAGTTTGATCGTGTCACCTTTGCGTATCCGGGGAAGCCCGCTCTCTTTAAGGAGCTTTCGCTGACCGTGCAACCCGGTGAAAAAGTGGGTCTGGTGGGTACCTCCGGAGGCGGGAAGTCCACTCTGGTCAGCCTGCTGTTGCGTTTTCACAACCTGCAGGGGGGGCGCATACGTATTGATGGTCAGGATATTGCCGAGGCCACCCAGGAAAGCCTGCGCGCAGCCATTGGCCTGGTCAGCCAGGATACGGCCCTCTTGCATCGATCCATCCGTGAAAACCTGCTTTACGGCAGGCCGGATGCGGATGAGCAACAAATGTTGGAAGCTGCGCATAAGGCGCAGGTGGATGAATTTGTCAGTGGACTGACGGACAGTCAGGGGCTGAGTGGCTATGACGCTCAGGTGGGAGAAAAAGGCATCAAACTTTCCGGAGGCCAACGCCAACGCATCGCCCTGGCTCGCGTTCTCCTGAAAGATGCTCCCCTGTTGATTCTGGATGAAGCCACTTCAGCCCTGGACTCGGAAGTGGAAGCCGTTATTCAGGAGAATCTGGAACAGATGATGGCTGGCAAGACCGTGATTGCCATTGCCCATCGTCTTTCCACCCTGGCCGCCATGGACCGCCTGTTGGTTATGGATCATGGACAGGTGGTTGAACAGGGCAGCCATGCTGAACTGCTGGCGAAAGGTGGGCGCTACGCCCGTCTCTGGCAGCATCAAAGCGGGGGTTTTGTAGGAGGTTAAAAAGCATCTTTTCGGACAGGCCAGGAGGACAGCTTTTTTATTTGAAAAGCAATGATTCTTATTGGCTTAACTGTCTGATTAAGATTCCAGAAAAGGGCCAGGCTATTCAAGCCGGCTACCATTGATCAGAAAATAAGTAGGTATATCCATGCAATTCAAAAAAAGTGATCTGTTTATTGCGCTGCTTGCGGTTATGGGCACAACCGGAGTGCAGGCTGAAGAAGCGCCGGAAACCCTGGATACCCTGGAAATTCGCGGTAACAGCTTGTCCGGTGAGCGTTATCTGGCTCCTTTGCCCAACAGTGGAACCGGACTGGCTTTGGATTCCATGCAAACTCCGCAGAGTCAGAGCGTGGTCACCCGCCAGCAGATCGAAGACTTTAATCTCAATGACCTCAATGGTCTTTTGACTCTGACCCCAGGAGTCACAGTTGAGAAGGTGGAGACAGATCGTACCTATTACACGGCCCGCGGGTTTGATATCACCAACTTTCAGTTGGATGGTGTTGGTGTGCCTTCTGCATACGGCAATATCATGGGTGATCTGGACACGGTTTTTTATGAACGGGTCGAGATCTTGCGTGGAGCCAATGGCCTCATGTCCGGCAGTGGCAATCCTTCCGCGACCGTTAATCTGGTTCGCAAACGTCCAACCCAGGAATTTGCCGCTTCAGCCAGCTTGCTGGCAGGCTCCTGGAATCAAGTGCGCACCGAGGGGGATGTGTCCGGGCGCTTGATGGAATCAGGAAAGGTTCGGGGGCGTCTGGTGATGGCGCTGGAAAACGGTGACTCTTACCTGGATCGCTATGGCAAACAGCGGGGCGCAGTTTATGGTGTCGTCGAAGCCGATTTGGCTCCGGAGCTTTTGTTAACTCTGGGCCACAGTGAACAGGCCGATGAAACCGACAGCCCTTTGTGGGGGGCTCTGCCCATGCAATACACGGATGGCAGCTCCACGGATTACGATGTTTCCACCAGCACTTCGGCGGACTGGGCCTACTGGAACAACACCAGTCGCAGCAGTTTTCTGGAACTGCAGAACACTTTGAGCAATGGCTGGACTTTGCTGGGACGTTTGACCCGTAACGAAACCGACTCCGACAGCAAATTGTTTTACGTGTATGGAACACCGGATCGCAATACCGGACTGGGCCTGAAGGCTTACCCCAGCCGCTACGATATGACGACAGAAGATATCATCGGTGATTTGCAGCTCAACGGTGATTTTGTGGTCAACGGTCATCAACAGGAATTTATGGCCGGACTGCAGTGGTATCGCTCAGAAGTCTGGGATAAATCCCTCTATGGCCAGGAAATAGGTACAAATTTGGGAGCCAAGGAAGCTTTTGATGGCAGCTATCCGGAACCAGCTTTTGATGCCAGTGAAGATGGCAGTGAGTGGACCACCAGCCAGACCAGTCTTTTTGCGGCCACCCGCCTGACGCTCAGCGAGCCTTTGAGTGTTATTGCTGGTTTGCGTCTGACTCAGTTGGATACCGAAGGCAGTACCTATGGTACCAGCAAGGAAACTGAATACGACCTGGTTCCGGTTCCCTATGCCGGTGTGGTTTACCAACTGACCCCGGAGCTTTCACTTTATAGCAGCTATACAGAGATTTTTGACCCTCAAACCGAAGAGGATCTTTCCGGTGACTTTCTGGATCCCGTCCAGGGCCGCACCTTTGAGGGAGGCGTCAAAACACTGTTTGCTGAAGGCCAGGCCCAGGCCTCTTTGGCTATTTTTCATACCCGCCAGGATAATGTGGCCGAAAAGGTGGGTACCCGCCCCGGCGGTACAGCCGGTGTTGATGACTACTATCAGGGCGTGGATGGCATGACCAGTGAGGGGGTTGAGCTGGATCTGGCCGGTGAAGTTCTTTCCGGTCTGCACACCAGTGCCGGTTTTACCCACTGGATCATCAAGGATGCTGAGGGCGAGGATAGCCGGGAAGAAATTCCGCGCAATCAGTTGAAGCTGGCGGCCAACTATCAGGTGCCCCATCTACCCAAGCTGCGTGTGGGAGGGTCGGTGCGTTGGCAAAGCAAAGTCTCGAGCAGTGTTGCCGAGCAGGAAGCTTACGCCCTGGCTGACCTGATGGCGGCCTATCGCTTTAATGAGCAGTTCCAGGTGAGCCTGAATCTGAACAACATCACCGATGAAAAATACATCAACAGTGTGATGTGGGATCAGGCTTATTATGGAGCGCCAGCCAGTGCCCAGTTGAAACTGGACTGGCAGTACTGAAAAACAGCTTTTCTAGTTGTTTGACCAACCAGGCCTTTGCAGGGAATGCAAAGGCTTTTTTGCTACTTCCTGTAAAATAGCTTAAATTAATCATCGCAATGAGTAACCGGTTATTGGGTAATTGACGGAGATGGAACGAATGCTCAACAGGATGAATATCAGTAAAAGAATTCAATTGGGTTTTGCCTTGGTGTTGCTGCTGGGCATCGGTATTTTGCTACCGCTTTTCCTGCGCAATCTGGATCAGTTGCTGCAGCAGACTGAAAGGGCGGCTCTGAAGAGTCTGCATCAAGCCGCCCAGGATGAAATTCAGGCCCAGCAGGATCAGGCGGTCAATCTGGCACTGGCCATTGCCCAACAGCCCGGTATCCAACTGAGCTTTGCCCAGCAGGATCGCAATGCCCTTCGGGAAGAGCTGGTTCCTGTTTTTCGACAGCTGCAGGAAACAACCGGTATAGAGCAGATGCAGTTTCACCTCCCTCCTGCGACCTCCTTTTTAAGGCTGCATCAGGTGGGCCGCTATGGCGATGATCTTTCCGGTTTCCGGCATACTGTTGTTGAAACCAACCGGGAAAAGGAACCTGTTTCCGGGGTGGAAGTGGGCCGTGCGGGTATCGGCATCCGGGGCGTGGTTCCCATGTTCTGGCGGGGGGAACACACCGGCAGTTTTGAGTTTGGCCTTTCCTTGCGTCAGGCCTATGCTGATTCCTTCAAGCAAAGTTACGGGGCAGATATTGCCATCTATCTGCCAGAAGATTCCGAGCTGCAGCAGCTGGTTTCTACCTGGGAAGGCACCAGCCTTTTCAGCCGCGAGCAAATGCAGGCTGCCCTTGAGGGGGAGCTGCAAATCAAGCGTCAGGAACACGAAGGCCATGAGCTGGCCGCCCTGGCCGCGCCCTTGCAGGATTTCAGCGGTGATATCATCGGGGTCATGACCATTTATTCGGATCGCTCCCAGGGTGTGGCCGCTTTCCAATCCACCATTTATTCCACAGTGACGGTCGCAGTCATCATTCTGTTGATTGGGCTGGGTGTCTCCTGGCTGTTGTCCAGAAGCATCATTGCTCCCATCAAGCGTCTTAACAAGGCGCTGAAAAACATTGCCGAAGGCGATCAGGATCTGCGCCGTCGTATCCCGGTGGAAGGCAACAATGAGCTCTCCGAAGTGGGGCGCTCTTTCAATCTCTTTGTGGAAAAAGTGGAAAAAACGGTTCTCAATGTTCTGGAAAGAGTGGGGCAGCTGGGTTCACGGGCCGAGTACACCTTTCGGGTCACGGATGAAGCCTCTTCCATCATTCGGCGTCAGCAGCAGAGCACCGAAGAGGTCTCCGCGGCCATGAATGAGATGTCGGCCACGGCATCGGAAATTGCCGGCCATGCAGCGGAAACAGCGACGGCCACCGAACAGGCGGATCGCAGCTCGGAGCAGGGCAGCAGGGTGGTTGAAGAAACCAGTGAGGGCATTGGCCGCCTTGCCGATGAAGTGGGCGAAGCCTCCCAGGTGATACGCAAACTGGATGAATACAGTGAACAGATCGGCAGTATTCTGGATGTCATCAGTGGCATTTCCGAACAGACCAATCTATTGGCCCTGAATGCTGCGATTGAAGCCGCCCGGGCCGGTGAACATGGGCGAGGCTTTGCGGTGGTGGCTGATGAAGTTCGCCAACTGGCCCAGCGCTCCCAGGAAGCAACCACCCAGATTCACGACATGATTGCCCAGTTGCAGGAAGGGGTTGAGCAATCGGTGAAAGTGATTGAAAAAAGCCACCAGCAGGCAGAGGAAACGGTGGAGCAAACCCAGGTGGCGCGCCAGGCTCTGGAGGAAATCACCCAGGCCATGGATCGCATCAGCCAGATGAGTGCCCAGATCGCTTCTGCGGCAGAGGAACAAACAGCGGTTTCCGATGACATCAACCGGCATATTGTCACCATCAGTGAGGGGGCCCGCGAGACCGTCGATCACACTGGCAATATCGTTGCCGCCACCAGTGATATCGGCAGTGAAATAGCCGCCCTGATGAATGAAATGCGTACCTTCAAGGTCAATATCAATCCGGTGGTTGAGCTGGCTATGGCCAAGAGTGCTCACCGGGCCTGGAAGGTGCGTTTGCGCAGCTTCCTGGATGGGCAAAGTAGCCTTTCGCAGGATCAGGCGGTGGATCATCACCAGTGTGATCTGGGCAAGTGGTACGATACCGACGGAATGACGCATTATGGCGACTACGCCGAAATGCAGTCACTCAAGGAGCCCCACAGGCACATGCACCAGTTGATCAAGGACATCATTCAGGCCAAGCATACCGGTCAGCTGGATGAAGCTGAAGAAATGTACCGCCAGGTCGAGCAGCATTCCGAAGAAATTGTCGGTCTGCTGAACCAGATGATCTCGAAACTGGATCGGAGTTAAGCCGTGCCTGCACTGATTCAACGGCCTCTGAATCAAGGCCTGTATCAGCAGGCGTTGGCCGATGGCATCCATCCGCTGCTGGCAAGGATACTGGCCGGGCGCCTGGAGGAAGTGCAGGGTTCTCTCAACAGCCTGGTGGAACCCAGTCTCAAACATCTGGTGGCTCCGAGGTTGCTGAAGGACAGCAACCTGGCCTGCCAGCGCCTGCTCAGGGCCATTCAAAACCGGGAACGCATCGGGATACTCACCGACTATGATGTCGATGGCATCACCTCGCATGTGGTGATTTACCGGGCACTCAGTGAATATTTTTCCGTGCCGGTGGAGCGGCTTTCCAGTTTGATCGGCCATCGCATCAAGGATGGCTACGGGGTCAGCGATGCTCTGGTTAACCGCATCCTGGATCAGCATCCTTTACCGGATGTGATTATCACCGCCGACTGTGGATCTTCCGATGAACCGCGCCTAGCCCGCCTGAAAGCGGCCGGTATTGATGTGGTGGTGACCGATCACCATGCCCTGCCCAAGGAAGGCCCACCACCTTCCGCACTGGCGGTGATTAACCCCACCCGCAAGGATTGCAGTTACCCTGACCCCACTCTGGCCGGTTGTGCCGTTTCCTGGCTGTTGATGTCGGAGTTGCGCAACCACCTGCTTGAGGCGGACATCATTCCGCCCGACACCCCCAAGCTGTCCGAACTGCTGCCTTTTGTGGCCTTGGGAACGGTGGCGGATTGTGTGTCCCTGGGGGGCAGTGCCGCCAACCGGGCTTTTGTCACCAGCGGCCTGAAGCTGATGAATGCCTCGACGGCCCCTTGCTGGCAGGCTTTTCGTCGCTTGCAGGGTGAGCGTTTCAAAAGCTTTACGGCTTCCACTCTGGGTTTTCAACTGGGGCCAAGAATCAATGCCCGTTCACGCATGGCTGACCCTTATGCCGCCCTGCAATATCTGCTGGCCGACAACCTGGCTGCGGCCAGCCGACAACTGGAGTTGTTGGACAGTGACAACCAGGATCGGCGTTATGTGGAAGGGGAGATGACCCGGACGGCCCTGGAAACGGCCCGGCAACAGGTGGATCAGGATTTCCAGAGCCTGGTGGCCTATGTCGAAGAAGGCCACTCGGGCGTGCAGGGCATCGTGGCTTCACGTCTGGTGGAAAAGTATGGCCGACCGGCTGTGGTGGCAACACCGGGCCGGGAACCGGGGCATTTGAGCGCCTCGGCACGCAGTGTGCCGGGTGTACACATCCGCAATGCCTTGCAGCGGGTAGATGATTTGCATCCTGGGTTGCTGGTCCGGTTTGGTGGTCATCAGGGGGCTGCTGGCCTGACCCTCTGGGGCGATAAAATGCCAGCTTTCCAGAAAGCTTTTGAACAGGCCGTTCTTTTGCAGTTGGAAAACCGTCGCCTGGAGCCCAGCATTTACACGGATGGTGAGCTGCCCGGTGAGTTGCTGAATCTGGAAACCCAGCAGTTGCTGGACAAGCTGGAGCCTTTTGGCCGCGAGTTTGAAGCGCCCTTGTTTGAAGGCTCGTTTCGGGTAGAAGGCTTGCGAACTATCGGTGCGGATCAGACCCATCTGTTGCTGGAAGTTGCCTCTCTGGACTCTTCATCCCTGTACAAAGCCATCTGGTTCCGGGCCTTGCCGGAGCAGGGCGCGCCCCTGCCGGTGGAAGTGGGCCAGCAAGTGCGCCTGGCCTATAAGCTGGAAGCCAATCATTTTCGCAACCAGACTTCTCTGCAGCTGCATGTCAGTCAGGCGCAAGCAGAGCGAGGCTGATTATTCGAGGCATTCCTTGTAATAGATCCCGCGGTAATCCTTCCAGCCTTCCCGGCCATTGGTTTCCTTGTACAGATGCACCTGCTGGCAGTAGGACTCATAGCGATGACCTTCCCGTAAAGCAGCCGGATTGACATCGTAGGTATTGAAAAACATGAAGGCACCGACTGCAATGGCCAGAAAGAAGAGGATGGCAGCAATTAAAGCAGCGGTATTGTCTTTGTCTTTACGCAAAGCCATGGTGAAGGCTCCTGAGATTCTTGAAAGGTGTGGAAGCTTAACCTGATTAACAAGCTGCTTGTAGCCTTTTCCAGCGTTGACTGGCCGCTTCAGCGGAACGGGCAAAGGTGATGAGCTTTCCCTTGCCCAGCCCGACTCGTCTCAATTTTAAAATAAGTCTGGGGTTCAAGCCAATAAACACGACCTGTTTGTTGTCTTTTTGCAATTGTTTAACGACGCTGGACAGGGAGTCGATGGCCGTAATATCCAGAGTGGGAACCTGATGCATGTCGATAAACACCGCATCAATACCGGAACTGATCTGGGTTAAACGCCCCAGGGTTTTTTCCGCAGCGCCAAAAAACAGCGGCCCGGCAATGCGGAAATAGGCAATGGTTTCCGGTAAATCCAGCTCTTGTCTTTCAGCAGCTGTCAGGGGCTGGCTTTCTGTGACCTGGGCCATGCGACCCATGAACAGCAGGGAGGCGAGCACGATGCCGACACTGACGGCCAGCACCATATCAAACACCACGGTCAGGCCAAAACAGGTAAAGAGCACCAGAAGATCCGGGGTGGGTGCGGTTTTCACCATTTTCACCAGATGATGAGCCTCGCTCATATTCCAGGCAACCATCAACAGCAGACCTGCCAGAGCGGCCATAGGCAACCAGGACAAGACATCGGCAAAAACCAGAATACAGGCCAGCACCATCAGGGAATGAAAAATAGCCGCAAAGGGTGAGCGCCCCCCGGCGCGAATATTGGCCGCAGTGCGAGCCAGAGCGCCGGTTGCGGTGATGCCACCAAAAAAAGGTGCAGCCAGATTCCCCAGGCCCTGACCCACCAACTCGGCATTGGGGTCATGCTTGCTGCCGGTCAGGGAATCCCCGACCACGGAACAAAGCAGGGATTCAATGGCACCCAGCAGGGCAATGGTAAAGGCAGCAGGCAACAAGGCGGTGAATAAATCCCAGCTCAAGCCCAGGGGTTCGCCATCGGCACCCGGCATCAACCAGGGCAAAACAAAAGCAGGGGCAACCGGTGGAATGCCGCGACCGGACTCGTCACCGTGCGTCCATTGAAACTGATCCCCCAGCAAGGTGACTTCAAACCCCGGCAACCACTGGCTGCCCAGAAGAGCCAGGCTGGTGCCCAGAACCAGGGCCGGCAAATGGCCGGGAAGCGGTGTTTTCAGGCGTGGCCAGAGAATCAGGGTGAAAAGAGTCAGCAAGCCGACACTCAGATCACCCCAGCTGATTTCAGGCAGCAGATGGACAAAGTCCAGTAGTTTTACGAAGAAGTGTGCGGAGTTATCCATTTCCTCCAGGCCAAACAAATCCTTGAGTTGCAGACTGGCAATCACCAGGGCAATGCCAGCGGTAAACCCCAGAGTGACGGGTGCCGGTATGAACTGGATCAGACGCCCCAGTTTGAGGAGCCCCATGGCCACCAGAATGCCCCCGGCCATCAGGGTGGCCAGTAGCAAACCACCCAGACCGTACTCGGCGGTAACGGGCAATAAAATAACCACGAAGGCTGCAGTGGGGCCGCTCACCGAGTAACGCGAACCCCCGGTGAGGGCAATAACGGTACCGGCCACAATGGCGGTATAAAGCCCGTACTGGGGTGCGACCCCGCTGGCAATGGCCAGGGCCATGGCCAGAGGTACGGCAATAATCCCCAGGGTGATACCGGCCAGCAGATCGGCACGCAAATCGGCAAGTCGATAACCCTGTCGCAGGGTTTCTTTTAGGGCAGAAGCAAAGGGTAAGGACATAAGTTGCTCGGAAACGGATCGGTAAACCAGAAATCAGAAGTTCTCTAGGCTAAGGCTTTCCCGGCTTCTTGTCACTGCGACCAAGAGATTCCTTAAAGAGCCGGGTCAACCAGACCGTTCAGTGACGTGTTGATTCGAAACCAGCCGGCAATGCTGGCGCGTTCATGTCGGGTGCTTCTTACTTCATGGGGTATCTCTTCTGACAAAAAACACACCAGGGTGCCGCTGCGTGGGGGAACCTCCAGAAGAGGTTCGCCTGTTTGCGGGTGATAAAGGCGCATTTCCCCGGCGTGTTGGGGTTGCCAGTCGGGGTTCAGGTAAACCACGGTGGTGACCACACGGTTGGAGCGACCCCGAAAAGCATCCAGGTGTTTCTGATAAAAAGCACCCGGTGGATAGAGGGCATAGTGGCATTCGTATTCAAACAGGCCCAGAAACAGCTCGCGGTTCAGAAAATCCTTCAGCTCGCGCATGACGGCCAGGTATTCCTGCTGGATCAGGCTGCTGCCATCCAACCAGCGGGTGTAATCCCCGCGAATGGTTTCAGCCAGCAGGTGATCCTTGCCGCGGCCTATCCCGGCAGCGGTTAATTCCGACTCTTCGCGCAACAGCTGCAGCTCCTCCAGCAAACCCCGGCAGAGCGTCTGAGGTAAGTAATCTTCAGCCACAAACCAGTGTTTTTCCACCAGGCTGTCCACCAGGGACGTAAAGTCGATCCGGTTTGCAAGGGGATCAGCCGTTTCCACCAGATCGGGGGACGGGGGCTGGACAAGAGCCAGCTGTAACGCCGTTTGTGTTAGATCATCAGACATAGGCCAGAATCCGATCGGAATAAAAATCGGATTTTCCTCCCATTTCCAATCCAAGTACAGCAAGGATAAGGCTTTGTGATTGATTCAAGCTATTGGCTCAAACAAATACCCAAGTCTAGGCTAACTGAATAATAAAAAAATAAGTGTGTCAGTTGAATGGAGTTGATGTCATGTCCGAACAATTAACTGCCCAAGAGAACAATAAGAACCCTCAGACTCATCTGGGGCATGAGCTGGAAAAATGGTTGGCTGAGGCGGACATCCGGGTGGGTGGTGACCGCCCCTGGGATATCCAGCTGAAGACCTCTCGCGTTCTGGAGGAAGCCATGTCCCGAGGCAACCTGGGCCTGGGTGAAGCCTACATGGATGGTGACTGGGAGGTGGAGAAGCTGGATCAATTCTTTTATCGCCTCCTCAAGGCCCGTCTGGATGAGAAGGTGGTGCACAGTGGCCTTTTCTGGCAACTGGTACGCCATCGCTTTCTGAACCTGCAAACCCTGCAAAGAGCCTGGCAGGTGGGGGAGGCGCATTATGACCTGGGTAATGAGTTCTACGCGGCCATGCTGGATTCGCGGTTAACCTATACCTGTGGCTATTGGCGGGAAGCAAAAAACCTGGAAGAAGCCCAGGAAGCCAAACTGGATCTGGTGTGCCGCAAGCTGGATCTGCAGCCGGGCATGCGGGTTCTGGATATCGGCTGTGGCTGGGGCAGCTTCATGAGCTATGCGGCACAAAACTATGGAATCGAAGCCGTTGGGGTCACCATCTCCAAGGAGCAGACCGCCTGGGCCAGCGAACAGTATGCTGAGCTGCCGCTGGAATTCCGGCTTCAGGACTACCGTCAGGTGGAGGGGGAATTTGATCGGGTCGTGAGCATCGGCATGTTTGAACATGTCGGCCGCAAAAACCTGAGAACCTTCATGGAAGTGGCCAGGCGCTGCCTGAAGCCCGATGGCCTGATGCTGTTGCACACCATCGGCAAGAACAAACGCTCCAGCACCCCGGACCCCTGGATCGACAAGTATATTTTTCCCAATGGCGACCTGCCTTCCATCGGCCAGATCGGAGATGCTGTGGATGGTCTTTTTGTCGTGGAAGACCTGCATAGTTTCGGGGCGGAATATGACCAGACCCTGATGGCCTGGGAGGACAACTTCTCTCGTGCCTGGCCTGATATTGCACCGCGCCTGCAACTGGATGAGCGCTTCCGGCGTATGTGGCGTTATTACCTGCTGTCCTGTGCCGGAGCTTTTCGGGCTCGCAGAACCCAGGTCTGGCAGTGGGTGCTTTCCCCTGAAGGTGTGGCCGGAGGCTACCTGCGTCCAAGTAATTGACTGGTCTGCTTGAGCCGGGAGCAAAAGCTGATTTATGCTGGGGTTATCTTACCCCACAGCTGAAGAGTGCTTATGCCCCAAGAAAGTCACCCGGACTTGAACGATCTCCCTGCAGACATCCGCCCGGAAGTTGCGCAGTCTTTAGACCGCATTGCCTCCAGCCTGCCTGCAGAAGCCTGGCCGGATTTGAGCCGGGAAGAACATCAGGCTCTGGGTCGCTTGTTGGCCAGTAGTCATTATGCAGCTGATGCTCTGGTTAAGGAGCCCTCCCTGCTTACGGCTTTGCTGGCCGATGAGCACCTGAACCGGCCCCTGCAATTTGCAGATTACCAGCAGGAATGTGCCCGCTATCTGCAGGATGAAAAAGGACAACCCCCTCAGAATGAAGAGGAGCTGCACCGGGCTCTGCGGCGCTTTCGTCGGGCTGCCATGCTGCGTTTGTTGTGGCGGGATGCCCAGCAGGCCGGTAATCACCGATCGGTTTGGCAAACTGCTGCCGAAATGTCCTGGCTGGCTGATACCACCGTGGAAGCCGCTTTGGGCTGGCTGGAAGAACACTACAGCCCCGCCTGGGGGCGGCCCTATCCTCGCGGCACGACCCAGACACAGCTAGACTCGGGTGAGGTTCGGCCCCTGCGCCTGGTGGTTTTGGGTATGGGCAAACTGGGGGCACTGGAGCTCAATCTCTCCTCGGACATTGATCTGATTTTTGCTTTTGCGCATTCCGGGGAAACCCTGGGCGGACGGCGCAGCTTTGATAATCAGGAATACTTTACCCGCCTGGGCCAGAAGCTGATTACTGCGCTCGACAAGATGACCGCCGATGGCTACGTGTTTCGGGTGGATATGCGCTTACGCCCTTATGGTGATGCCGGAGCGCTGGCGCTGGGCTTTTCGGCCCTGCTGGAGTACTACCAGGATCAGGGGCGTGACTGGGAACGCTATGCCATGATCAAGGCCCGGGTCATTGCCGGTGACCAGCAGGAAGGCGCTCGTTTGCTCTCGGAACTGCGCCCTTTTGTATACCGCAAATACCTGGATTTCAGCGCCATTGAATCCCTGCGTGCCATGAAAGCCATGATCAACCGCGAAGTAAAGCGCAGGGGTCTGGACAACAACATCAAGCTGGGGCGCGGCGGTATTCGTGAAGTGGAATTCATCACCCAGGTTTTCCAACTGATTCGGGGGGGGCGGGATACCGAGTTGCAGGAACGCTCCATCCGTAAGGTATTGCCGGTGATTGCCGGGCTGGGCCTGATGCCTCAGCAGGCTGCCGATGAACTGCTTCAGGACTATGCTTTTCTGCGCGATCTGGAACATGCCCTGCAAGGCCTGGATGACCGCCAGACCCAACTGCTGCCCGAGGGCGACCTGGCTCAGCAGCAAATAGCCTTCCGTTGTGGCTTCCAGTCCTGGGCCGATCTGATGGCTCAATTGGAACAGGTGCGGGATCAGGTGCGTCAGCACTTTGATGCCGTAATTGCCGACCCGGAGGAAGAGGAATCCCTGGAAACGGATGACGATCTCTCCAGCCTCTGGACGGATGAACTGGATAAAGCCCAGGCAGAAAAGCTTCTGGCGGAAAAAGGTTTCCTGCAGCCTGAAGCCAGTTTTCGGTTGCTGAAAACCCTGCGCGACAGCAAACAGACTGCCAGCATGCAGAAGGTGGGCAAAGAGCGTCTGGACAACCTGATGCCCTTGCTTCTGGCAGCCGTCACTGAAGCCAAAAAACCGGACACGGCCCTGGAACGCATCCTTTGGCTGGTGGAAGCTGTTTTGCGTCGCACCGCATATCTGGTGTTGCTCACCGAAAACCCCGAAGCCCTGCAACAACTGGTGAAGATGTGCTCGGCCAGTCCCTGGCTGGCAGAACAACTGTCGAAAATGCCCATCCTCCTGGATGAGTTGCTCAGCCCGGATACTCTCTACTCACCGGCCGACAAGCAGCGTCTTCAGGATGAACTGCGTCAGCACCTGAGCCGCATACCCGAAGATGACATGGAAGCCCTGATGGAAGCCCTGCGCTATTTCCGGCATGCCAATGTGCTGAGGGTGGCCGCTTCCGATATTGTGGCACAGCGCCACCTGATGAAGGTCAGCGACTACCTGACCTTCATTGCTGAAGTGATCGTGGAAAGCGTCATGCATTCGGCCTGGCGGGATCTGACGCGTCGCTATGGGCGCCCGCAACTGGCCAATGGCGAAGCGGCTGATCCCGGTTTCATTATCGTCGGTTACGGGAAACTGGGAGGAATTGAGCTGGGTTATGGCTCGGATCTGGATCTGGTGTTCATCCATGACGGTCATCCCACGGCAGGCAGTGATGGGCAAAAATCCCTGGATTCGGTCACCTACTACAGTCGTCTGGGCCAGCGAATCATTCACTTCCTGTCCACCGTGACACCTTCCGGTCAGCTCTATGAAGTGGATATGCGCCTGAGGCCTTCCGGTAATGCCGGTTTGCTGGTCAGCAACCTCAAGGCTTTTGCCGATTACCAGAGCAAGGAAGCCTGGACCTGGGAACATCAGGCTCTGGTAAGAGCGCGGGCGATTTGTGGCGATGAAGACTTGATCGAGCGCTTCAACAATCTGCGCGCCGAGATCCTGACGCAAAAACGCGATTTGCCACAGCTGCGCCAGGATGTAGTGACGATGCGTGAGAAAATGCGCGCCAACCTGGGCAGCAAAAAGCAAGGCGGGGATGAAGTCTTCCACATCAAACAGGATGCCGGTGGCATCGTTGATATTGAGTTCATCGTTCAATACTGTGTTCTGGCTTACAGTCACCAGCATGCACACCTGCTGGAAGTCACCGACAACATGCGCTTGCTGGATGCTTTGGCTGCAACCGGCGTACTGCCTCAAGATCAGGCACGTGCCCTTCAGGAAGCTTATCTGGCCTATCGACATGCCGCACACCATGCGGCCCTGGAAAAAGCCGGCACCAGTGTGGAGGCAGCGCCCTGGGCGGAGCACCGTAAACAGGTCAGTCAGGTTTGGGATGCTTTTTTTGCAGACAACCAGAAGTCATCGCAATCATGAACCATTTTTTTCGTAAACAGGCAGGCCGCAATCTGGTGCTGCTGCCGGAAACACCCCAGAAGCTGTTGCTGTCGCAACCCACGCTGGCGGATATCAAGCACCGCTTTCCGAAAAGGCCGCTGGATATCATGGTGCCCACCCAGTTGGCTGGGCTGGCGGCTCGCTTTGCCCAGGTGGACGAGGTGTATAATCTGCCTGACCCCAACATGAGCTGGAAAACCTTCTGGAAGGCTGGTCTGGCCATGCAAGGCAAGGATCATGCGCATGCCTGGGTGTTGCCGGATCGCTTCAAGCCGGCACTGATTCCCATGCTCGCCAATATTGGTGAGCGCACCGGTTATCGGGGTCGATATCGTTATTCTCTATTGATTGATATTCGTCTGCCCAACAAGGCACGTCACCCGCATCTGGTGGATCGTTACCGGGCTCTGGCCTGGGATATTGTCGATGAGCTGCCGGAAACACCTGCGCTGAGTCTAACTAGCGATACTCAGTTGCAACACCAGGCCAGAGAGCGGTTCAGGCTTGTTCAGGACAAACCCGTGCTGGCTTTTTGCCCCGGTACTCTGGGTGTGCCTGAGCCCGCCAGACAGCAGCAACCTGAGCCAGAGCAATGGCAAACCTTGTTGAATCAATGGGTTGAAGAGGGCGGACAGATCTGGCTGCTGGCATCGCATAATGAGCAGCTGGAAGTTGATGTGTTGCTGGAGTCCTTGCCACAGGCCACGCGCGATGCTCTTCACAACCTGTCCGGTCACATCAACTGGGAAGAGGCTGTGGATCTGCTCAGTCAAGCGCAGGTTGCCGTGGGGCTGGATAATGCTCTGTCACTGGTGGCTCTGGGTTGTGGTTTACCGGTTTACCTGCCCGTCAGGGATAGCAAGCAACCGGATACCCGGCAATGGCTGGCTCCTGCCGTGGGGGCTCAGGTAGTACCGATCAGTGAGTTGCGGGTTAGCCCTTGGTATTAGCCTGAAGGCGTACAAAATGTCGCGGTTTTTCGGTAGAATACCTGTTGTAATTTTACTAGCTAAAGCTAACTCCTCTTGAAAGAAGTGGCCACAAGCTGCTTTTTGCATGAGCTGTCAGTCATACAACGATGGAATCGGGGAATAAAATGACAACATCCAGCAATAAGATAATTTACACCCTCACCGACGAAGCACCGGCCCTGGCAACCTTTTCCCTGCTGCCGGTGGTTAGCTCTTTCACCAAGGTTGCAGGACTTGATGTAGAAACCAGCGACATTTCCTTGGCAGCTCGTGTTATCGCCTCCTTCCCAGAGCGTTTGAAAGAAGAGCAACGCCTGCCAGACACCCTGGCGGAACTGGGTAAACTGACCAAGCAGCCGGAAGCCAATATCATCAAGCTTCCCAATATCAGTGCTTCCATTCCTCAGCTGCGTGCCTGTATTAAAGAGCTGCAGGAACAAGGTTACGATCTGCCAGACTACCCTTTCGAGCCTGAAACGGACGAAGAAAAAGACATTCAGGCGCGTTATGCCAAAGTTCTGGGCAGTGCTGTCAACCCTGTGTTGCGTCAGGGCAACTCCGATCGTCGCGCTCCCCCTGCAGTGAAAGCCTTTGCCCGCAAGTACCCTCACTCCATGGGCAAGTGGAGCAAGGCTTCCCGTTCGCATGCAGACTGGATGCGTGGTGGTGACTTTTTCTCCAGTGAGCAATCGGTAACCCTGGAACAAGCCGGTGATGTACGCATTGAGTTTGTTGACCAGAAGGGTCAGGTTGAAGTCAAGAAAACCCTGCCCATGGAAGAAGGTGAAGTGCTGGATGCCATGTTCATGAGCGCCAAGGCGCTGGATGACTTCTTCATGCGCACCATTGAAGAGTGCAAGAACGATGGTGTGATGTGGTCTTTGCACGTAAAAGCCACCATGATGAAGGTATCTCACCCCATCGTTTTCGGTCATGCGGTTCGTGCCTTCTATAAAGAAGTTTTTGACCAGTATGGCAACCTGTTTGATGAGCTGGGTGCCAACCCCAACAACGGTATGGCCAGTATTCTGGACAGCATCAAGACTCTACCCAACTCCAAACAGGAAGAAATCGAAGAAGCGATTCATGCCTGTTATGAGCACCGCCCCGAAATGGCGATGGTGGATTCTGTTAAAGGGATTACCAACCTGCACGTTCCCAGTGACGTGATCGTGGATGCCTCCATGCCTTCCATGATCCGCAACTCCGGTCAGATGTGGGGCCGTGATGGCAAAATGAAGGACGTGAAGGCGATTATGCCTGAGTCCACCTATGCTCGCATCTACCAGGAAATGATCAGCTTCTGCAAGACGCACGGCGCTTTTGATCCCACCACCTGCGGCTCAGTACCCAATGTCGGTCTGATGGCGATGAAAGCCGAAGAATATGGCTCTCATGACAAGACTTTTGAAATGTCAGAAGCAGGCACCATGCGGGTTGTTAAAGCCGATGGCACGGTCTTGATGGAACACTCGGTTGAAAAAGGCGATATCTGGCGCGCTTGCCAAACCAAAGACGCGGCCATCAAGGACTGGGTCAAGCTGGCTGTAAACCGTGCGCGTCAAGCAGACACCACGGCCATCTTCTGGCTGGATAACGAGCGTGCTCACGACCGTGAACTGCGCAAGAAAGTTGAAAAGTACCTGAAAGATCATGACACCAGTGGTCTGGATATCCGCACCATGGGTTATGTGCGTGCCATTCGTACCTCCATGGAACGCATGGTTCGTGGCAAGGACACCATTTCGGTTACCGGTAACGTGCTGCGCGATTACCTGACGGATCTCTTCCCCATCATGGAGCTGGGCACTTCTGCGAAGATGCTGTCCATCGTACCCATGCTGGCTGGTGGTGGCATGTATGAAACCGGTGCCGGTGGTTCTGCGCCCAAGCACGTTCAACAGGTTCTCCAGGAAAACCACCTGCGTTGGGATTCGCTGGGTGAATTCCTGGCAATTGCCGTGTCCCTGGAAGAACTGGGCCAGAAAAACAGCAACAAGCGTGCTGAAGTGCTGGGTCAGGCTCTGGACAAGGCAACCGGTCGTCTGCTGGAAGAAAACAAATCACCTTCGCGTAAAGTGGGTGAGCTGGACAACCGTGGCAGCCACTTCTACCTGTCCAAATTCTGGGCGGAAGAGCTGGCCGCTCAGTCGGATGACAAGGATCTGGCGGAAAAAATGGGTCCTCTGGCTAAGCAGATGAACGAGCAGGAAGCACAGATCCTGAAAGAACTGAGCGATGCCCAGGGCAGCCCTGCGGATCTGGGTGGTTACTATCACCTCGACAAAGCCAAGGCTGACCAGGTGATGCGCCCCAGTGCTACCTTCAACAAGATTCTGGAAAGCCTGAAGTAAACCTTCAGTCTGAACGCTTCTTGTCAGAACCCGGAGTCGAAAGGCTCCGGGTTTTTTTATTGTATAATTGCTGCTTTTGCCAAGGAGAAAACCGGATGCAGCAACTGGTGACCCAGGTTTTATTGCCTCTGATTCTGGCGCTGGTCATGCTGGGTATTGGTATGGCACTGCAGCCAGCTGATTTCAAACGGGTACTTTTGAAGCCAAGAGCCTGTATTTTGGGTCTGGCTATGCAGTTGCTATTTTTGCCTTGCCTGGCTCTTGTACTGATAGGGCTGCTTCCCTTGTCGCCCCTGGCCGCAGCGGGCCTGTTTTTAGTCTCCCTCTGTCCCGGCGGCGCCACTTCCAATCTTTTTTCCCTGATTGCCCGGGGAGATGCCGCGCTTAGCGTCACCCTGACGGGTGTAACCAGCTTGCTGACGCCTCTGACTCTGCCTTTACTGTTCCTTGCTTACCTGCAGATCAATCCCCTGGATACCGGTCACTTTCAACTGCCTCTTTGGCCCGCCATTCAACAATTGGCACTGGTTACCCTGGTTCCGGTAGTTCTGGGCATGCTGATCAGGCTTCGGTTTCCAGTCTGGGCGATCAGATTTCAGCCCGGCCTGCGTCGCCTGTCCACCTTGGCCATGTTGTTGATTGTTATCAGCCTGCTGGCAACCCACCTGTATTTGCTGGAGCGAATCCTCAGTGTTGAAGGACTGGCGATACTGTTGCTGAGTACAACAGCCATTCTCAGTGGCTACCTGATGGCCCGTAAGTCGGGGCTGAAAGAACGCGAACAAAGAACGCTGGGTCTGGAGGTGGGTGTGCAGAATGCCGGTACCGCCATTATGGTCGCCCTGACCATCCTGCAAATGCCTGCCCTGGTTCTGGTGCCTTTGATGTACGGTATCCTCATGAACCTTCCGGCATTTGGTTTTGTTACCTGGCTGTACCGTAAAGACCAACTGGAAACCACTGACCTGGACGGAGAAGTGAACGAAGGTGTCTGACCTTAATGCCTGGTTTCTGGCTCTGCGCCCGAAAACCCTGCCTGCTTCCCTGGCACCCATCCTGCTGGGCAGCGCCCTGGCGTTTGCCGATGGCTCTTTTAATCCCGCCGCTTTTTTTCTTGCGCTCATTTGCGCATTGTTGCTGCAGGTGGCCGTCAATTTTGCCAACGATCTCTTTGATGGCCAGAAGGGTGTGGATACCCAGCAGCGGCTTGGCCCCTTGCGCGGACTGCAACTGGGGCTAATAAAGCCGGAGCAACTGCAAAAAGGTCTCGGGTTGGTGTTGGGTGGGGCGCTGGTCAGTGGCTTTCTGCTGGCTGCTCTGGTCAGTTGGTGGCTGCTGGTGTTCGGCCTGGCTTCACTGATTGCTGCCCTGGCCTACAGTGGCGGCCCCTGGCCGCTGGCATCACGGGCTCTGGGTGAGCTTCTGGTGTTGGTGTTTTTTGGCTGGCTGGCCGTGATGGGCAGTTATTTTATCCACACCCAGAAGCTGACCCTGGACGCTTTTGTTTACGCCACCCTGGTCGGCTTGCTGAGTGCCGCCATCATGCTGATCAACAATTTGCGTGATCGCCACACCGATGCCGCCGCCGGAAAAAAGACCCTGGTGGTCTATCTGGGTGAACACAAAAGCCGACTTCTCTATCGCCTGCTGCTCCTGACTGCTCCCCTGCTGCACTGGTCACAAAACCCCCGCCTGGAAGAGCTGACCTGGTTGCCTCTCCTGCTGATTTTTCCGCTGCTGCTTTTGCTGTTTCGCTGGATGGGTCATCTGGAAGGCAAGGAACTTAACCGCATGCTGGCCCTCACCTCCCTGATGCTGCTGATCTACTCCCTCAGCCAGTCCCTGATTCTGGTGTTGGGTTGATTTTCTGGTAAAAGAACCGGGCTTTGATTTTGCTCTTCATCGAAGTCTCATCCATGCTGCCCCCTTCCTTTAACCATTTTCTCGGCATCGGGAAATTGGTCTTATCTTGAATTGTGTGGATTTCAAGTCGCCTGTCATAGAAACCTACCACTTTACTCGGTTTCTAAAAGGTACTAAAATAGTCCACTATAGATTCAACCCAAGGTAGGTGGCATGCTCAAGCTCAGTAAAATGACGGATTACGCAGTGGTGCTCAGTGCCCAGATGGCGCGTCATCCTGAGCGTTTGTATGCAGCAGCGGACCTGGCGGACGAAATCGGTTTACCCAGGCCCACGGTCAGTAAGCTGTTGAAAATGCTGGTCAAGGCTGATCTGTTGGTGTCACGAAGGGGCACCCAGGGTGGCTACCAGTTGGCGCGTTCGGCTTCGACCATTACCGCCAGTGACCTGATCGCCGCGATTGAAGGCCCGGTGGCGATGACTGAATGCAGTTTGGAAGATTCCCAGTGTGATCTGATCAGCCAGTGCGGAGTGGCCAACAACTGGCAGCGTGTGACCCTGGCGGTGCACCAGTTGCTGGCTTCTGTGACCCTGGCACAGTTGGCACAGACACAACCGATCAAACTGCCTTGGGTACAAATACAGGCACTGACCTTGCATGAACCCGCCCAATTATAAAGAAAGACTTGATGATGCCCGGAGGCCGTTATGGCGAGTGAAGAGATGGAGCAGCTGGTACGTAAAGACTACAAGCAAGGCTTCGTAACCGATATTGAAAGTGACACCCTGCCGCCTGGTCTGGATGAAGATGTCATCCGCCATATCTCTCTACGCAAAAAAGAGCCGGAGTGGTTGCTGGAGTGGCGGCTGGAAGCTTATCGTCATTGGCTGACGATGAAAGACCCACAAGCCTGGGCGCATCTGTCTTACCCGAAAATTGATTATCAGGCGGTGTCCTATTATTCCGCACCGGGTGCCAAGAACAAGGATGCGCCGAAAAGCCTGGATGAAGTTGATCCCAAATTGCTGGAAACCTTCGACAAGCTGGGCATTCCCCTGCATGAAAGGGCAGCACTGGCCGGTGTAGCGGTGGATGCCGTGTTTGATTCGGTTTCTGTGGGCACCACCTTCAAGGCCAAGCTGGCCGAAGCCGGGGTAATCTTTTCTTCCATTTCTGAAGCGGTTCAGGAGCATCCTGAGCTGGTCAGGAAATATCTCGGCACCGTGGTGCCTCACACCGACAACTATTATGCCGCGCTCAATTCGGCGGTCTTCACTGATGGTTCCTTTGTGTTTGTGCCCAAGGGTGTGACCTGCCCGATGGAGCTGTCGACCTATTTTCGTATCAATGCTGCCAACACCGGTCAGTTCGAGCGCACTCTGATCGTCTGTGAAGAACAGGCTCAGGTTTCTTACCTGGAAGGCTGTACCGCCCCCATGCGTGATGAAAATCAGCTGCATGCGGCAGTGGTAGAGCTGGTCGCCCTGGATGATGCCTACATCAAATACTCCACGGTACAAAACTGGTATCCGGGCGATGAAGAAGGCAAAGGCGGCATCTATAACTTCGTGACCAAACGCGGCGACTGTCGCGGCGACCGAGCCAAAATCAGCTGGACTCAGGTGGAAACCGGCTCAGCGATCACCTGGAAATACCCCAGTTGCATTCTGCGTGGCAAGGATTCCGTGGGTGAATTCTATTCAGTGGCGGTGACCAACAACTACCAGCAGGCCGATACCGGCACCAAGATGATTCATCTGGGTGAGGGCAGTCGCTCCACCATCATTTCCAAGGGGATATCCGCCGGGCGCTCCAACCAATCCTATCGGGGTCTGGTGAAAATTCTGCCCACGGCGAAAAATGCCCGCAACTTCACCCAGTGCGATTCCCTGCTGTTGGGTGATCAGTGCGGCGCGCATACCTTCCCCTATCAGGAAATCGGCAATTCTTCTGCCATGGTTGAACACGAAGCCACCACCTCGAAAATCGGTGAAGATCAGCTTTTCTATTGCATGCAGCGCGGCATTTCTGAAGAAGACTCGGTCAATATGATCGTCAATGGCTTCTGCAAGGATGTCTTCAAGGAACTGCCGATGGAGTTTGCCGTGGAAGCCGAGGCTTTGCTGAATGTTACGTTGGAAGGTGCTGTAGGTTGATGGTATCAGGCACAGCATTACAGGGCGCTGGCTTGCCAGTCGGACAAACCATCCCGGTTTGTACGAGCTGCGTTACGCCATCCCTGGCTCCACTTGCGCTCAGCACCCTGTCGCAGTGCCACCTTCTACCCCTAAATAGCACCTTTTCCCCGAATTGATGAGTTATGAGTTAATTACAGGATACCAAGATGATTGAGATTAAAGACCTGCACGCTAAAGTCGAGGGCACCGAGATTCTGAAGGGCCTTAACCTGAGTATTAAACCGGGTGAGGTGCATGCGATTATGGGCCCCAATGGCGCGGGCAAGTCCACGCTTTCTGCGGTTCTGACCGGACGGGAGGGTTATGAAGTCACTTCCGGAAGCGTCATTTTTGAAGGCCAGAATCTGCTGGAAATGGATGTCGAGGAGCGCGCTCGGGCGGGTCTTTTGCTGGGCTTTCAGTACCCGGTGGAAATTCCGGGGGTCAAGAATGTTTACTTGCTGAAAGCGGCCTTGAATGCCAAGCGCAAGGCGCAGGGCCTGGATGAAATTGAAGCGCCTGCGTTTATGAAGTTGATTCGTGAAAAGATCAAATTCATGAAGATGGACAACAGCTTCCTGCATCGTGCGGTCAATGAAGGCTTTTCCGGCGGTGAGAAGAAACGCAATGAAATCCTGCAGATGCTGGTACTGGAACCCAAGCTGGCGTTGTTGGATGAAATCGATTCGGGCCTGGATATTGATGCCATGAAAACCGTCTCGGAAGGGGTGAATTCCCTGCGTGCGGCCGATCGCAGTATTCTGATGATTACCCACTACCAGCGTTTGCTGGATTACATCACCCCGGATGTGATTCATGTTCTGGCTGATGGCAAAATCATCAAAACCGGTGATAAATCCCTGGCTCACGAGCTGGAAGAAAAAGGCTACGACTGGCTGCTGGAGGGCGCTGCATGAACCAGTATGCCGAAGCCTTCAAGGCGTTTAACCAGGATGCCGAAAACGGCTGGTTAAAAAGCCAGCGCATTGCCGCCTTCGCCCGCTTTGAACACCTGGGTTTTCCGATCAGTGGTGTTGAAGCCTGGAAGTACACCAATACCAAGGCGCTGGCCAAGCGTAATTTTGTTCTGCCGCAAACGGCCGACCTGGATGCAGCCAAAAAACTGCTGGATCAGGCGGGTCTGAAACTCAAGGCCCACCAGCTGGTTTTTGTGAACGGGGTTTACGCACCGGAACTGTCCGATCTGGGTGAGCTGCCCGGAGCCCTGGTGGTTGAGCCTCTGTCCGAAGCTCTGGATAAAGAACTGGAGCTGACTTGCGGCATGATGGGTCGCCTGGCCGGGATTGACTGTGACGTTTTCACTGCCCTGAACTTTGCCTTTGCCGGTGAAGGTGCCGTGATCCGCGTGGGTAACAACCAGATTATTGAAGACCCCATCAGCCTGGTGCACCTCTCCACCGAAGCCGATCAGCCCACCATGTCGCATCCACGCATACTGGTGGCTGCCGGTGCCAACAGTCAGATCAAGTTGGTTGAGCATTTTCTGGGTGAAGACACTGCCAACCACTTCACCAATCGGGTGGCGGAAATTGTTCTGGAGCGCAATGCCCAACTGACTCACTACTTACTGGAAGTCCCCGGCGAGCAAAGCTGGCTGATTGGTCGCACCCATGTCGAACAGAAGCGTGACAGTCGCTACACCTGTCATCATATGAACCTGGGCGGCAAACTGGTGCGCGATGATCTGGTCTGTGATCTTAATGGCACCGGCGCAGAAAGTGACTTCTCCGGTCTGCTGTTTGGTCGCAATAAACACCACCTGGATATCCACAGCCTGGTGAACCATCACGCCCCCACAACCTACAGCCGTGAAAACTACAAGGCCATCCTCAATGACAAGGCGCGGGGCGTGTTCAATGGCAAGGTTATCGTCAAGAAAGACAGCCAGCAGATCGTTGCCGAACAAAGCAACGCCAACCTGCTGCTGAGTGACCAGGCGGAAATCGATACTAAGCCGGAACTGGAAATCTACGCCGATGATGTCAAATGCTCTCACGGTGCCACCACCGGACAGTTGGATGAAACCGCGCTCTTCTACCTCAAATCACGGGGGCTGAGTGACGAACTGGCGAAAGGCCTGCTGACCCTGGCCTTTGCCAACGAGGTGGTCGACAAAATCGACATCCAGCCAATTTACCAGCAGGTCGAAACCACCGTGGCAGGCCACCTGCCGCATCAAGTTGATCTGGAAGAGTTATGACAGTGATTGATTTTGAAGCCCTGAAACAACCTGATTATGACATCCAGGCGCTGCGTGCCGAGTTTCCCATTCTGCAGCGCCGGGTCAACGGCCAGCCATTGGTGTATCTGGATAATGCCGCCACCAGCCAGAAACCACTGGCCGTGATTCAGGCGATGGATGATTACTACCGCAACACCAACGCCAATATCCATCGTGGCCTGCACACCTTGTCTCAGGAAGCCACGGATGCCCATGAAGAAGCACGCGGTAAACTTCAGAGGTTCATCAATGCCGCTTCCCACAAGGAAATCATCTTCACCCGCGGTGCCACCGAAGCCATTAACCTGGTGGCACAAAGCTGGGGGCGAGCGAACCTGAAAGCCGGTGATCAGGTCTTGGTGTCCATGATGGAGCACCACGCCAATATTGTTCCCTGGCAGCAGCTGCGCGAACAACTGGGTATCGAAATCAAGGTGATTCCGATTCTGGATGATGGCAGCCTGGATATGGCGGTTTATCAGCAGCTGCTGACTGAAAAGGTGAAGCTGGTGGCGATCACCCAGGTTTCTAATGCATTGGGCAGTGTTAACCCCATCACCCAAATCATCAAGGAAGCTCACGACCAGGATGCCCTGGTGCTGGTGGATGGTGCTCAGGCAGTGCCGCATCAGGCCGTGGATGTTCAGGCTCTGGATGCTGACTTTTACGTTTTCTCCGGGCACAAGATGTATGGCCCCACCGGTATTGGTGTGCTCTACGGCAAAGAAGCACTCCTGGAAGCCATGCCGCCCTGGCAGGGTGGTGGTGACATGATTGATATCGTCACCTTTGAAAAAACCACCTACGCCGGTTTGCCGCACAAGTTTGAAGCGGGCACCCCGGCCATTGCCGAAGCCATAGGTCTGGGTGTGGCTGCTGACTGGATGCTGGATCTGGGCCTGGGCAAGCTGGCGGCCTGGGAGCACTCTTTATTGCACTATGCCACCGAGCAGATGCAAGCCGAACTGCCGGGTCTGCGCATTCTCGGTGAAGCCCCCGGCAAGGCTGCGGTGATTTCTTTTGTTCTGGAAGGAGCACATGCCCAGGATCTGGGGCTGCTCACCGATCAACTGGGCGTGGCGATTCGCACCGGCCATCATTGTGCCATGCCGGTGCTGCATCACCTGGGTGTGGATGCCACAGCCAGAGCCTCCTTTGCGGCTTATAACACTCTGGAAGAAGTGGATATTTTTGTGGCGGCGCTGAAAAGGGTTCGGGAGATGCTGCTATGAGTCTCAGCAAAGGCGACAAAATTCAACTTCAGCGCGAAACCGAAGTCATTTCCGTGCCTTTTGGAAAGACCATCACCCTGCCTGAAGGCGAAACAGTGGAAGTCATGCAGGCCAAAGGCAGCACGGTGAGTGTCGGCCACCAGGGGCGTTTGTACATGGTCGAAGGCACTAACCTGGATGCCCTGGGCCTGGCGGCGGTACAAAAGCCGGTTCTGCCCAAAGGAGCCAGCAACCAGGAAATCGAGGATTTTGCCTGGGAACAGTTGCGCACCTGCTTTGACCCGGAAATACCGGTGAACATCGTCGATCTGGGGCTGGTTTACGGCCTTAAAGTCGTGGACCTTCTCGATGGTCGCAAGATGCTCAATATCAGGATGACCCTCACCGCACCCGGTTGCGGCATGGGGGAAGTTATCGCTGCCGATGCCCGCCGCAAAATTCAGGGTGCTGAAGATATCGACCAGGTGAATACCGAAATTGTTTTCGACCCTCCCTGGTCGCGGGAAATGATGACCGAAGATGCGCAGCTTGAACTGGGCATGTTTTAAAAAGCTCAGAGTTGACGGCCAGGAGAAGCGTCCAGCAAACTTTGTAGTCGCCTTGAGTTAAGGGAAATACGATATGCCAAAAGACCTCACTGAATCGTCCCACGACCGCCAGAATATCCTCAATAACCGCTATGCCTTGCAGCAGGCGGAGCAGCATTTAGCTCTGGGCGGCGTCGTGTTTGATGGAGAGACGGTGTTTACCAAAGCGCAGGTAGTTGCTTTGTATGACGTGAGTGAGAGTACCATTGAGAAGTATCTTGTCAGTCATGCGGATGAGTTGAAAGCCAATGGCTACACCTTGCTCCGCGGAAAAAAACTTAAGGAATTCAAAGAGTCACTGGATGGTGCCGTAACCAATTACGGTACCAAAACCAGCGTGCTAGGTGTGTTCAGTTTTCGGGCTGTACTGAATCTGGGTATGCTGCTCACCGAGAGCGAACCCGCTCGTGAATTACGCTCCCGCCTGCTGGATATAGTGCTTGATGTCATGGCCGAGCGGGTCGGCGGGCATACCCGGTTTATCAACCAGCGCGATGAAAACTATCTGGTCTCGGCACTACAGGAAGAAAACTACCGCCGCCAGTTTACCGATGCCTTGGATAACTATGTGGAAGGCAGTCACTGGAAATACGCACGCTTTACCAATCTGATCTACCAAAGCATTTTCCACGAAAATGCCGCCGAATATAAAAAGGTGTTGAACTTAGCCGCCAAATCCAACATCCGTGAAACTCTGTATTCCGAAGTGCTGAACCTGATTGCCAGCTATGAATCAGGCATTGCCCATGAGCTGGAGCGAGCAAGTGTGGCCCAGGATCGCAAGCTTACCCAAAAAGAAGCCGAGAAGCTGTTTGCCAGTTTTGAGCAGCACCCGCTGTTCAAACCATTAATTCTGGATGCGCGAACCAAAATGGCCAGCCGAGACTTGTGTTTTCGCGATGCTTTGCATGAAAAGTTGGAAGCCTATATTCAATCCGTACCCGAAGCCGACTTCGAGCGTTTTTTAGGCGAGAAAAGCCGCTCTCTGGAAGAACAGCTTAGTGATCCAGATACTCTGGCAGTACTCAAACGTCTGAAAGATCGCTAACCCCAGGACTGTTGAGATGAGCGATTTCACCAGCAGAGGTATTAGGTTTCTCTATTTTGATGCCGCCCACGCAGTCAGGGTTCACGACTGGATCATCGAACAGTCTGGTGGACTGGCTGGTACCAAGGATATTGGTCAGTTGGAAAGTCCGCTGGAGCATATACAGAATGACCTCTACTACCCAGAGATGGAAGACAAGCTGACTCACTTGGTTTTTTCCATCAACAAGAACCATGCGTTTAATGATGGCAATAAGCGCTCATCGTTGGCTTTAGGTGCTTATTTTCTTGAACTGAATGGCTTTGACTTTGCGGTAAAGAGCTTCGTAAAAGAGATGGAAAACATTGTCGTCTGGGTTGCCGACAATGTCATTGATAAAGACCTGCTGTACCAGATTATCAGTTCTCTGCTTTATGAAGACGGCTACCCGGAAGAGGTCAAACTGGCCATATTAGAGGCCGTGGACTCAGCCAGGTAATTGACCTGTGCCTACTAGTTAATCACCATGCCGGGGCGGAAGCCCTGGACGGGGATGGGCTTGCTGTCTTCTCTTTCGTAAAACCAGGTCTGAACCTGCTGGATGAGTACCATTTCAGCAATTTCGGCAACTTTTTCCGGGCAGTTCATCTTGCTTTGAATAAGGTCGGCGCAATCAAAAAAGTCTTTGGCCGTAGCGCCGTCAACATTGAAGGTGGTTTTGCCCACAGCCATAAAGAAAGGGCCGTTGCGGTCAGACGTGACACTGAGACTGGGGTCGTTCAGTGCCAGTTTCATGTCGGGGTGGTTGAGGATTTCCCGTAGGGCTTCAGGGCTCATATGCAGGTTGATAATGATGGCCTTGAGTAGGGCGGCATCATCATTTTTCAGGCTGGGTTCTTCCGCCAGCTCTTGCATAATTGCGTTGGTAACTGCTTGAGTCATGATGACCTCTATTAACCCGGGCGTGTGTGTTGGTGGAGCTGTGTATCCTAGAAGCTTAAAGCATTCTTGTACAGGCAGCCAAGTCGAACTGACTTTTCAGTCCCTTTCTGGTCTAATGCGCCTTTGCTTTTTTTGATTCAGGAAAACAGGAATTCATGACTGCACCAGCCACTCCCGATATTGCCAGCGGACCGCGCAAACAGCTTCGTAAACACGAAACCGATTACACCCTGCTGGGTACGGCCCACGTTTCTAAAGTCAGTGCTGATGAAGTGCGCAGCCTGATTCAAAGCGGTGAGTTTGATGCAGTTGCTGTGGAGCTCTGTCCGGCCAGGCATGCCAATATGGTCAACCCGGATGCTCTGGCAAAAATGGATCTTTTTCAGGTCATCAAGCAGGGCAAGGCGGGCATGGTGGCAGCCAATCTGGCACTGGGTTCCTTCCAGCAGCGGGTGGCAGAAGAGTCGGGCATTGCACCCGGCGAAGAAATGAAAGCCGCCATAGAAGAAGCCAAGGCTGCTGACCTGCCGTTGATGGCCATTGACCGGGATGTCGGCATAACGCTCAAACGCGTTTACCGCAGTGTGCCCTGGTGGCAGCGCACAGCACTGGTTTCCGGTCTGGTGGGCAGCCTTTTCTCGCGTGAAAAAGTAACCTCTGAGGAAATTGAAAAACTCAAGGAAGGGGATGTTTTGGAATCCACCTTCAGTGAGTTTGCCCAGGAATCGGAAAAGCTTTACCAGGCCCTGATTGCCGAGCGGGATCACTATATGGCACTGCGCCTGGCTCAGGA
Organism: Marinospirillum sp.; assembly: GCF_044810985.1. GTDB lineage: Bacteria > Pseudomonadota > Gammaproteobacteria > Pseudomonadales > Halomonadaceae > Marinospirillum. Next base: position 2,592,628 of record NZ_CP085242.1, read on the forward strand.
AAATGGTGACAGTCGCTACAAGAAGGTTCTGGTGGTGGTGGGAGCTGGCCACCTGAAAGGTCTGGAAGAAAACCTGGCTGGTCATTTGCCGGAAGACCCCCGAGAACAACTGGATATTCTGGAAGCAGTGCCCCCCGCCAGCCGCTGGCCGAAATTGCTTCCCTGGATTATTGCAGCCCTGATTATCACTGGTTTTGTGATCGGTTTTAATCGCAATACCGAGTTGGGCATGCAGCTGGTGCTGGACTGGGTGTTGATTAATGGTGGCCTGAGTGCCCTGGGCGTTTTGATTGCCGGTGCTCACCCCTTGACGGTAGTAACCGCTTTTGTGGCTGCCCCCCTGACTTCTTTAAACCCCACCATCGGTGCCGGTTTTGTCGCAGCCGGGGCAGAACTCTGGCTGCGAAAACCCAAGGTGGCTGACTTTTCCCGCTTGCGCCAGGACACCGCCAGCCTCAAGGGCTGGTGGAAAAACAGGGTGTCCCGAACCCTGCTGGTGTTTATTTTTGCCACCCTGGGGTCCGCCGCAGGCACCTACATCGGTGGTTTTCGAATCTTTGGGCTGTTGACGGGGACGGCAGGCTGATCTTAATTTGCTGTTAATGCCGTAAAATCCTGGGTCAGGTACACTCCATTAAATTAACATTTTTGCAAGTGGAAGCAATCAGGTGACCCAGGTTCAGACTTCTCCTTTGGCGACTACAGACCCCGATGTAGTGACTCTTCGCCCTACCGTTTTTCTGACTTTTCTGCTGACTTTTGTTTTAAGTCTGGCACTGGTCTTTGTCTGGGATCAGCGTCAGGTGGAGCTGAGTCAATCCCGCGCCATGAATCTGGCGGGGGACTATGGTTCTGCCCTGCAAAGGGGGTTGGAGAGTTCTCTATCCATCACCTACGCTCTGGCTGCTCTGGTTCGTGAAGGTAAGGGTGAGGTGGCCCAGTTTGCCAGCCTGGCGGATGAACTCATGCCCTACTATCCCGGTGCTTCCGCGATTGCATTGCTGCCGGATGGCGTACTGACCGAGATTGCTCCCCTGCAAGGCAATGAGGCAGCTTTGGGACAGGATGAGTTTGCTGATCCAAATCGATCGGCCGAGGCCTTCAAAGCCATGAAAAGTGGGAAAATGACCCTGGCTGGCCCTTTTGAATTGCGTCAGGGTGGCCTGGGTGCGGTGGGACGTTTGCCGGTTTTTCTGGATGAGCAGCAGCAGGATTTCTGGGGGTTTGTTTCCGTCACCCTGAAATTCCCGGAGGCTCTGGCGGTAGCCCGACTGCCTGAATTGACTTCCCAGGGTTATACCTGGCATCTATGGCGAGAGCTGCCGGAAGAAAAAGGTATCCAGACGATCCTGGCCAGTGAGGAGGATCTGCGCCAAGATCCGGTTCAGCAGCAGTTGACCCTGCCCAATGGTCACTGGTACCTGGATATCACACCCCGGCAAGGCTGGCGTGATCCCTTGAGTCTTGCCGGTCAGCTGTTTCTGGCCCTGCTGCTCAGCTTTCTGCTGGCGCTGGTAATTCATTTGTTACTCAAGACTCTGGAATACCGGCGGCGTCTGGAAGCCGCACTGCAAACCGCAGAAAGTGCCACCCGTGCCAAATCTGAATTTCTCGCCAATATGAGCCATGAAATCCGCACTCCCATGAATGCCATGATCGGTCTCACCGAACTCTGCCTGAGAACGGATCTTTCACCACGCCAGCAGAACTATCTCAATAAAATCATGGCCTCGGGTCGTTCCTTGTTGGGCTTGATTAATGACATTCTGGATTTTTCCAAAATCGAAGCGGGCAAGCTGACCCTGGAAAAAATCCCTTTTGAGTTGGATGAAGTGCTGGATCAGCTCTGGGTGGTGGTCGCCGAGCCTGCACGCACCAAGGGTCTGGAGCTGTTGTTCTACCGTGAACCGGATGTTCCCTATGGCTTAAAGGGCGACCCTTTGCGTATCGGCCAGATCCTGACCAATCTGGTGGGCAATGGCATCAAGTTCACGGATCAAGGGCAGGTGGTGGTTTCTGTGCGCCGGGTACAGCAGTGGCAAACTGCTCTGGAACTGGAGTTTACTGTCGAAGACAGTGGTATTGGCATGAGCGAAGAGCAGCAAAGAAAACTCTTCCAATCCTTTTCTCAGGTGGATACCTCCACAACCCGTCGCTATGGCGGCACTGGGCTGGGGCTCTCCATTACCCGCCAACTGGTGGAGTTGATGGACGGTCAGATTCGGGTGGACAGTGAACCCGGCAAGGGCAGTCGCTTTATCTTTACTCTCAAGCTGGAAACAACCCCTGCCTTGCAGAAAAGCCCTGAAGAGCTGATCGTCAAACACCAGTTGGCGGGCTATCGAATTCTGGTTGTGGATGACAATACAACGGCCGGTGAAATCTTTTTCAGCTATTTGCAAAGCTTTGGTTTTGCCGCTCAGGTCGTCAGCAGCCCCTCCGAAGCCAGACAAGCTTTGCAGGCCGCCAGTCAGCCTTTTGATTTGATGCTGGTGGATATGTCCCTGCCCCAGATGAATGGCTTGCAGCTGATCCAGGAAATCATGCAGGCTGAAAAACCGGTCAATAAACCCCGCTGTATTCTGGTCTCGGCTTTTGCCCGTGAAGATGTTCTGGCCGAACCGGGTGCCGAACACCTGTCTTCTTTTTTGCAGAAACCCGTCAACCCTTCTCTGCTGCTGGATTCCATCGTGGATGCCCTGGGTTTTGCCCCGGTTTCCGGTCAGGGCATGCGAAAAACAGCCAGAATCGATTCGGAACAGCTGCAAGCCATTCAGGGAGCCAGAGTTCTGCTGGTGGAAGACAATGAAATCAACCAGCAGGTGGCCTATGAACTCCTGACCCAGGCACGCCTGCATGTGTACTTGGTGGCTAATGGTCAGGAAGCGGTTGATCTGGTGGCAAAGCAGGATTTTGATGCTGTGCTGATGGACATTCAGATGCCGGTGATGGACGGTTACCAGGCCACCCGGATTATTCGGGAGCAGATGCAACGAACCGATTTGCCGATTATCGCCCTGACGGCCAACGCCCTATTGGAAGACCGGGAAAAAAGCCGGGAAGTGGGTATGAATGACCATCTCAACAAGCCGATTGATCCGGATCTGTTGATGGCTGCCCTGATTGAATGGATACCTGCTGGACAACGCGAACTACCGCCGGAAGAAGAAATGGACACTGAACAGGACAATGAAATTGAGCTGCCCCCTGAGCAGGGTAAGCAACTCAACACCCCGGTTGGCTTGAAGCGCCTGGGCAATAATCGCCAGGCTTATCGGCGCTTACTGGAGCGCTTTGTTGACAGCCAGCAAAATTTTGCAGCGATGCTGGAAGCGGCTTTGGCTGCAAGCGACCAGCAAGAAGCCATCAGACTGGCTCACACCCTGAAGGGGGTGGCTGGCAACCTGGGGGCAGAGGAGCTGCAATACTGGGCTGGTGAGCTGGAAGCTCAGTTGAAAATCGGCACTGAACAGCAAGCCTTGACTCATAGCCATGAACACACCCTGAAAGCTCTGCAGGAAGTGCTGCAGTATCTACAAGACTGGCTGGCCGCCAATCCGCAAGCATCTGCAACAGTAACAGTCGCAAAACCGGAAGCCTGGAGCGAAGAAGAACTGCACAAGGCATTGCAGGCGTTGAGTGATTTGCTGGAAGACTATGATGCCGCAGCGGTGCAAGAGGTTGAAAGCCTTCTTGAACGCGCCTTGCCGGAACCCTGGGCGGCGCGTATCCAAACCATTAAGGGGCTGCTGGCTGAATATGATTTTGAAGCCGCTCTTGAAGCCCTGAACTCTCCACCTCGCTAAACTTTGTAAGAGGTCCCTAATGGATGAACAGACAAAGAAAGCAGACAAGGTGATTCTCGTGGTTGATGATGCTCCCGAAAACCTGGACATCATGACCAGCCTCTTATCAGACCAGTACCAGGTCAAGGCAGCGATCAACGGTAAAATTGCCCTTAAAATTGCTGAAAAGCAACGGCCTGACTTGATCCTTCTGGATGTGATGATGCCCGAGACGGATGGCTATGAAGTCTGTCGTCAACTCAAGGCCAACCGAGTCACCCGCGAGATTCCGGTGATCTTTCTCACCGCGCTGGATGGGGTGGATGATGAAACCCAGGGTTTGAAGTTGGGAGCGGTGGATTACATTGCCAAGCCACTCAACCCTTCCATACTTCTGACTCGTATCGATACCCACCTGTCGCTGGATGAAACACGTCGACAGCTTGCCGAGCAAAACCAGGCCCTCAAAGAAGCGGCCCGTATGCGCGAAGATGTTGAGCGCATCATGCATCATGATCTGAAAGGGCCCCTCAGCAGCATCATCAGTATTCCAGCCCTGTTCAAGGAATATGACAACCTCACCGAGCGGCAGCAGGAATTCATGGAGATGCTGGAAGGAGCAGGCTGGCGCATGCTCAGTATGATCGAGATGTCCCTGATTCTGCTGAAAATTGAATACGGCACCTATCAGCCTGATCTGAAAGAGGAAAGCCTGCCGGACTTGCTGCAGAAAGTGGTCAGGGAAATGTCACAGGCCTTCCGGAAAAAACAGCTGGATTTGCAGCTGGAAATCCCCGAACCCTTGCAGAAACTGACGATCAGCACAGAACCCTTGCTGATTTATAATCTTTTGACCAATCTGTTGAAAAATGCCTGTGAAGCATCGCCCAGAGACATGCCAGTCAGGATTCAACTGACGCAGGAAGCCGGTGCCTGTCAGCTGGTGATCGAAAACTCCGGCGAAGTCCCTGAGGAAATCCGGTCACGATTTTTTGACAAGTTCGTGACTTCAGGCAAAAAGCAAGGCACAGGGCTGGGCACCTATTCGGCCAAACTGATTGCCAGGGTTTTGAATATGGATCTGCAGCTGGACACCTCCTTGCCCGGCCACACCCGATTGCTTCTGAATTTTTTATGCCAGTAGAGTAAGTTGCTGATATAAATAAGATATAACCTGTTAACACTGCCTCAAGATGCTGTTAAGTAACCTTGCTTGATGAAGGTGTATTCTTTTGCTTGAGATTCAATCAAGCAAAGGAAGGGCCTCATGATTTCGCATAGGTTTCAATTGAACCCGGTTGATACTGATTCTCCAGGAGACTTTCAGGTGCTGGTGGTCGACGATGATCCGGTTGTGGGCCGGGTGGTTGAATGTGTATTGGATGATATGTGCAACTGCCACCAGGTGAGCTCCGGGCTGGAGGCTTACTCCAGTGCTGTTGAGTTACAACCGGATCTGATTTTGCTGGATGTTATGTTACCGGGGATGAATGGTTATGACATTTGTCAGCATCTCAAGGAAGACCCCTCAACGGCCTCGATTCCGGTTATCTTCCTGACCTCCAGGAAGGATTTTCATGACGAGCGGATGGGTCTGCGCCTGGGAGCGGTTGATTACCTGAATAAGCCGGTCACACCGGATTTGCTGAGACTCAGGATTCGCAACCAACTGAAGGCCACAGCAGGCATTCGCCAGCTGCACCGTGAGTCCCGCCAGGATGCCTTGACCGGTATTGGCAATCGCCGTGTTTTTGATGATGCCTTGCAAAACAGCTTGAACCTGGTGGTGCAGAAGCAGGTGCCACTGTCCCTTGTTCTTTTGGATCTTGATTATTTCAAGCAATACAACGACCACTTCGGACATTGGGCGGGTGATCAAGTGCTTAAACAAGTGGCTGCTGAAATTCGTGATTTCGCCGGTCGTTACTCGGGGTTGGTGACTCGTTATGGGGGTGAAGAGTTTGCAATCCTCTTTATGGGTTTGTTGCCTGAAGAACTGGAGAAGGCCATGCAGCAGACTTGTCGGTTGATTGAAGGTCTGGATATCCAGAACCCCAAGGCACCTGCTGGACCGGGAGTGGTTACCGCCAGCCTGGGCGGTGTTTATCTGGCACCCGGCTTTTATTCAACCCCGCGCCACCTGATTATTGAAGCCGATCAAATGCTCTACAGTGTCAAACATCAGGGTCGTAATCACTGCCGTTTAAAAAAGGCTGCTGCTGTCGAGGGACCCTGTGAAGCCTAAATGTTTTGCTGTGAAGATTAAGCTTTTGTTCATCGGGCTTGTAATGCCAATGGTTTGTTTCGCTCAGGTTGCAGGGGCATCCGTTCTGGAATTGAATCCCGGTCAACAAGAAGTCTGGTCCTTGACGGGGTTTCTCAGCGCTGGGCCGCAAGAGTCCGAAAAAACGCCTGCCGAATTGCTGCAGGACTCCAGCCTCTTTACCCCTCTATCGGGAATGCCAGCCTGGGGCTTTAGTTCACAGACCCACTGGCTGCGCCTGACCCTTGAGTCCAACTTCACGGATCGCCACCTTTGGTTGCTTGAGGTTGACCCGGTCTTTACCGATCATTTAACCCTCTACTGGGAAGATGCCCAGGGGGAGTTGCAAAAACTCAAGGCTGGGGACCTGGTGCAGGCCAGTGAGCGTCCTTTTAATTTGCCGCAGCAGGTCTTTCCGCTGGAAATCAAACCGGGTGAACAAAAGACTTTCCTGCTCAGTATTGCCGGCACCAACCCCTTGTTTGCCGATCTGTCACTCTGGGTGCCGGAAGCCTTTATTGAAAGTGCCCAGCACCGCCATTTCTACATGTCAGCCTACCTGGCTGTGCTGGCGCTGATGCTGCTTCTGGGCGTGATTTATTCAGGCCTGCTGCAAGATAAAACCTATGCTTTTTACACCCTTTATGTAATGACCCAGCTTGCTTTTCAGTTGGCGCATTCAGGCTATCTGGGATGGCTGGTCAATATACCCTGGCCCCGCTTTCCGGATTTACTGGCTTCGGCTTCGGTTTCCTTGAGCCTGGCTTTTTTTGCCCTGCTTTTCAGTCGTTTGACAAGGATGCGACAGGATTTTCCGCAACTGGCCCGCTACTATCTGCTCACGGCCTGGGTAGTGGCCGCTACGGGGCTGACCTTTGTTTTTCTGGATCGTTATATTCTGGTGAGTTCCTGGATTCAGCTCTACATCCTGATGTTGACGGCTTTTGCCGTGATCTTTTCAATTTATCGTCTGGTGACGGGAGAAACCCGGCTGGGCAGTGCCTATTTGCTGATTTTCGGGGTGCTGGCTCTGGGGGTTGTGCTGCGCATTCTGCGTGAGCAGTCTTTTCTGCCCAATAATTTCTGGACAGAAAATGCCATGTATTTAGGCACACTGGTTCACCTCCTGGCCATGCAGTTCATGATTGTTCTGTCCATTAACCAGTCCCGTCAGGCCAATAAAGAGGAATTGGAAAAGGGGGTGCAGCAACGCACTGCAGAGCTGCAAGAACGCAATCACCAGCTATTGGCCAGTCACCAGGAAAATCTCGCCCTGCAAGCGGATCTCCACAAAAGCCTTGAAAAAGAAAGCCAGACTCGCCAGGCGCAGCAGGATTTTTTACGCATGGTATCCAATGAATTCAGGACACCTCTGACGGTGATTGATGGTGCCCTGACCCTTTTGAATATGCAGCAGGATGCCGAAGCCATAACCCGAGCCTCCTGGCTGGAAAGAATTCGTGGAGCCCAGCAGCGTCTGGTTTCCCTGGTGGACACCAGTTTATGGGATCAACGCCTTGCTGATGATGATTGGCAGCCCAGCCGGATCCAGCTTGATCTTTTACCTTGGATGCTCCAGCTCACGGAAAATCTGCGCCGAATGTATAACGATAGAAACCTGGCTTTCCAGCCCCAGGCCAGTTGCCAGCTGGAAGTTGATCCAGAGATGTTGCAGATGTTGCTGCAAAGCCTGGTGGACACCCTGGTGACGCATTTGCCTCCGGAAGTGGAAATCACCCTGGGTTTGCAGCTTGAGCAGGAAAAGCTACTGATCCAGGTGACGACTCCCGGTAAAGGCCTGTTGCCTGAGTTGGTTGACTCCATGCAGACACGCTATGGCAAAAGTCAGAACAGAAAATCCGGTAGCGGACTTTATCTGGCAGGTGCCGCGGCCAGGAAACTGGGTGGTGTGCTGGAGTATACATTGTTACCGCAAGGAGCCAGCTTTGTGGTCACCTTGCCAATAAAAACGAATAAGAAGGTTGCATGATGACTGATCCATCGCGAATTATTTTTGTTGAAGATGATATTACCCTGCGCAGTGTTCTGGTGGAGGTTTTTCGGATACAGGGCTTTGTGGTTGATGAGGCCGAAGGGGTTGATGAGTTTTTTGCTTTCTGGAAAAAGCAGAGTTATGACCTGATTCTGCTGGATCTTAATCTGGTTGATGAAGACGGGCTGGTACTGCTGCGTAAACTCCGGCTGCAAAGCGATGTGCCTCTATTTGTCGTTTCCGGTCGTACGGATCGGGAGACCCGTTTGGCAGCCCTGGAAATGGGCGCTGATGACTACATCGTCAAGCCTTTTGACACCCAGGAGCTTCTGGTTCGAGTCAGAAACTTTCTGGGGCGGATGTCGCGTATGAAAGGGGGAGTGCTGGCTTCCATTCAGATGGCAGAATGGAAACTCGGGAAATGGATCTTTTCAGAGAAAACCTGCAGCCTGCAATCGGCAGAAGAAGAGGGTGAGGGAGAAGAGGTATATCTGACCCCTTCTGAATACAAGATTCTTTTGACCCTGGTTCGGGCTCAGGGAGCCTATGTCAACAAGATGAAACTGATGGATGTGATCGACTATGGTCAGTGTGAAACCTCACCTGAAACCATTGCTGTATTGATTCATCGGATAAGGCGCAAGCTGGGTGACAAAACCATGATTCAGAACATGCCTAAACACGGTTATCGCATCCGTTGCTGAAATACTTGGCCTCCTAGATTTCCTGCAACTGGTTTCTTTTGAGTCTGAAAATAGCCCAGAGTCCCACCAGGGGGCCGGGCAACAGAGCCAGCAGAACCCAAAGCTCCCAGTCAGTCCAGTAGTGGGTGACCAGGGCGATGGAGGGTAGCGTCAGGCCAAAGCCAATGGCATTCATCATGGCCAGGGCGCTACCCAGGTGTTCACGCGGGGCATTGGCGGAAGCCAGCGCAGAAAACTGCGGGGAGTCGGCAATCACGGTGAATCCCCAAACAGCCAAAAGCAGAAGCAGCGTCCAGGGAGGCCAACCCCCGATCAAGGGGTAGAGCAGGCAGAGCACTCCCGAAGTCAGCAACATACCCCGGGCAACACTCAGGCTGCCCAGCTGGCGACTGATGCGACCGCCCCAGATGCAGCCGATGCACCCCAGAGCGATGATGCTGAAAGACAAGCCACTCACCCAGCCAGCGGCCCAGTCCAGGCGGGTTACCTCCCTCGCCACCAGAAAAGGCACCAGCGTCCAGAAGGCATAGAGCTCCCAGCAATGCCCGAAATAACCCATCGAGATACGGCGAAAGCGGGTGTCCCGCCAGGCAGCCAGGCCCTGAAAAGGCAATGCGCCCTTGTTGTGCCTGGGCAGCTCTTGACCTTCACCCAACCGCCAAACCAGAAAACCACCCACCACCGCCAGTACAGAAGAAAGTAGCAAAGGCAGAGGCCAGGCCAATCCAGGTGTGGCGGCCCGCAAAAAATGGGGCAAAGCCGTTCCCAGAGTCAGCATACCGACCAGCCAGCCCAGAGCGCGCCCTGCATACTGCGGTGTCCAACTGATTACCAGCTTCATGCCCAAAGGATAGATGCCCGCCAGGCAAAGGCCAGTCAGAAAGCGCAGCAGTAATGCCAGTGGAAAAAGCTCGGCCACCAGAATAAACAAGCCATTGATCAAGGCTCCGGCCAAGGCTGCCAGTGCAAAAACACGACTGGCCGGAAAACGGTCAGCCAGACCCGTGGTGGCCAGTAGCAGGGTGCCGATAATAAAACCCGATTGCACCGCCAGGGTCAGATACCCCAACCCGGCTTCAGTCAGGCCGGTCGTCTGGGTCAGATTAAAAGCGACACCATTGATACTGAACCAGAGCGAAGTGCCCAGCAACTGAGCCAGCACAATCACGGCCAGAGGATGGCGAATCAAGAGTTTATGCACAGGCGAACCTTTAAGACTGGAGTTGTTTTTGTGGCGATAGAGTAGCATTTTTTGCCTGTGCTAGACCGGGAGTGATTTTCATATCCGTGAACGCTTATTCAGGGATGCAGCAAAACTCACCGATAACTGCTAAATTAGTTAGGTGTGAATTCTTATTAAAGGAGTGATGTTATGGTCAAGAATATGGGTAATATTGATCGAGGTTTGCGTGTTGTTGTGGGTGTTTTTCTGATTATCCTGGCCGTTACTGGCACTATTGGCGTCTGGGGTTGGCTTGGTTTGATCCCTCTGGGAACGGCTCTGGTGGGAACCTGCCCTGCCTACCTGCCTTTTGGTATCAAGACTTGCAAGACCCAGCCCAAAGAATAGTAGGCCTGCTTGTCCTTGATAGCCAGCTCAACCTCCTTGTAGATTGAGCTGGTTTTTTAATTTAAGCCTACAACCAGTGGGTGACGGCCCAAAACCCCATTCCACCCATAACCAGCGTATAGGGCAGTGCCATCAGTACCATGCGCCCGTAAGAAAGCCTGATCAGTGGCGCTATGGCGGAAGTCAGCAGAAACAGAAAAGCAGCCTGACCATTGGGCGTTGCCACACTGGGCAGATTGGTGCCGGTATTGATAGCGACCGCCAGGGTTTCAAAATGCTCCTGGGTAATGCTGCCATTCAACAAAGCGGTTTTGACTTCACTGATGTAAATGGTTGCCACAAACACATTGTCGGAAATGGCGGACAGCAGGCCATTGGCAACAAACAGAACGCCTGGTTGATTTTCCACCGGCTGGCGCAACACCATTTCAATGAAGGGCTGGAAAAGATGCTGACTGTGGATCACGGCAACGATGGTGAAAAAAACCACCAGCAGAGCTGTGAAAGGCAGTGCTTCCTGAAAGGCCTTGCCGATCTGGTGCTCTTCATTGATTCCGTTCAGGCTGGTCAGCAGGACGATCACGGCCAGGCCAATCAAGCCCACCTCGGCCACATGAAAGGCCAAGCCTAAGACCAATAACACAGCAACCACAGCCTGCACCAGCAACTGGGCGGTTTCTCTGGGTGTTCTCCTGTCGGTCTGGTAGCGATCAAAGTCCTTCAAGATGCTGCGAACCCTGGCGGGCAGGCGTCCGGCATAACCAAAGGCACGCCCCAGGGGTTTGATTTTCTCCAGTAGCAAACAGGTGCTCAAACCGGCAATAAAGACCGGCAGGCTGACCGGCAAGACTCTGAGAAAGAACTCCTTGAAACCCCAGCCTGCCTCTTTGGCAATCAGCAGATTCTGGGGCTCACCCACCATGGTGGCGACACCCCCAAGGGCCGTGCCTATGGCCGCATGCATCAGCAGGGAGCGTAAAAAACCCCGAAACTGGATCAGGTCTTCACGCTGGGCTTCCTGGATGGTCAGGTCATTGCCATGATCGTGGCCGTGGTTGTGGTATTCCTGCCCGGAAGCCACCCGGTGGTAAACCGAATAGAAACCCACGGCGATGGAAATGATGACTGCCGTGACGGTCAGGGCATCCAGAAATGCGGAGAGTAGAGCGGCATTGATGCAGAAAATCAGCGACAGCAGAGATTTGGAGCGCACACCAATCAGGATTTTGGTGAACACATAAAGCAGTAACTGCTTCATGAAATAAATGCCAGCGACCATGAACATCAGCAGCAGGATCACTTCCAGATTATGGCGCACTTCATTCAGCACCATCTCCGGGCTGGTCATTCCCAAGGCGACCGCCTGCAACGCCAGAAGACCACCGGGCAGCAGTGGATAGCACTTGAGTGCCATGGCCAGGGTGAAAATAAATTGTCCCAGTAAAACCCAGCCTGCCAGAGCCGACCAGGGGCCGGGCAGCCAGAGCATGATGGGGTTAATCAGCAGAAACAGGAGGATCAGGTATTTGTACCAGTAGGGGGCGTTGCCGAGAAAGTTCTTGAGCAAACCCTGAGTCAGGGAAGCAGTCATGGGAAGTTTCCTTCTGTAGGTTTTTAAAAGCGAGAAAAAGCGAAAAAGAGGTCATTTCAGTAGCCTGAATTAATTCGGTGGGATCGCGCGGATCGAGTTGCGCGCAATAGTGCGACAAAACGACACACCGTGCAAGTGCAGCATTCAAGAAAAGTTGACTGCCTCGTTCTGAATTAAGAAGCGGGTGATAATGGCCTGGCGCTGTGCTAGAATTCGCGCCTTTCTTTTGACGCCCATCAACCGTTACGGGAAGTTCCTCCAGTGTAGACCCTGAAAGTCCTCACCCATCGTTGTTTCAGGTCGCAGCCATGCGACTGGCCTGTTATTTGCAGCCTCCCATAGCTGATCACCTACCCTGACGCTTTTGCGACTTCGGGGGCAGGCGTGTTTTTTTAACTTCACAATTCAAGAGATTCCAATGATCCAGTCGATCAAGCAAAACTGGCTTTCCAATGTCCGTGGTGACCTGCTCGCGGGTATCGTCGTCGCCCTGGCCTTGATTCCCGAAGCCATTGCCTTTTCCATTATTGCCGGTGTTGACCCCAAGGTGGGTCTCTATGCCTCCTTCTGCATGGCGGTGGTGATTGCCTTCACCGGCGGTCGCCCCGGCATGATTTCTGCCGCCACCGGTGCCATGGCCCTGCTGATGGTCACCCTGGTGCGTGAACACGGCCTGGAATACTTGTTGGCCGCCACGGTACTGACGGGCATTTTGCAGATTGTAGCCGGTTACCTGAAACTGGGTAGTCTGATGCGCTTTGTGTCCCGCTCGGTCGTCACGGGTTTCGTCAACGCCCTGGCGATTCTGATCTTTATGGCCCAACTGCCGGAACTGACCAATGTCACCTGGCATGTTTACGCCATGACACTGGCCGGCCTGGGGATTATCTATCTCTTCCCCTATGTGCCCATGATTGGCAAGCTGCTGCCTTCACCCCTGGTGTGCATCGTGGCCCTGACCGCAGTTGCCATGATCTGGGGGATTGATATTCGAACTGTCGGTGATATGGGTGAACTGCCGGATACCCTGCCGATTTTCCTCTGGCCGGATGTGCCCCTGAATCTGGAAACCCTGATGATCATCCTGCCTTATTCCTTGATGTTGATGGTCGTGGGTCTGCTGGAATCCATGATGACCGCCACCATAGTGGATGATCTCACCGACACCAAAAGCGACAAGAACCGCGAGTGTAAAGGTCAGGGTATTGCCAACACCGTGGTGGGCTTCTTCGGGGGTATGGCGGGCTGTGCCATGATTGGTCAGTCCATTATCAACATCAAATCCGGTGGTCGTACTCGTTTGTCTTCCCTGGCTGCCGGTGTCTTTTTGCTGCTGCTGGTGGTTTTCCTGGCGGACTGGCTGACCATCATTCCCATGGCCGCTCTGGTCGCAGTGATGATTATGGTCTCCATTGGTACTTTCAGCTGGGGTTCGATTATCAACCTCAAGAAGCATCCGCTGTCCACCAATATTGTCATGGTCACTACTGTTGTCGTGGTTGTAGCAACCCATAACCTGGCCATCGGCGTTTTTGTCGGTGTACTCCTGGCCGCCATGTTCTTTGCCAACAAGGTCGGCCACTACATGCGGGTCAGCAAGTCCATCAATGCAGAGGGGACAGTACGCACCTATAAGGTCGCCGGTCAGGTCTTCTTTGCTTCTTCTTCCCAGTTCACGGAATCCTTTGATTTCAAGGAAGTGGTTGATAAAGTGGTGGTTGATCTGACTTCTGCTCACTTCTGGGATATTACGGCAGTGGAGTCCCTGGACAGGGTCATCATCAAATTGCGCCGCGAAGGTGCTGAAGTTGAGCTGGTGGGTTTGAATGAAGCCAGTGAAACCCTTGTTGACCGCTTTGGGGTGCATGATGATCCCAAGGAAGTTGAAAAACTCATGGGAGGCCACTAAGCATGAAAAATGTATTTGCCTGTATTGATGGTTCCAGAGCTGCGGAAGCCGTTTGTGATGCTGCAGCCTGGATCAGCCAATGCGTGGATCGCCAGCTGGTATTGCTGCATGTACTGGACAAGAGTGTTTACCCCACCAAAACCGATATGAGCGGCAACCTCAAACTGGGAACCCGTGAACACCTCCTGGATGAACTGGCCGAACTGGATGCCAAACGCAGCAAGCTGGCATTGGAAGCGGGTAAGGAGCAGCTTAAAGCCGCGGTTGAGCGTGTTAAAGCTCAGGGTATTGAAAGCCCTGAAACCCGCCAGCGCCACGGGCATTTTGTGGAAACCCTGGCCGAGCTTCAGGAAGAAACCCGAATTCTGGTACTGGGCCGTCAGGGTGAAGACCATGACAACCCTGAAGAAATCGGTGGCAACCTGGAAAGTGTGATCCGCAGCCTGAGCTGTCGTATCCTGATTACCCCGCCGGGCTTCAGCCAGCCCGAAAAGGTACTGCTGGCCTACGATGGCAGTATCACCGCCAAAAAAGTGCTCTACATCATGGCCCGCAGCCCCCTGTGCAAAGGTCTGCCTTTTCACCTGCTGCTGGTCGGGGAAGAAACCGAGAAAAATCAGCAGCTCCTGCAGGAAGCCAAACAGGAAATGGAACAGGAAGGCCACCGGAACGTGGTTACAGCCATCCGCTCCGGTGAAGTGGAAAGTGCCCTGCTGGGTTACCGTGAGGAAAATGACCTGGGTCTGATCATCATGGGGGCCTATGGGCACTCACGCATTCGTCAGTTTCTGGTGGGCAGCACCACCACCAACCTGCTGCGCAAAAGCCCGGTCCCTATCCTGCTGATGCGTCAGTAGGTATTCATCACTGTTTAAGCTTCGGTTTCGTCATTGATGTCCTGCAGAAGGACATCAATGATGTCATCCATGGCCACCAGACCTTCCAGTTCATTGTCCTTGAGCACCAGCACTCTTTTAACCCGATTCTGTACCATCATGGCTGCCACGTGCTTGACGGCCAGGCTTTCGCCCACGGATAAAGCCGGTTTGGCGCAGGCGTCATAAACATTGAGCAGGTCGATATCACCGTCTTCGGCAATCACGGTTTTCAGGATATTGGTGTAGGTAATCAGTCCCCAGGCATCCTGGTCGCTTTGTTTTTCCACCACCAGGGACTTCAACTTGTAGCGCTTCATTTTGGCCAGAGCTTCACGCAGCTTGGCAAAAGGGGAAATAGTAATCACCTTGGTGACCATGACGTCCTTTGCTTTCATTCTCTTTCCTCCAATCAGCTTTTATCGCGCAGATAATCTTCAAATTGATCCACCTGAGTTGGATCGATACCGCCTAGATGTTCAAGAGGAACCGTAAAGACAACGCCTCTGGAGTTGTGTCCATCCGGCATCACCTGGTTTTGGATGCACTTTAAAACCTCCAGCGACATGCCTTTTTCCAGCACCATGATCAATACCGTTTGCCCCCCTTCATAGGACAAGCCGAACAGAGTCTTTTTGGGGGTGTTGCTGATACCACGACCGGACAATACGGTGATACCGCCAGCTCCCAGCTCCTTGGCGGCATCGGTACAGGCCATTTCCAGCTCTTCAGGAATAATGGCAACCAGTACGGAAAACTTCATAGTTTCACCTCTTTAACAGTGATCAGGTTCCTTGGAACCCACGCTACCAGAAAGTGTCACCTTCGTCATGAGGAAAAAGATCACAGAGCCCAGGTCGCCTGTGCCATAATGAAACTCACCACCAATTAGGAGGTAGATTATGAAAACCTGGCTGACACTGGCCTTTATTCTTCTGGCAGCGTTTATCATCAGCGGCTGCGCTTCAGTCGGCAAACCCTATGCTGAACATAAGGTTTCCGAAATCAAGGTGGGAGAAACAACCCGCCAGCAAGTGGAAGAAATGTTTGGCCCGCCCTGGCGAACCGGCCTGGAAAGCGGCATGACTACCTGGACCTATGGTCACTATCGCTACAGCCTTTTCTCCGATGACCGCACCAGTGACCTGGTCGTGCGTTATGACGAGAACAACAAGGTGGATTCCTACACCTACAACCGCACAACGGCGGATACCGAAGAAGATCTGCGCGGTAACTCAGGTCCCTGATCATGCTGACCCAAAACCAGAGCCAGCCCCCGGTGGACATCAAGCCGGGGGTTTACCGTCACTTCAAGGGGGCGGACTATGAAGTGCTCCACCTGGCCCGCCACAGTGAAAGTGAAGAATGGCTGGTGGTTTACCGCCAGTGCTATGGCGATGGCAGCTGTTGGGCCAGGCCTTTAAAGCTTTTTGCCGAAACGGTGGAAGTGGAAGGGGAGCCGGTGCCGCGTTTTGAATACCTGGGCGACCGGCCGGAACGCCCGGTGGATTAAACCTGCCTTAAAAGCTGAGCCGGAGGCACCCTGCCTTCGGTCAGCCAGTCATCCAAAGCCTGGGTCACTTCGGTGATGAGCGCTTGATCCTGGCTGGGTAGCTGTATTTCTACCTGAGGGGTCAGGGCACAGGCCTGGGGTAAAGGCGCTTCTGCATCCAGAAGGGCCTGCATTCTGGGTATAAACACATGCTTCAGCCACTGTTGGCAGCTCATGGTGTCAACGCAAAAAGGTTCCTGACTGGTGAAGGCATCCGCTTCAGGGTGGGGAATCTGCCAGTTGTCCGTTTCCTTGAGCCGAATTTCCAATAACAACAGAAGCTTGTAGGTTAACTTGTTGTTGGCTCGCATGCTTCCTCCCGTTTACTGATCAAATGCTCGGCAAGACCGATGCCTGTTTCAGAAAAAGTCAGATGGGTGTAGTCGGCACCTGCTGCAGTAATCTGGTCGGCATGATCCTTGTAAAGGCTGTGGGCAATAATGACCCCCTTAAAGTCGCGTTTGCGCAAGTTCTTGGCAGCCATGACCTTGGCTTCCACGTCATTGGCAGCCAGAATGACAGATTTTAGGTTGGGGGCATCCAGGTGCTTCCAGAGCATCTGGTCTTCCGCATCGGAGAAAATCACATTCAATCCGGCCTTCTGGTGTTTTTCCACCTTGTCCGGGTCGGAATCCAGGCCGATAACCGTCAGGTTCTTTTCCACCAGATGCTTGTAGGCGGCAGTACCGGTTCGCCCCATACCGATGACCAAGACTTCTTCATTGATGGACAAGGGTTGTTCATCCGGGTGGTAACAGCTGCGTTCAAACTTGATCAAATGACTGCCAAGCTTTTCGTAAAGGCCGTGAGCGACCCGGTTCAGGGGGGCTGACACGATAAAAGAAAGGGCAACCGTCAATGCCAGGGCGGTGAGCCATTCCGGTAGAACGACGCTGGCCACGATTAACCCGAATTCACTGTAGTTGGTCAGGCTCAGACTGGCCAGAAAAGAGCTGCGTGCTCTGAGCTTGAAAAGAACCAGCAGAAAGTAAAACAAAAGACCCTTTAAAGGCAAAGCCAACAAGGCAACGCCAGCAAACAGCCAGGCTTCACTGCTGGGCAGGCCACCGATCCCGATATTCAGGAAAAAGCCGACCAGAAAAACCTCTTTGATGCTCCACAGGGATTTGGACAATTCATGGGCACGTGAATGATTGGCCAGCAAAGCTCCAAAGGCCAGAGCACCCAGTTCGGAACTCAGACCCACAGCCTCAAAACCATACCCGCCCAGAACCACGGCCAACAACAATCCCAGAAGCACCAGAAGCTCTTCATGGCCGCTGGTGTCCATCAATTTGTAAATCACTGGCCTTAGCAGTGGAAGCAGGAAGACCAGTAAGGCCCAGGGAGAAGGGGTGGTACCACTGGCAATGCTCATGACCAGCAAGGCAATCAAATCCTGGATAATCAGAATACCGATGGCCACACGACCATGAAAAGCACGCAGCTCCCGTTTACCTTCCAACACCTTGGCAGCCAACACCGTACTGGAAAATGACAGGGCAACAGCCAGTAGAATGGCGGTGTACCAGGTGACGTCCAGGAAAAAAACGATACCGGGCATGAAAACGATACAGGCTACGGTAAAGTGCAGCAGGCCGCCGCCTATCACCTCTGGTTTCACCAGGCTTTTTAATTTAAGCTTCAGGCCAACAGAAAAAAGTAAAAGCAATACACCTAGATGGGCCAGATGATCCAGCGCCTGAGTGCTTTCAGTGGTGACCTGCAGGTAGCTGCCAGCTCCGGCTATTGCAAAGCCAGCCGCCAGGTAACCAACCAGTGGGGGAAGTCCTGTTTTTTTAGCACCCAAACCCAGTGCAAAAGCAAAAGTAATCCAGACGGCTTCGATCATTGATCCTTTCTCTATTATGTAAACCAAGGGCTACTCATTCAGCTGTAGGCAAACGAATGATGTTTTGGCAGGCAGTGTGTACCCTTATTATTGAAAAAAAGGAGGGAAACAGGTGATTCTTACTCCTGAGCATTTTCAGGCCGCCCTGATAACACTGATTGTGGTTGTTTTCTCAGTCCTGCTGCATTTTGAAGCCATCCTTCTGATCAGTCAAATGCTTAAAAAACTGCGCTTAACGCGTAGGCCACGTTTTATTTTAATGATCATGGGGCTGTTAATGGCCCATGTACTGGAAATCTGGGTGTTTGGCGCAGCGGGTTGGTGGATGGTGAGAATGGGAGATATGGGGCAGTTGGTTGGTTACACCGATTTGGAGTTTTTGGACTATATCTATCTTTCCGCAGCCAGTTTTACCACTGTGGGTTTTGGCGACCTGGCTCCCCAGGGGATGATCCGCATGCTCTTTGGAACCGAATCCCTGACGGGTTTTTTATTGATCACCTGGTCGGCTTCCTTCACCTACATAGAAATGGAGCGCCACTGGAAAAGCCTGGATTAAATCTTCCTTACAATTTCCTCCTGAAACCCGAAGCGGCAGACTCTTGCCGCTTTACCGCTTCTGAACCCATGAAAAGCCCTTGGGTGTCTGTATTTTATTTATAACCAGCTGTTTTTAAAGATTATTTTTTTTGTGGCACGCAAATTGAATGCAGTTATGGCAAAGAAAAGCGGAGGTCGCCATGTCAATCAATTTCAACAATGCTTTGGGTATTCACTCTGATGCGCTGAATGTGCGCAGCCAGCGTTCGGAAATCCTCGCCAACAACCTGGCCAACAGTGATACACCGGGCTACAAGGCTCGTGACCTGGATTTTAAAGGCATTTTGAAAGGCGAATATGAGAACCGCCAGAGCATGGAGCTGAATCGCACTCAGGCGCAACATATTCCTGCTCAGGGTGTGATGATGGATTCTTCTCTGAAATTCCGCACGCCCCATCAGCCTTCCGTCGATGGCAACACCGTGGAAACCAACATTGAGCAGGCCGAGTTTTCCAAGAACGCCATGGATTTTCAGGCCAGCTTTACCTTTTTAAACAGTAAATTCAGTGGCTTGACCAAAGCCATGAAAAATCAGTAAGGGGTAGGCCATGTCACTGAACAAGATTTTTGATATCGCTGGCAGCGGCATGAATGCCCAGACGGTACGCCTGAACACCACGGCCTCCAATATGGCTAACGCCCAGAGTGTCAGTTCTTCGGTTGAAGATACCTACCGTGCGCGCAAGCCGGTTTTTGCCCCCATGCTGGAGCGTTACAAGCAGGGCATTACGGATGACCACGGCTTTCAGAATCCGGCCACCAGCTTTAATCCACGCGATGTAGCCGGTGAGGGTGTGAACGTGCTGGGTATCGTGGAAAGCAACCAGGAACTGCAAATGCGCCATGAACCCAATCATCCCATGGCCAATGAAGATGGCTATGTTTTCTACCCCAACGTCAATGTGGTGGAGGAAATGACGGACATGCTGGCGGCTTCACGCTCCTTCCAGACCAATGTGGAAGTGATGAACACCAACAAGCAGATGATCCAGCGTGTCTTGAGTCTGGGGCAGAACGCCTAAACTGATTTGAGCTGCAGCGGCAAAAACTTGCCGCCCAATGTTGCCGCTTAGCGGTACAAGTGGCAAAACCAACGGATATTTGAGAATACGGCTATGAGTATTGAAAAAACTGATTTCTACCAGAATTTGCAGGTGGAAAACAAAAAGCGGGATGCCGAAGAGGACAAAAAGGCCAAAGGCAGCAATGAACTGGGTAAAGATGAGTTCATGAAACTGCTGATTACCCAGATGGAAAACCAGGATCCCCTGAAGCCAACGGACAACACCGAATACATTGCCCAGCTGGCTCAGTTCTCTTCTTTGGAAGGCATCACCAATATGTCATCCAGCCTGGAGCAGTTCGGCAGCCAGTTGCAGTCCACTCAGGCCTTGCAGGCTTCCACACTGGTGGGGCGCTCGGTTCAGGTGCTGGCCAACTCCACTCAGCTGGAAGAAGGTAAGCCGATCAAGGGTACTGTGGAGCTGGAAGAGTCCGCTTCAGATCTTTCGGTTGCTGTTTATACCGGTGGTGGTGAATACATCGGTGATATCGCTCTGGGTTCGCGTGAGAAAGGCGACGTGGCCTTTGAGTGGGATGGCCTGGACACCGAAGGCAACCCTTTTCCTCCCGGCCCCTACCAGTTCCGTGCCTATGCCAATCGTGACGGTGAAAACCAGCAGGAAGATCTCTACCTGGCCCGCAACGTTGGCAGTGTCGCCCTGAATGCCGGGGAACGCGGCGAAATTATGCTCAATATCAGTGGGATGGATCAAGCCGTGCCACTTCGTGATGTCAAAGTAATCAACTAATTCCAAGCAGGGGAGCGCTAGCTATGAGTTTTAATGTCGGTCTTTCCGGTCTCCGAGGCGCACAAACCGACCTCAGTGTTACCGGCAACAACATCGCCAACGCCAGCACCACCGGCTTCAAGCAATCCCGTGCTGAATTTGGTGATGTTTACAATTCCTCCATCATGGGCACCGGCAAACACTCCGTGGGTTCCGGTGTGCTGACGGAGCGCATCTCCCAGCAGCATGCTCAGGGCAACGTCAACTACACTGACCGTGCTCTGGATATGGCGATCAACGGCAATGGTTATTTTATCCTCTCCAATAATGGTCAGACTGAATACTCGCGTGCCGGTTATTTTGACCTGGATAAAGATGGGTTTATCACCAATAACACCGGCAAACGTTTGCAGGGTTATGAAGCCAACCTGGATGGGGATATCCAGTCGGGCGCCTTGGGGGATATTCAGCTGACCCAGACCAATATTCAGCCCCGGGCAACCAGCCGCATTGGAATGGAGCTGAATTTAGATTCGAGGTCAGAGGTTGAAGGTGGAGCGTCCCCAGCTACAGCGGCAACAATATCATTTCAGGTTAATGATAGTACTGCTAATGCAAGTAATGATGTTGATGTTGATGGCACCACTTATGATTTTAGCTATGATGGCGGTGCTGCATACAATGGCCCTGCAACAGTTACAATTGGAACAGAAACTTATGATGTTTCTGAAAGTGGGGGGACTGTCACGTTGACTGCCCAAAATACCGGTTCGTTGGCTGGCACGGAATATGATCCAACTTTGATTACTGATGCTGGTGGGCTTAGTGGTACAGCTAGTGGTAATAACGGTTCCGATGCTGTGAGCGGTAACTGGGATATTGCCAATTTTGACCCTCGTGATCGTTCGACTTACACAGATGCCAACTCTACCAGTATTTATGACAGCCTGGGTAACGAGCACGTGTTGCGTCAGTATTACATCAAAGTGGAAAGGGATGACCCTTCAGAAGGTAATGCCTGGGCCATGATGACATCACTTAATGGCGCTTTTTTTGGCCCAAACCAAGATCCTGACCCCAATTTGACTGAAGAAAACTGGGATCCTGCGGCCGCGAGCGTCAATGTAGATGACTTGGTTCAGGCAACCAAGTATTTTAATACCCAAGGGGATCTGCAGGGGGTGCTTGATCATAGTGGTGCAGGTAATGAGTATGACCCGGCTAATGTGAATACTGGTGCACCGGGTACTTTGCGCGAAACCGCTTTGGAAATTAACCTGGATGATATTGATTTTTCCAGTATTGTTGCTGGTGCTGGTTTTGGTACCAATATTGCGGGTGATCCGCCTGATTTTACTAATGCCATTAACTTTAATTTTCGCGGCTCTACTCAGTATGGTGATCGCTTTGCAGTGCAATCACAAAGCCAGGATGGCTACACCACAGGTCGCCTGGCCGGTCTGGAGGTGGATGAAGAAGGTATTATCTTTGGCCGCTATACCAATGGTCAAAACCGTCCTGTGGGTCAGGTTCCGATTGCGACTTTTACCAATCCAGAAGGTCTGAAACCTAATGGCTCAACAGCTTGGGTGGAGACGACTGAGTCGGGGCTTCCTGCGATTAATCAGGCAGGGTCTGGCATCACTGGCAAGGTGGAAGGTGGTGCTTTGGAAGAGTCCAATGTTGACCTGTCGGAAGAGCTGGTCAAGATGATCATTGCCCAGCGTAACTATCAGGCCAATGCTAAGACGATCCAGACGCAGGATACCTTGACGCAGACGATCATCAATATCCGTTAATTGGCTACTAAGTACCCTCTCAAAAGCCCACTTCGGTGGGCTTTTCTCGTTTTTGGCACAGGCTTTGCATTCTATCTGGGTAATAGCGGTAATTTTGAATCTGGAGACACCCATGGACAAAGCTCTTTTCATAGCGATGACCGGCGCCAAGCATAATATGATGGCGCAGACCGCTCGCTCCAATAACCTGGCCAATGCCAATACCACCGGGTTTCGGGCTGATTTTGAGCAGGCGCGTGCCATGCCTGTTTTCGGCCCACACCACCCCAGCCGCGTGTATGCGCTGACTGAGCGCCCTGCCACGGATACTGAGGTTGGCAACTACGATCACACCGGTCGCCCTCTGGATGTTGCCGTGAAGGGTGAAGGCTGGCTGGCCGTTCAGGGGCCGGATGGCGAGGAAGCCTATACCCGACGCGGTGACTTGAATATTGATGGCAACGGTGTGTTGAGAACCGGCAATGGCTTGCCGGTGATCGGCAATGGTGGGCCTGTGGTTTTGCCGCCTGGGCAGCATATTCATATCAATTCTGATGGTGGCGTTGCTGTTTCCACCAATGCGGGCGGCGGTGATGCGCAAGTGGTTGATCAAATCAAACTGGTCAGTGCAGAAAATATGGGCGTTACCATGGAAAAGGGTACGGATGGCCTGATGCGTCCACGAGATTTTGACGATGTTTTGCCTGCCGATGGTTTGGTTCAGGTGGAGTCCGGCACACTGGAAACCAGTAATGTCAATGCGGTGAATGAATTGACCAATATCCTGGCTTTGTCCCGCCAGTATGAAATGAACGTAAAAATGATGAAATCGGTGGATGAAAACGCAGCCCAGGTTAATTCAGTGTTGCGAATGAGTTAAAGACTAACCGGTTCTTTTTATTTTAGGAGTAAAGTATGCATCCAGCTCTCTGGGTCGGTAAAACAGGCTTGCAGGCGATGGACACCAAGATGTCCACCATTTCCAACAACCTGGCAAACGTCAACACGGTGGGTCACAAGCGTAACAAGGCCGTATTTGAAGATCTGCTCTATCAGGTGCAGAAAATGCCTGGCGCTCAGAATGGTGGTGATGCCCAGTTGCCAACAGGTTTGCAATTGGGTACGGGTGTGCGGGTTGCCGGAACCCAGCGTGAATTTACTGAAGGCAGCCTGGAAGTGACCGAGCAGCCTCTGGATATGGCGATTAATGGGCGCGGCTTTTTCCGTCTGGCGACACCAGATGGCAATGTGGCTTATACCCGCAATGGTCAGTTCCACCTGGATCAGGATGGTCGCATCGTCAATACCAATGGCTACCCTCTGGAACCGGAAATTGTTCTGCCTGACAACACCAACTCCATTACCATCGGTCGTGATGGCACCGTAACGGTGACTCAGGCAGGCCAGGAAAACCAGCCTCAGGAAATCGGTCAGGTTGAAGTGGTCGACTTTATCAACCCGGCGGGTTTGCTGGCACGCGGTAGCAACATGTACGTGGAAACAGCCGGTTCCGGTGCGCCTCTTGATGGTGTCGGCGGGGAAAATGGCTTCGGCTCTGTGGAACAAAGTATGCTGGAGCTGTCCAACGTCAGTGCTGTTGAAGAGCTGGTCGACATGATAACCACCCAGCGGGCTTATGAGATGAACACCAAGGTTGTCTCTTCAGCCGATGAAATGCTGCGCAACCTGAATCAAACCCTTTAATCTTTGTGTGACTGGAGTGGGAGGCATTATGCAGGCCATCAAATTTTCTTTTGCAGGGGTTCTCAGTCTGGTGCTCTTGGCCGGTTGTGCCAGCAATGAGCCTGTCGCCAAACCGGATGATCCCCATTATGCTCCGGTGCAGCCCAGCCGCATGCAGCCACCTCCGGCAACTGAAGGTTCGCTTTATCAGGCCAGTCACACCAAGGGGCTGTATGGGGATCGCAAGGCATACCGTGTTGGGGATGTGATCACGGTTCAGCTTCAGGAGCAGACCCAGTCAAGCAACTCTTCTTCTGCGGATATGAGTCGGGATACCAATGTGGATATCGCCAGCCCGACCATTGGTGGGCGGCAGCCACTGGACCTGAGTGTGGGCATGAACTCGGGCCGGGAATTTTCCAGTGACGGCAGTGCCGACCAGAGCAACAGTCTGCAGGGGGCCATTACTGCTACCGTGCATGAGGTTTACCCGAATGGCAACCTGCTGGTTCGAGGCGAAAAATGGCTGAACCTCAACCAGGGGTCTGAATATGTCCGAGTATCAGGCATTGTGCGTCCTGAAGACATTAACCCGGACAATACTATCAGCTCTGTGCAGATGGCCGATGCCCGCCTGACTTACAATGGCACGGGCGACCTGGCCAATAATAGCCGTCAGGGCTGGCTGACCCGTTTCTTCAATAGTGGCTGGTGGCCACTATAACTGCTGGATGATCAGGTAATAATCTATGCTGCGTAAAATAACTTACGGCCTGCTGCTGGCTTTTTTGCTGGGCAGCCCCTTGATGGCCTTTGCCCAGACCAGTCGCCTGAAGGATATTACTTCGGTCACTGGGGTGCGCAGTAACCAGCTGATCGGTTATGGCTTGGTCGTGGGTTTGAATGGTACGGGTGATAACGCTCCCTTCACCAACCAGACCTTTGCCAACATGATGAATCAGTTTGGAATCACGCTGCCGCCTGGCGTTAACCCCCAGTCCCAGAATGTGGCTGCAGTCACCATCAACGCCGAACTCCCTGCTTTTGCCAAACCGGGGCAGCGGCTGGATGTGACGGTCTCCTCCATAGGCAATGCCGAAAGTCTGCGTGGCGGTACCCTGCTGATGACCCCTTTGCGAGGTGCGGATGGCAATACCTATGCCGTGGCTCAGGGCAGTCTGGTGGTTGGCGGTTTTGGTGCCGATGGTGAAGATGGCTCTAGCATTACGGTCAATGTGCCCAGCGTGGGCCGTATTCCCAACGGCGGTATGGTGGAAAGGGAAGTGGCCAATTTCTTTGCCGACAGCGACACCCTGACTTTCAATTTGCACAATCCGGATTTCACCACGGCCCGCCGTATTGAAGAAAAAATCAATGACATGATGGGGCCGGGAGTCGCCCAGGCTCTGGACCCCGTGTCCGTCAGGGTACGTGCTCCACGGGACACCAGTCAGCGGGTTTCTTTCTTGTCGGTACTGGAAAATCTGGAAGTTGAAACCGCCAGCTCTGCAGCCAAGGTGATTGTCAATTCCCGTACCGGCACTATTGTGATTGGCCAGGATGTGCGGGTTGCCCCGGCTGCAGTCACTCACGGTGCCTTGACGGTAACGATTGCCGAGAATCCCGAGGTTGTGCAGCCTGAAGCTTTTGCCGATGGCGAGGCTCAGGAGCAGCAGAATACCGAGATTGATGTAGATCAGGAAAACAACCCCATGTTCAAGTTTGATGCCGGGGTGACACTGGATGAGATTGTGCGTGCAGTGAATCAGATCGGCGCAGCTCCCGGTGACCTGATGGCTATTCTGGAAGCACTCAAGCAGGCCGGTGCCCTCAACGCCGAGCTGATAGTTATTTAAAGGGCTAGAAAAATGATTGGCAACAGCAACGGACACTACTCGCGCGCTCAGGATTCCTACCATGATTTTCAGGGGTTAAGGGATCTTAAGCGTGGTGCTGTAGAGGATGACCCTGAAGCCCTGAAAGAAGTGGCCCGTCAGTTTGAGGCACTTTTTGTGCAGATGATCATGAAAAGTGCTCGCCAGGCCGATGAGCTGATTGGTGGCGAAGAGTCCCTGCTTAACTCCAAGGAAATGAAGCATTACCAAGGCATGCTGGATGAGCAGTTTTCCCTATCCATTTCGCAAACCAATGGCGGTGAAGGCTTGGGGCTGGCGGATGTACTGGTTAAACAGCTGGGCGGAGAAGACCAGAAGGCAACCAGTGAGGTGCCGGAGGATGTACGGCGCGGTGCCCAGTTGTTGGCCCAGGATGTGATGCAGCAGTTACAGGAAAGACGCCAGCGTTCTTCGCGTGTGCCCCTGGCGGCAGCCGCCCAATCTGATGAATCAGCCAACACCCAAACAGATCGCAAGGCAGCGGCTGAAGCCATTCAGGCCGCTCAACGCCCCCCCAACAGCTCCGCAGGTGATGTGGCTGGCCGTCAGCCTCTGGAAATTCAGGGGCTGCCGATTCGGGAGGATAAGCGAGCCTATTTTGCTTCCCCCGAAGATTTTGTTCGTAATCTCTACCCGATTGCCGAGCGTGCGGCCAGGAAACTGGGCGTGGACCCCAAGGTGATGCTGGCCCAGTCCGCCCTGGAAACCGGTTGGGGTCGTCACATGATTGCCCGTGAAGACGGTTCCAACAGCTTTAATTTGTTTGGTATCAAGGCGGATCAGCGTTGGCAGGGAGAAGCAGCAGAAATTCCCACTCTGGAATATCGCAACGGCCAACCCCAGCAGGAAAGGGCCAGTTTTCGGGCTTACGGCTCTTTTGCCGAATCCATGGATGACTATGTGGACTTTCTGACAGCCAATCCACGCTATCAGAAAGCTCTGGAAAACACGGACAACCCCCAGGCCTTTGCCAAGGGTCTACAACAGGCGGGCTATGCTACCGACCCGCAATATGCCAGAAAAATTGTCCATATTCTGGACGGATCAACACTGAATCAAGCTGTGCAGGATCTGGAAAAACAACAGCAGGACACCACTGCAGATAAGCAATAAGCTGCCGATAATGTCCTGGTCACTGAACACCATTAGAAGGAAGGCGGTATGTCGGACTTACTGAGTTTGGGTTTAACCGGGTTGCGCACCAGTCGTAACAACCTCTCTGTAACCGGTCACAATATCAGCAATATTGACACCCCCGGCTATTCACGCCAGAGGGCCATTCAGGAAACCAATTCTCCTTTTGGCACTGGCGCAGGTTATATGGGCACGGGGTCACGCACCCAGACCATTGAGCGCATTGTGGATGATTATGTCACTCATCAGATGCGTGTGGACACCAGCCGCCTGAAAGACAATGAAGCCTACCTCAAGAATGCCAATGAGCTGGATAACCTTTTAGCGAATGAAAGCTCTGCTTTAGGCACGGCCCTGAATGGCTTTTTTGATGGTGTGCAGTCGGCCGCCAATGACCCCTTGTCCAAACCGGCAAGAGAGCTTTTGTACAGCCAGGGTGACAGTGTCAGCCAGCGCTTCAAATCAGCTCAGGCGCGTTTAGCTGACCAGAACAACAACCTCAATACTCAGTTGAGAACCTACTCGGAAAAAGTCAACGAACTGGCACAAGGGATTGGCGACATCAACCGTGAAATCCGGGTATATGAAGGCAGTCGCAACCAGCCACCCAATGATCTCTTTGACAAGCGCGAAGAAATGCTGCGTGAGCTCAGTGAAATCATTGAAGTGGATGTGGTGGGGCAGGACAAGCTGGATGTGAATGTTTTTGTCGGCAAGGGGGTTCCCCTGATCGTTGGCGAGAACGTCAACCGCCTGGAAGCCGTCCCTGGCGAGCTGGACAAAGGCCGTTATGACGTCAATCTGGTGGATGGCAACGGCTCGAAAATGAACATCAACTCCAGCATCACCGGCGGGGAAATGGGTGGCGTTATGCGTTATCGCACCGATACGCTGGACCCTGCCCTGAATGAAATGGGCCGCATTGCCATGGTGTTTGCTGGTGAGTTCAACAACCAGCACAAGGAAGGTGTTGACCTGAATGGTGACCAGGGTGGTGACTTCTTCAAGGATATCAACAGCAAAGAATTCATGCTGGATCGCGTGCCCGGTATCCAGCGTACAGCACCGGCCGGTGTCTGGCTGGACAGCGAGCAGCTTAACAAACTGCCAGCAGAAGAATTTGTGATTCGCGAGAAAGGTGGCAATTACCAGTTGCAGACCAGCCCTGATGGGGAACGTTTGGGTACTTTTGCCAATATGGATGACCTCAATGATTTTACTCAGGATGAGTATGGTTTCCGGGTCGTTAACACGGATGATGCCGACCCGAGTATAAGTAGCATGAACCCCTCCATGATTCCTGAAGAAGGTTTGTTGATCGCTCCTGTGCGTATTGGTGCTTCCCAACTGGAGCGTTCCTCCAATCTCAGCAATACCGACAAGATTGCTTTGAGCGGTATTTCCGGGGATGAGAGTAATGCTGGAACCGCAAAACTTGGTATTAACGGCTTGTATGATAATGCTGCTCCAGCAGGTACTCAACAACCTTTCAACTTGGCAACAGAAGGCCTTACAGGCGCTGAAATAGATGTCGATGCTGCTGCAGGTAACCCGCCTGCACCGGGTGACTTTAACCTGACCGGTTTTCCCGCTGGCTCAAGCGTTACTAATTACACTGAAGATGGTGAGTTGGTCGTTCAATTGGGTGCTGGTCCACAGGAGTTACGATTAAATGTAACTGGTGCCGCACAGGCTGGTGACTCTTGGATTCTGGAAGGTAATGCTGGTGGCCAGAATGGTGCTGGTTTGGCTGGCCTTCAGAATGATGCCCTGGTGGAGCGCGGCGATGATGGGCGGGGCGGCAGCTCTTTGGGTGAAACCTATTCCATGCTGGTGGAAAAAACCGGCATCCAGACTTCCGAGTCGCGTACAGCAACAGAAGTCAGCCGTTCTGTACTTAACCAGACAACAGCCATGCGTGAGTCGGCCTCCGGGGTCAATATGGATGAAGAAGCTGCCAATCTGATTCGTTTCCAACAGGCCTACCAGGCATCAACTCAAGTGATTTCTACAGCTCAGCGGATGTTTGACACCCTGCTGAACAGTGTGGGGAGGTAAGTAACCATGATACGCATGTCCACAGCACAGATGTTCAATACCAGCTTGTACAACATGACTCAGACGCAAGGCCGGATGAATAATACCAACAACCAGTTGGGTTCCGGTAAAGCGATAACGACCCCCGCTGATGATCCGGTTGCCGCTGCACAAACCCTGAACACCAAGACACGGATTTCGGTGGTGGAGCAATACACTCGCAATTTGGATTTCTCAGATAAAAACCTGAGTCAAACAGAATCGGTTATGGATCAAACGGAAAGCAGCCTGATTCGCTTGAAAGAAATGGCGATCCAGCTGGGGAGTGATCAATGGAGTGAAAAGCAAGTGCGCTCCACCGGGACTGAAGCCAAAGAAATCCTGAGTCATTTGCAGGGTTTGGTGAATACCAAAAATGAAAGCGGTGAATATATTTTTGCAGGCAGCCAGGCTGACCAAAAGGCTTACGATGGCAATGTCTTTCAGGGCGATCGCATCGAGCGTGAAGCTCAGGTAGCAGATGATACTTTTATCAAAATGCTGACTTCTGGTGACCGGGCTTTTGAAAACCTGGATACAGCCGAACTGACTACTCATGATCCTGCTGCTGCTGTTTTTACCAATGATGGCTCCCAGGATTTGGCCGCCACTCCCAAGGAATACTCCAATAATATGCTGGGGGTTATTCAGTATTTTGTGGATTCAACAGGTAATGGCACCGGTGGCACGCTGGCTGATGTGGATAAAGATGCTATAAGGTCAGCCATCCAGAATATTGATGTTGCTTTTGAACAGGTTTCCCAAACCCGCTCCCAGATAGGTGCACGCCAGAACACTCTGGAAGCGGTAAAGACCAGCAATGAAGACTTTGAGCTTTTTGCCAAGAAAAGCCTGTCAGACCTGGAAGACCTGGACTATGCCGAAGCCATTACCCGTTTCCAGCAGCAGCAAATGTCTCTGCAGGCGGGTCAGCAGGCTTTCAGCCGGGTTTCCGGTTTAAGCTTGTTTAATTACCTCTAACGTCTGCTCCGGTAGAGTGCTACCAGGCAGAGAAGCAAGCCTGCACAGGCTGCCCACATACAGCTGCTTACCAGCAGCGGGTGGCGCTGTGCAAAAGGAATGAAGGGGGCGCCGGTATCCTCAACACACTGGCCGTTCAGGTAGTCGTAGTGGCCACCTTCATGAATACAGTTGCTGACATCCACATACTCCACACCCCAGGCACCCATGAGAAGGATCAAGGGGAGTGTCAACAACAGCAGTCCAAGCTTCAGCAGCATCTCTATTTTCTCCAAGGGTAAAATCAAAGCGCTCAGCTTACCTTGATCCGGTTATTGTCAAAAGTGATAATTGCCACTTTTCCCCTGTGCCATTTAAAGGTATCCTCACCAGCTTTCATTTTTGCGAGTTCAACCCCGAGGTTTTAACTGATGCAGCCACAAGTCGGCGTGATTATGGGTTCCAAGTCGGATTGGCCGACCCTGAAGCATGCAGTACAAATGCTGGAACAACTTGGCGTCAGCCATGAAGTGAAGGTGGTGTCTGCCCATCGCACACCTGATTTGCTTTTTGATTACGCCAAAACAGCCAAGATGCGCGGTCTTCAGGTGATCATTGCCGGTGCGGGCGGTGCAGCCCATTTGCCGGGCATGGCTGCATCACAAACAACCCTGCCGGTTCTGGGTGTGCCGGTTGAGTCCAAGGCCCTCAAAGGGATGGACTCCCTGCTTTCCATTGTACAAATGCCCGGCGGTGTGCCAGTCGCTACTCTGGCGATTGGCAAGGCTGGCGCGACCAATGCTGGAATTCTGGCTGCCCAGATTGTGGCTCTTCAGGATTCTTCCGTGGCAGCAAAGCTGGAAGCTTTTCGTGAAAAACAAACCCAGACGGTTCTGGATAACCCTGATCCCCGCGAGAATTAAGAGGCAAAAAGATGCGAGTTGGTATTCTAGGCGCAGGGCAACTGGGACAAATGCTGGCGCTGGCCGGTTATCCGCTGGGCCAGCGTTTTGTTTTTCTGGACACCAGTGGCAGCCCCAGTGCTGATATCGGCACAACCCTGATTGATCCCCAGAATCAACAGCTACCTGACTTCCTCTTGCGGGTGGATCAGGTGACCTATGAATTTGAGCACCTGCCTGTAGAGCTGGTCAGGGAAATTGAAAAGCATAAACCGGTTTACCCTTCCAGCCGTGCTTTGGAGGTTTGTCAGAATCGGGGATTGGAAAAAGACCTGTTTACCCGCTTGAATCTACCCACCCCTGAATACCGTCTAGTGAACTCTGCTGAAGAACTGGCTGCTGCGGTAAAAGAGCTGGGTGAAGCCAAGCAAAAGCCGGTTGTTGCCAAGTCGGTGACCGAAGGCTATGACGGCAAGGGGCAGGCCGTATTGCGCTCGGCTGAAGAAGCCCCCCAGGCCTGGGAAGCCATAGGCCACAAGCAACTACTGGTAGAAGCCTTTGTGGATTTTGTGCGCGAAGTGTCCATTATTGCCGTGCGTGGACAGGATGGTGAAGTGGTTTTCTACCCCATGGCTGAAAACCATCATGTTGATGGCATTCTGCGTTACTCTCTGGCTCCCATCCCTGATCTGCAGGATAAAACGCAGCAATTGGCCGAGACTTATATTCAGGCTCTGCTGCAGGAGCTGGATTACGTTGGCGTGCTGGCACTGGAGCTTTTCCAGAAAGCGGATGGTCAACTGGTGGTTAATGAAATGGCACCGCGTGTGCATAATTCCGGCCACTGGACGCAAAACGGTGCGGTCACCAGCCAGTTTGAAAACCACCTGCGGGCTGTTTCGGGCCTGCCGTTGGGGTCAACCCAGGCGCTTCATCCCACCTGTATGCTGAATATCATTGGTAAGGCCCCTGCATCGCAGGCTGTTCTGACTGAAGAAAAGGCCCACTTGCACCTCTATGGCAAGGAAGAACGTTCAGGCCGCAAGCTGGGTCATATCAATCTGGTTGCCGAGGATGCGACTACCCTGGTGAGCAAAGTTAAAGCACTGGCCAGACTATTGCCGGATGCGCCGGAACCCTGCTTCAGCTTTACCCAGTCATAGACAAGACCTATAAAACAGATTTACAGAAACCCTTAGCCAGCCAGGGTTACTTGGGTTAGGATAACAACTGAAATTCTTAAAGAAGCAAGGAGGTTGTTAATGACGACTAACCGTATTGGTCTGGATTCTGGTAAAGCAACCGAGCTTTCAGGAAAGCTCAATAATCTGTTGGCCAACTACCAGATTTTTTACATGAATGTGCGTGGCTACCACTGGAACATTCAAGGACCTGAATTTTTTGAATTGCACGTTAAATTTGAAGAACAGTACAATGATCTGCTGCTGAAAGTTGATGAACTGGCTGAGCGCATCCTGACTCTGGGTCATCGTCCCATGCACGCGTTCAGTGACTATATTGCCACCAGCAGCATCAAAGAAGACAAGCAGGTCAGTGACGGCAAAACCTGCGTTGAAGGTCTTCTGACCGGTTACAAGCTGATTATTCAGATGCAGCGCGATGTCATGGAGCTGGCCGGAGAAGCTGATGACGAAGGCACGGCTGCCCTGATGAGTGATTACATCTCCGAACAGGAAAAAACAGTCTGGATGCTGAGCGCCTATCTGGGCCGTTAGGCTTTCGGGACTGAACCTTGATCTCAGTTGAAAACCAACCGGGTGGCCCCAGGCCACTCGGTTTTTTTGAATAAAGTGACCCCATGTTGACTGCACTCCAGCAAGACCCTACTCCGGAACAACGCACCATCATCAGTGAAGAGCTGGGCCGTGAGCCGAAAGGCATGCAATATGTGACGGCTCTGGATAGCCAGGGGCGTCCTCTGGTGGTTCAGGTCGATGCCCTGGTGGATAACAAGCCTTTTCCCACCCTCTACTGGTTGTCCAGTCGTCTGCTGGTGAAAGAGTTGTCACACCTGGAGGCCGCGGGGGTCATCAAGAAGCTGGAAGCCAGATTGCTTGAGGATGAGCAGTTGCTGTCCGAGTATCGCAAAAGCCATGAAGACTATATCCGGCGTCGCTGGGATGCCATGTCTGTGGAGACGCGTCAGAAGGTTGCCGACCTGGGGTTTACTGAAGTGTTCAGCCGTCGTGGTGTGGGTGGTATTGAAAACTGGCAG
This sequence comes from Marinospirillum sp., assembly GCF_044810985.1. GTDB lineage: Bacteria > Pseudomonadota > Gammaproteobacteria > Pseudomonadales > Halomonadaceae > Marinospirillum. Next base: position 2,625,777 of record NZ_CP085242.1, read on the forward strand.
CAGGTGCGTTGCCTGCACACTCAGTATGCGCATCACTTGAGCGGCTATAATGCGATCGGCCAGTGGCTGGATCAGGAGTATGGCATTAAGCAGTTGATCCCCTAAAAGCTGCTGTAGGTCAGCTTCATGGTTTGCTTGTCTTTCAGATACTGGGCAATAAAAGCCTGATCTTCCTTGCTGGCTCGGGTGATTTGCAGATCGATGCCGTAAAGGGTTCCGCAAGAGAGGAGCACTGAACTTAAAACCTTTCCGGAAAGATGCAAGGAGCGTTTGACACCCAAATGAATGGCGTGAATTTCCAGGGTGACTTCAACGCCCTTCTTGAGATTTTTTTCGCTTTGAAAGCGTACTTCCCGACTGCTCAGGTTTTGGGTATAAGCCCAGAATCCCCGCAGTGTCTTCTGACCGGGTGAGGGTAGCAACAGACGAGCCTTCCAGTAGGTGGGCACACCCTTGGGTTGATCTTCTGCAGGCTTTTTCATTTTTTTGCTCCGTACCGGCTTGTCACAGGGGTTGGGGGCTAAACATTGTAATTCATGATCCAGATTAAGGTTAGTCCTATTCTGTTCGCTAAAATATGCGTTAAACTTAAACAGTGGGCAACAAGCCCTAAAACAGTGGTGGAGAGACCTTATGTACCTGGATCAATACGTAGTTGCAAGTCTGGTGCTGGTGGCAGTGATGATTGTTGCCAGTGTTTGGAGCATCAAAAAGCTCAAAAATGTGATGGACAAGGATCAGGCCAATTCTGACAAGTAATCAGTATTGTTCTCTTCTACAAAGCCCGGCTGTTATACCGGGCTTTTTCATGTTCGGGCGTTGCGTCTGCCACTCAGGGAGACATAATCACCCAGCACCAGAAGGCAGGGAGTGAGCACCAGAGTCAAGAGGGTGGCAAAACCCAGGCCACCGGCAATGGCACTGGATAGCTGTCGCCACCAATGCGTTGAGGGCGCCCCCAGCCCCAGACTTGGTTCCAGCAGGTTGACGTTGACTCCCAGAACCATGGGCATCAACCCCAGAATGGTGGTCAGAGCTGTCAGCAATACCGGACGCATACGCAGGCAGCCGGTTTCCAGCGCTGCCTGATGGCTGTTAAGTCCTTGTTGGCGCAGGCGATTGTAGGTATCGATCAGGACGATGTTGTTGTTGACGACTATGCCCGCCAGAGCAATGATCCCCATACCGACCATAACCACCCCGAAAGCCTGACCGGCCAGTAATAGCCCCAGTAGGACACCGGCTGTGGAGAAAAGGATCGCAGAAAGCACCAGTGCGGTCTGGTAGAGGCTGTTGAACTGCATGACCAGAATAATCAGCATCAGAAAGATGGCGACAAAAAAGGCCATCATCAGAAAGTTCATGGTTTCCTGCATATCGGCATCTTCACCGGCAATTTTTACACTCACCCCTTCCGGTAATTCCTGCAGGTAGGGGCGCAGCTGGGACAGGCGCTCGTCCAATTGATAACCTTCTTCCAGGTCTGCACGCAGGGTCAGGGTGCGCTGTCCATCCACCCGGCGCAAATTACCGATCTTGGGAGCGGCTTCCAGGGTGACAAACTGGCTCAGCGGAACCTGCCCCTGGGGGGTGGCAATGGTTTGACGTTCCAGTTGATCCAGGGTACGGGCTCGCTGTGGAAGGCGCACACGGATATCCACTTCATCATTGGCATCCTGGGGTCGATAGGTCGCCAGCATCAGGCCATTGGTGACCAGCTGCACAGCATTGCCAACCGTGCTGACATCGGCCCCAAAACGGGCGGCCGCCTGACGATCCACCTTGAAACGCCATTCGGTGCCGGGCAGACTGCGGTCGTCCTGATAGTCGGTAAAACCACCCAGCTCCTGCATCCTGTTCAGCAGTTGCTCCAGGGCCTTTTCCGCCAGGGCCGGCTGTTGGGCGCTGACCTCCAGTACCACGGGTTTTCCGGCCCCCGGGCCTTGTTCCTGCTCACGGAACTCCAGAATAATACCCGGCAGATCAGCTGTTTTTTCACGCATTTCGGTCAGTATTTCCCGGGCCGGACGACGTTCATGCCAGTCTGTGAACTGGAACTGGATAATGCCAATAGTATCTTCGGGCGGCCCACCCCAGGGGCCGCCACCAGCCTGGCCAGCAAAAGAACGCGCATACAAGGCCTTGACTTCCGGCATGCCCAGCAGCCTTTGCTCAACCTGACGCACCACCTGGTCGCGTTCCTGAACAGAAAAGTCGCCACGGGCACGCACCTGAACCTGAGCCGACTCAGGCTCCACTGAAGGAAAAAAGTCCATACCGTGGTTGAATTTGGCATAGGCCAGATAAATCACAAAAATCACTGCCAGCATCCCCAGCAGGGTGAAGCCGGGTTTCAACAACAGCTTGTCGAGTAATATGCGGTAGCCTTTACCCAGCCTGCTTTGTGCTTTGTAGTCAACCAGGTCATCTTCACTTTCCTGATTGTTACTGGCGGCGTTTTTACGGCTGCCACCCGCGACACTGCCCAGGGAAGGCAGGAAAACCAGGGCCATGGCCAGAGAAGACAACAGGCAGAGAATGACGGTGATGGGTAGGAATTTCATGAACTCACCGACCATGCCCGGCCAGAAAAGCAGGGGGATAAAAACCGATAGAGTGGTGGCTGTAGAAGCAATAATCGGCCAGGCCATGCGCGAAGCTGCTTTGGCCCAGGCTTCAGAGGGTTCCAGCCCCTGATTAAGGTAGCGATCGGCCAGCTCGGTGACCACCAGGGCACCATCCACCAGCATGCCGGCGACCAGGATCAGGGAAAAAAGCACGATGATATTCAGGGTGTAGCCCAGCGACCAGATCAGCAAAATACCCATCAGAAAGGCGCCGGGAATGGTGACCCCAACCAACAATGCCGAACGCAACCCCATGGCGGCAATCACCAGAAGCAATACCAGAACCACAGCCGTCAACACGTTGTTCAGCAGATCATTCAGGGTGTTTTTGACCTCAATGGATTGATCCATGATGAAATCAACTTCAACTCCCTCGGGCAAATGCGGCAGAGCAGCATCCAGCAGTCCTTTGATTTTATCCACTGTTTCTATGATGTTGGCCCCGGCGCGCTTGGTCACTTCCAGCACCAGTGCCGGTTGCCCGTTGATTCGGGCAAACCCCGTGGGGTCTTTGAAAGTACGGTGGATACGGGCGATATCTTGAAAGGTCACCACGGTCGAGCCATCGACCTTGACCGGCATTTGCATCAGGTCGTCCAGCTCTTCAATGACCCCCGGCACCTTCATGGCCATGCGGCCCGAGCCAGTATCCAGACTGCCCGCTGCCACCAGGCGGTTATTGCGGGAAACCAGATTGAACAACTGAGCATAATCCAGCCCGTAGCTTTCCATGGCCTGGGGGCTGACCAGAATTTCCAGCAGGTCTTCACGGTCACCGCCGACATCCACCTCCAGAATTTCCGGGAGGCCTTCCAGCTCTTCCTGAATTTGTCGCCCGGTGGCCACCAGGGTGGCTTCATCCAGTGGCCCGGACAGCCCTATGGATAAAATCGGGAAGAGAGCTGTGTTGATTTCATGCACCCGCGGTTCATCCGCTTCAGAGGGCAACTGGCTCTGACCGGTGTCCACCTGTTCGCGGGTTTTTTGTAGAGCCAGATCCGGGTCAAATCCGGCATCGAATTCCAGCATGATGGAAGCGTGACCTTCAGAGGCAGTGGCCACCATCTTGCGTACACCTTCCAATGCCCTCAGTTCCTGCTCCATGGGACGCAGGAGCAAACGTTCGGCATCTTCCGGGCTGACCCCTTCCAGCGTCATGGAAATATAAACGTAGGGGATGGTGATGTCCGGGTTGGCTTCCTTGGGAATGGCGTTGTAGGCCGCCCAGCCACCCAGTAGCAGGAAAATCAGGGTCAGGAGCGTGGCACGGCTGCGGTGAATGGCAGTGCGGATCAGGGTGTACATCAGTTATCATCCTGAGAATCAAGCAATTGAACCCGGACTTGCTCACCCGGCTCCACAAAACCACCTCCCAGAGTGATCAACTGAATTCGGAGAGGGAGCCCCTGCACCCAAACCCCGGAAGCGGTGTTACTCAACAGTTCAACCGACTCCCATTCCACCTGCTGGTCATTGTTGACATGCTTGACCCCCAGCTGCCCGGAATCATCCAGGTTCAGCAAGGCTGCAGAAAGAAAATGAGCCTGAGTGGGTTCCAGATGAACCCGCAGGGTGGCACTGGAGCCAGCCAGACGTTTTTGTTCGGGGTTATCCAGACGTGCTTCCAGACGAAAACTGCGGGTGGCCGGGTCCGCCTGTTGGGCAATAAAACTGACTTCCCCCTTGAGTTGCTGACCATCCAGCATTTCCAGCGTCACCTCCTGCCCCAGCTTGACCTGGTGAATACGCTGTTGCGGAACCTGGGCTTCAGCTTTCAGGGTTTGTGTCTGAACCAGCCGGGCCAGGCTTTGTCCGGGTTGAACGGCCTCACCCACTTCCACCATCAGTTCTTCCAGATAACCCTGGAAAGGTGCCTGGGGGCGGGTATGGGCCAGATCCAGCTGGGCTGTTTTCAGTTCAGCTTGAATCTGCAGCAGGCTGCTTTTTAAACGCAGGTATTCGGTTCTGGCCAGGTGGTTGGCTTCCCGCAAACGCTTGGCTGCATCTACTTCCGCCTGGCGGGTTTCCACTTCGGCTTTAAGCCTGGCCAACTGCTCGGGACGGCTTTCCTCAGCCAGGGCCAACAATGTCTGGCCTTTTTCCACCTTTTCTCCTTCCCGGCTCAGGATTTGAGTCACCCGACCGGAGGTCTCTGCTGTAATCATGGCCGACTGATCCGCGTGCAGTTGCCCCTGCAAAACCAGTTGTGGAGCAAAAGGCTCAGCTTCCAGCCAGCGGGTCTCTACCTGAAAAAGGGAAGGTTCTTTCTTCTGGGCCGATTCAGGGGCTTCCTCACGGCTGGACAGGACATCACCGGTGGCCATCCAGATGATCAGTAAAAGCAGAAAAGTCAGAGCAAGTAATAGTGAAAGTGTTTTTTTCGCAGGCATGGTCAGTGATCCCTGACTTAAACAAAGGTAAAGTGAACTGGACTGATAGGTCTAATTGCTTAGTTTGCCCCAAAACCCAGCCTGGCAACAAGCGTTATTCAACAGCGGGCTTGATATCGGCCAATACTTGTTCCGAGGTTTGCTGAGCCAGCTGGATAAACTCCTGAATAAACGCCAGTTCCTGCTGGTTGCTGCGATAAGCTGCATAAAGCGTACCCCAGGTGCCTTCTGCCCCCATGCGCCGGGCAGCCACGTAATTTCTTTCCAGATACTCCGTCATCGCCCAACTGGGCAGCGCACAAACACCCCGGTGACTGGCAACCAACTGCATCATCAGAATCGTTAACTCAGCCGTGCGTATCCCCGCTGGCTCCACACCGGCCGGGTCGAGAAAGTGGCTGAAAATATCCAGAAGATTACGCTCCACAGGATAGGTAATCAGGGTTTCATTGGCCAGATCGCCCGGCTCCACAAACTCCTTCGCGGCAAAGGCATGGTCTTTGGGAATTGCCAGCAGACTTTCATAGCGGAACAAAGGACTGTAACTGACCCCTTCAATGGGCCGTGGGTCAGCGGTAATCACCAGATCCAGCTCCTGACGCTTCAAAGCAGGCAGGGGTGCAAAATGATGACCGCCGGGGATATCCACCTCCACCTCCGGCCATTTCAGGCGAAAAGCATCCAGAGTGGGCATCAACCACTGATAGCAGCTGTGACACTCAATCGCCAGATGCAAGCGACCGGCCTGCCCTTTAACCAAACGCTGCAAATCCCTTTGTGCGGCCTCCACCCTGGGCAGCAGGTCATCAGCCAACCTCAACAGCCGCTGACCGGCGGGTGTGAATTGCAGAGGCTTGCTCTTGCGGATAAACAACTCGGCATCCAGAAGATGCTCCAGCGACTTCAACTGATGCGACAAGGCCGACTGGGTCAGATGCAGACGCTCGGCTGCATCCACCAGACTGCCGCTTCCCCTGAGAGCCGCCAGGGTTTTCAGATGCCTTAATTCAATCATGATTTGGCCTATTGAAATAAATTCACTTTAAAGTGGAAAAACTTGAGTTTGATTCAATTATCCGCTTCCTGAAGAATACTGCAACCCATTCACTCTCGTGCCAAGGCTCAGCTTTAAGTGCTTGGAGTCTCGCAGATGGCTAGGGGTGCAAGGTGCTGCCAGCTCAGGCTGTCCACAACAGGAAGTTGTGGCCAGAGCTTACAGGGAGGTATTCACGCGTCCTGAGCGGCAGTGCCTTGTGCCCAACAGATCAAGTTTTAACCAGATAATTAGAGGAATTGACATGCAATTAACAACTCATACTCTGGGCTACCCCCGCATCGGTGCCCAGCGCGAACTGAAAAAAGCCGTCGAAGCCTACTGGGCTGGCGACCTCACCCAGGAACAACTGGAACAAGCTGGTCGTGAGCTGCGCGCCCACCATTGGCAGGAACAGCAACAAGCCGGTCTGGATTTTGTCAGCGTCGGTGATTTCGCCTTTTACGATCAGGTATTAAACCTCAGCCAGATCCTCGGCGTCATCCCGCCGCGTTTTAATACGCAGCCAGAAGAGGCCGACCTGGACACCTATTTTCGCATGGCCCGGGGTCGTGCCCCTTCGGGTGAACCGGCAGCGGCCTGTGAAATGACCAAGTGGTTTGATACCAACTATCATTACCTGGTGCCTGAATTTCAGCCAGAGCAACACTTTGCCCTTAATGCCCAGCGGTTGCTGCATGAAGTCAAGGAAGCTCAGGATCTGGGCTACGCCCCCAAGGTAACCCTGGTGGGACCACTGAGCTATTTGTGGCTGGGCAAGCCTCAGGGTGACTTTCAGGCACTTGATCTGCTGCCCACATTGCTGCCGGTTTATGCCCGCTTGTTGCAGCAACTGGCCGATCAGGGTGTGGAGTGGGTACAGCTGGATGAGCCGATTCTGGCGCTGGATTTACCTACCGAGTGGAAACAGGCTTTTGAAACCGCCTATAACCAGTTGCAGTCGGTTGCGGTGAAGAAACTGCTGGCGGTTTATTTCGGTGGCTTGCAGGATAACCTGGGTCTGACCGTGAATCTGCCAGTTGCCGGTCTGCATCTGGATCTGGTTCGCGCACCCCAGGAACTGGAGCAGGTGCTGGATCGTTTGCCTGCCTACAAGGTGCTGTCGGTCGGGGTGATTGATGGGCGTAATATCTGGCGCTCGGATCTGGCGGCGTTAAGAGACAAACTGACCGCTGCCCGGGAACGCCTGGGTGAGCGCTTGTGGTTGGCACCTTCCTGTTCACTGCTGCATGTGCCGCATGATCTGGAACAGGAAGATCAATGGGAAGGTGAACTCAAGTCGTGGCTGGCTTTTGCCCGCCAGAAGCTGGATGAAGTCACGCTGCTGGCGCGGGGGCTTCAGGGAACACTGGATCAGGCTTCGGAAAAAGCCTGGACTGAAAATCAGCAGGCGGTGTCCCGCCGTCAGGCTTCCACACTCATTCACCGCCCGGAAGTGGCCGAACGCCTGGCCGCCATAGATCCACCCATGTATCTGCGCACTTCGCCATATCCAAAACGGGCACTGGCTCAGAAGGAATGGCTGAAGTTGCCGCTTTTCCCGACCACCACCATTGGCTCTTTTCCCCAGACCCCGGAAATCCGCAAGGCACGCCGGGATCACAAACAAGGCGTCCTGGACAGTGAGCGTTATCAGCAATTGATGCAGCAGGAAATTGCTTACTGCGTGAAACAGCAGGAAAAGCTGGGCATTGATGTACCGGTTCATGGCGAGGCTGAACGCAATGACATGGTGGAATACTTCGGCGAACAACTGGATGGCTATGCCTTTACCCGTTTTGGCTGGGTGCAAAGCTATGGTTCGCGTTGTGTCAAACCTCCGGTGATCTACGGCGATGTTTCCCGCCCTCAGGCCATGACGGTGGAATGGAGCCGCTATGCCCAGTCCCTGACCGACAAGCCCATGAAAGGCATGTTGACTGGCCCTCTGACCTGCATGCAATGGGCCTTTGTTCGCGATGATCAATCACGCGAAACCACCTGCAAGCAGATTGCTCTGGCACTGCGCGATGAAGTTCGCGACCTGGAAGCCGCCGGTATTCGAGTGATTCAGATTGACGAACCGGCTTTCCGCGAAGGTCTGCCGTTAAGACAGGCTGACTGGACTGGCTATTTGCGCTGGGCGGTGGACAGTTTCCGGCTGACAGCAGCTGTAGCGGCTGATTCCACCCAAATTCACACCCATATGTGCTACTCGGAATTCAATGACATTATTGAAGCCATAGCTGAGCTGGATGCCGATGTCATCACCATCGAAACCTCACGTTCCAACATGGAGCTGTTGGATGCCTTTGAGGCCTTTGAATACCCCAATGAAATCGGGCCGGGTGTTTATGATATTCACAGCCCCAACATCCCCGAAGTCGAATGGATGGTGCAGCTGATGCAAAAGGCAGCGGAAAAAATTCCCGCCGAACGCCTCTGGGTCAACCCGGACTGCGGCCTGAAAACCCGCCGCTGGGAAGAAGTCACCCCCGCACTGGCGGCACTGGTTGAAGCCGCCAGGCGTTTGCGCAAGGCTTACTTGTAATCCTTCAACTTCTTCAGTCTGCAATATTCCTTTCTTGCGGGTGTAAGTGGCATTGGGTAGCATTGGGTATATATCAGGATTATCCCCACAGGAGTATCGATGCCAGCACCCGCCCCACAGACCATTGCCTCCGAAGTCAACGAAGAGATCGTTGCCTTGGGGTATGTGCCGGTGCGCGAACGCCAGGAATTCATGTTTCTTCGCAAGAAGCAGGAAATTGAAAGGAAAATTGCTGACCTGAAAAAAGTTGATCCAGGCGAAGCCTTTGCGATGGAAATGAAACTGAGTGCAATCTTGCTGGACAAAGAAGGCACTCTGCAAGGTTATAAAAGTGCCAAGCATCACTTTACTGACAGGGAGGAGCTTGCCACGCTGGAAAAAAACTTTGTTACTTCCTTAAACCATCAAGGCTTTCACCAGGAAGCGGTAGAACACCTGCTTGAACACTGTGGCATGTCAGCTCATACCCTTCTGGCTGTAGCTGATTGCTACACAAGTGAAGGCAAATACCAGCAGGCTTTGCATTTTCTAGAAGAATACCAGGGCGAGCACACCCCGGAGCTGGAAGCGAAAATTCAAAGTTATCGCAAAATTACTGCCTGCATGAATGAAAAGGGCGTGACCGACGAAGATTTGCAACAGCACTATGAGGTCTACTCAAAATTCATAGTTGAGGAAGGTCTTTTTTTCTACCCGGAAAGCATTGAAGTCAGCCATGATGAGCATGACTGCTGGATCAGCCACTATATGTACATCAGTACTGATCTTGACAAGGTGATGGACATCAATGACCGCTGGATAGATGCTTTAATTGATGCGGATATTGCTTTAAAGGCATCCCAGGCGATAACGACTCTGTTTGTTTGTGGTGATCAGGATGATTGAACCCAGGGACTTGTTGGCTTTTTCATCAGTGATGATGGGCGAAGATAAAACAGTCAACAACGAAGAAGCGATTCACCTGCGGGTCGCAGCCAGCAGTGCCTACTATTCGGCGTACCACACCGTCAAATCACGGAATCTTGATCTGGAAGACATTCCACCTGGCGCTAAAAAAGAAGGCGTTCATGCAACCTTGATCAACCGTTTAAGAGTCACGGCCAGGAGTAGACAGTTGGATGAAGCAGCAAGTCGTTTATTAAAAAGAATCAGTGAAGACTTGCAACAAGCCAAAGAGATTCGCAACCACGCAGACTACAAACTGAACAAACACTTCCCCAAAGGGTTGGCAATGCAGGCCATTCGCAAGGCAGAGCGCATAGCGGAAGCTGCCTCGGAGTTGTAACAGACTTTCCAGGCCTTGGGAGACAGGTCTATTTTGTAGGGACTCAGGATGAACGATTCTTCTATTTTTCTGACAACTCTGTTCTTATTAGCTGGCGCAGTGCTGCTCTTGGCTGCTGCGTTTGTTTCATACTCCAAGCGTAAAGAGATCAAGGAAGTAGGTGACTGGCAGGGTTGGTGGTCAGTTTTGAAGGAAAGCTTCTCTTGGCATCTTGATCCACACAAACCCCTTCACGAACATTGGCTCTTCTGGCTGGTGGTTCTGATACCTGTTCTATTGGGTATTGCCCTTGGTTTACCCATCTGGCAAGCATATAGCTTTAGCTTGTCGGAATCCGGCTATGAGACGTTTCTTAAAATAAGTAAATTACCATTCTACGTAATGGCTCCAGCCATACCGCTGGGCATGGTGGTGGCAGCTTTTCACAAAACCAAGCAAACTGCTGAGCAGATACGTCAAACTAAGTCTAATAATAGTTTCAGGAACTATATAGATCACAGGAAAATGTTTGTTGATTTATCAAAAGAAAGATTGTCACAATCCAGTGCAGATAAAGCATACGATTGGTATGATTTTATGTTTTCTGAATCAATGGGGGAAGGAATTCTTGAGATCTCATTGAAAAATAAATTCTTTAATTATTTCGAATTTGATGTAGCTCTTTTTTCGCTTGGTTTTAATTACAGGGACATTCTGGGCAGTGAATTGTCAGGTTTTTATGATTCGTTTGATCACCGCTTAAATGAAATTAAATGGGTTGTTTTTGAGGAGGGATTCATAAATTTTTTGAAGGTGCATAAGTCTCTCTTTGACAGTGTTGCTCATCAAGGAATGGCTGAAAAGCTTAACGAGTTTTTTGATTTTTATGGGATTGCATGTGCACTAAACATTTCTAACACGAATGCAAAAAATCCACCCTTTATAGGGCTTCGTTTCATTAATGTAAAAAAAGAAAATGGCTTCACAAGAGAAATGCTTGATGAGTTGCTCTTGGGTTCTGGATATGTATCAAAAGAAAATGTTAAAAACATAGAGGCAGATTTTAAATCGAAAGAAGGTATTAATAGCTTTCAGAATTCAGGGCTTTATCTTGTTAGCAAGCAGCTGTATGACAGGCTAAAAGGTATGCAAGATACAGATGTTTGAATCTTTCAATAATTAAGCCGGGTTCAGAGGTGGGGTGCGAATCTTAAATGTTGCTGAAACAAAGCCTTTTTTGATAAGCTTCTTCAACACATGTGATATAAAAGAAGTTATATGTTTTAAAGCTATCAGTTGCGGGGCTGGCGATGAAGTAGATGACGGGGTACCAAGCCAGGGGTTTTCGTCCACTGTGATTTGCTGGCTGATTTCATGTTGAATTTATCTGATTCCAAGTAGAGAAGTGTCGTGTTCGCACGCTTTAGGCGCTTCACATTTACCCAGTTTATTTCAAGTGGTTTCAGCTCAAAAAAGTCTTCGGTACAGATAAGTATCTTGAACCTGAATTCTTTGTTATATGCCTCTGCGATATAAAAGTTCAACGGGCCATCGGGGTCGCGGCATGAAATATGCCCAAAGACCATTCCAGTGATGTATAAGCCTTCAAATTGCTCGGTAAATTCTCTTAAAGGTAGATCTGCAATTATTTGCCTTGTTTTTTCTTTCAGCTTTTTCTGTTGCTCTCTCTCTTTGTCAGTTGTCTCCTTTTCCTGTCGTGCTTTTTTTTCCTGATCATGTCGAATTCGAGATGATTCCCGTTGATAATATTGAATAATAACTTCCATACGATGTTGACCAAACTGTTTGTCTTCCCAGCATGGGTGAATAATCCAGTCGGGCTCTATCTGATCAGCAAGGAAGCAGCCAAAATAAGTTGTATTCCTGACGAAATACACCTCTTGATTACAGTCAAAGCAGTGAGTGAGAAACAGGTTGCTAGTTTCACTTACATATGGGTCGTAGTGTGAGCAGTGATCCTCAAAGTTGACATGGCTACCATTTCTGCAATGACCAGAGACATAGGTACCATCTGATCGAATATAATCTGAGACGTAAGTTCCATTTCGATAGAATGAGGCCACAACAAGGCTCCCTGAGTGATGGCTGACAGTATCTGAGAACAGTTTACGTAAAATCCAGAAGAAAATAACCAATTAGCAGGTGCTAATGCTTGTATGAAACCAGGAGACCGACTTGCGGCCTCACTGAATAATGCTGGTTCAAGAATCAAAATGGATCTGAAACTTTTTAAGAAGAATCATCACTTATAATCCTTCCCCAGCTTTTGCTTGGCCAACCAGGGAATCATCCGCTCGAAAGCTTCTTCAATTTGTTCCATGGAGTTGGAGTAGCTGATGCGGATGTAGTTGGAGCAGTCTTCCCCGAAGGCATCACCGGGAATCACGCAAACCCCGGTTTCATCCAGCATTTTCAGAGCGAGTTTGCTGCCGTTGGTGCCTTTGGGCAGGGAGGGGAAGATGTAGAAGGCCCCTTCGGGGACATAGCCCTGCAGGTAAGGGGCTTCGTTGACCAGTTTCACTACCCGGTCGCGCCGTCGCCGGTACTCGGCCACCATGTCGTCGACACAGCTGCGATCGCCTCTGAGGGCGGCGACCCCGGCCCATTGTGCGGGGGTGTTGGCCACCGTGGTGGTGAACATGTGGTAACGACGCAGTTTGCGGATGGCCCCCTGACTGGAAATAATCCAGCCAATGCGCAGGCCTGCCATGCTGAAGGTTTTGGAAAAGCTGGAAATGGACATGACGTGATCCAGATCCGAGGTACAGCTGATCACGCTGGGAAAGTCCATGTGATCCAGAATCAGGTGGTCGTAAACCTCATCCGCAAAAACGTAAATCCCCCGGTAGGCCGCCTCTTCAACGATGGCTTCCACGGTTTCGCGTGGGTAAACCGTACCCGTGGGGTTGCTGGGGGAGTTCAATACAATGGCAAAAGTACGCATCCCCATGGCATCAATCACTTCCTGGGGGTCAATCTGGTGACCGTGTTCCGCACGGGTGGGGATCAACTTGACCTCGCCACCGTTCATGCGGATCAGGGGAGCGTAAAGCAAAAAGGTCGGGTCGGTGCAGATAAACTGGCGGCCAGGCGCTGCCGTGGCGGAAAGCGCCAGGTACATGGCCTCGGTCGCGCCGGTGGTGACCAGAAAGTTGTCTTCGGTGAGGCGATCGACACCATAGCGTTCGGAATAATAATCCCTGAGGGCGGTCAGCAATTCCGGCAGCCCCGAGTCCATGGTGTAACCGGTTTGCCCGGCACGCAGGGCATCAATGTGCGCTTCAATGATATGTTCGGGAGTGGGGAAGTCCGGCTGGCCGATGGAGAGGTGAATCACATCTTCCTTGTCGGCTGCCATGTTGATCATCCGGCGGATACCCGGCATGGGAATGGCATGCATGGAAGGCCCGAACATGGAAACCTCGGAGCGATCATACATTTCAGTATCCATATCGTTCATAGTTTGCAGCTCCCGGCTCAAAGATGGTCAGTAATTGCTGATGCCAGCAGATTTCAGGCTAGGCGGGTATTCAAGGCGGGTCAAGAGTTTCTTGATTGGTTATTGAAGCCACTTGACCCCGGCCTGAAAAAAGGTCTAGTTTGGACGAATCATCAGCGCAAAAGACCCGAGAAGGAGCCTGACCCATGACCAGCAGCACCCGCATTGAAGGCCTGACCGCCCTGGAGCTTTTAGAGCTTTATGCCACCCGCGAAGTTTCTCCTGTGGAAGCCACGGAAGCCTATCTTCGTCAGATTCATCGCCTGGATGATCAGGTCAATGCCTGGTGCTTTATGGATGAAGAAACCACACTCCAACAAGCTCGGCAAAGTGAAGAACGCTGGATGCGTGGTTTGGAACTGGGGCCGCTGGATGGTATTCCGGTGGCCATCAAGGATGTCTTTGTCACCGCGGGCTGGCCCAATCTGAAGGGGTCGAAAACCTCTGATCCCAAGCCTTATGAGGTGGATTCTCCGGTGGTGGCGAACCTGCGCCGAGCCGGTTTTGTCGGCCTGGGGCGTACCACCACGCCGGAGTTGGGTTGGAAGGGCGTCACCGACAGCCCCCTGTGTGGTGCCACCAACAACCCCTGGAACCCGGAAAAAACAGCCGGTGGCTCCAGTGGTGGAACGGGTGCGGCGGTTCCGCTGGGCATGGCTCCGCTGGGGCTGGGTACGGATGCCGGTGGCTCGATTCGTATTCCGGCCGGTTTCTGCGGTCTGGTGGGGCACAAGCCCACTCAGGGTCTGGTGCCCATGTGGCCTGCATCGCCTTTTGCTCCTCTGGCCCATCCCGGCCCCATGACCTGGACGGTGGCTGATACTGCGCTGATGATGGATATCATGGTCAACCCTGATGTGCGGGACACCACTCTGGCACCCTGTCAGGATAGCTTTATGGAGGCCATCGAAGGCGGTGTAAGAGGCATGCGGATTGCCTACAGCCCACGCTTTGGTCGTGTGGATGTTGACCCGGAAATTGCCGCCAGTGTGGCTCGGGCGGTGAAGGTTCTGGAGCTGCTGGGTGCCGAAGTGGAAGAAGTGGACCCCGGTTTTGAGGACCCTCTGGACAGCTTTAATGTGCTTTTTTATGGCGGTGCGGCCAATGCGGTGCGTGCCCTGGACAAGAAGCAGCGGGATTTGATGGACCCCAACCTGATCGAAGTGGTGAACTGGGCTGAAAAGCTGTCTCTGCTGGACTACACCGGAGCCATGAATGAGCGGGCCGCTTTAACCGAGCGCATGAACCTGTTCCACAAGAAATATGATCTGCTGCTGACGCCCAGTTTGCCGATTCCTGCCTTTACCACGGGTCTGGAAGTGCCGGAAGACTGGAAGGAAAAACGCTGGCCGACCTGGACGCCCTTCACCTATCCCTTCAACATGACCGGTCAGCCTGCCTGTTCAGTGCCCTGTGGGTTCACTGAAGCCGGATTGCCGATTGGTCTTCAACTGGTGGGGGCGCGTCATCAGGATGCTCTGGTGTTGAGAGCGGCCCATGCCTATCAGCAGGCCAACCCCTTGACTCATATTCGCCCGGAGCTGTTTTAATCCTTCCAGATGACCGAGCGGTTACGGCCTGCTGTTTTTGCTTGATACAGGGCCGTATCCGCTTGGTTCACCAGCTCTTCAGAAGTGGTGGGCTGGGTTGAAGTCAGGGTAATCCCGATACTGGCGGTGATGTTCAGGTTTCCCGCCTGACTGAAATAGGTCGCTTGGGCTACCGCTTCACGTAGGCGCTCGGCCACCTGGATGGCTGTCTGCTCATTGCTGTGAGGCACCAGCACCAGAAATTCCTCGCCTCCATAGCGACCCAGCAGGTCGCTTTCCCTGAGACAATTTTGCAGGGTTTTTACAAACCCCTTGAGCACCTCGTCTCCGGCATCATGGCCGTAAGTATCATTGATCTTTTTGAAGTGATCGATGTCCAGGAGCATGACCGCCAAGTGGTCACTTTGTTTGCTGTAGACTGGGAGCAGGTCTTTGAGTTGTTGCAAAATCCAGCGCCGGTTTCTGGCTCCGGTGAGTTCATCATGGTGAGCCAGATACTGAAGCTGATCCTGTGATGCCCGACGACGAGTGATTTCTTCACTCAGGCTGGCGGTGCGTTCATTGATGATGCTTTCGCGTTGGCTACGTTCTGTGTTCAAGCTTTTCAGCAAACGCCCCAACCCGAAAATTGCCAGGCTACCCGTAGCGGACAAAAGCAGGAAAGCCAAAAGGTGGGTCAACAGGCTTTCCCGATGCAGGCTTGTAGTCAGACGTTCCACATAGCTGGCCGGAAAGGAGACACTCAAACCACCGCGCAGATCGCCGACCTCATAACCCATCTTGGCATGGCAGCTCATACAGCCTTCTTCCATATAAAGCGGGGCCATATAACGAAAGCGGTCACCCACGATTTCCACCTGCTCCTGACTATCGTCCTGCCCAAGTGTTTGCAAAGCTTCTGATTCCCAGGCATCCGGTTTATTGTCGGGGTTCATCAGGCGTTCGCTGGTCAGATTGATTTCCAGGTCACTGCCTTGCATGATTTCGCCTAACTGACGGGTCATGTAGGCCGGGTTGAGTTTGGTTAAATCAACTCCTTTAGGGGAGGTAATCGTTTTTTCAGGAGTTTCCAGGTAGGGGTTTTCCGGTGTGCGCTCGGTTAAGGGAGCATAGACGCCACCATGTTCAGTGTTCCAGTGGCGCATGGCCTGAACTAGATTAAATGCCACTTCGCCACGTTGGCGCGCCATTTCATAACCTGCTGATTCAATAAGCTGATGACTATTCAGATGAATCAGACCAACCACCGCAGCCCAGAAGGGGAGCGGAATCAATAGAGCCCAGGGAGACAAAAGGGTTTTGATCAATAACTGACGCAAAAAGCCAACCTCTTCCAGATGCTTTTCTGATACAGAGTTTACCTGATTATAAATGAATTTTGTTTATATCTTATAGTTGATTGAGAAGCGTGGCCGCTCGCAGCAAGGTTTCTTCCCCCTTGGCAAAACAAAAACGCACCCAATGCAGCTTCTCGGGGGGGTGTTGATAAAAGACTGACAAAGGAATGGCTGCCACACCCACCTCCCGGATCAACCACTGCACAAACTCAGTGTCCACTTGGTTGCTGAGAGCGGCAAAATCCATCAACTGAAAATAGGTTCCCGCACTGGGGGTGAAGATGAAGCTGCTGCCATGCAGAAGGTCATTAAACAGGTCGCGCTTGTGTTGATAAAAAGCGGGCAGTTGTTGGTCAGCTTCCGGGTGGGCGTGCAGGTAATCAGCCAGAGCCAGTTGCAAAGGGGTGGCGGTGCTGAAGGTCAGGTACTGGTGTACCTTGCGGAATTCTGCACTTAGGCTGGCTGGGGCAATACAGTAACCCACTTTCCAGCCGGTGATGTGATAAGTCTTGCCAAAGGAGGAAACAATAAAGCTGCGTGCGGCCAGATCGGGGTAGCGATTGAAACTCAGGTGTTCCTGACCATCAAACACCATGTGTTCGTAGACTTCATCGGCCAGCAATAAAAGCGAGGTTCCCTTGACCAGCTCCTGTAAAGCAATGATGTCTTCAGGCTGAAGAACCTGGCCGGTGGGGTTGTGGGGGGAATTGAAGATCAGCATCCGGGTGTGGGGAGTGATGGCGGCGGCCACGGCATCCCAGTTGATGCGAAAATCCGGTGGCAGCAGAGGGATGTGAATAGCTTTGCCACCATTGAGATTGATGGCCGGTTCATAGCTGTCATAAGCCGGATCAAAAACAATCACCTCATCACCGGGTCGCACCACGGCGGTAATGGCGGCAAAAAGAGCTTCGGTGGCCCCTGAGGTAACCGTGATTTCCGTATCGGAGTTCACCCTGCGGTCATAACAGCGTTGCAGTTTTTCTGCCAGAGCATTGCGTAAAACCGGTGCTCCGGTCATGGGTGCATACTGATTCGCCCCTTCACGGATATAAAAGTCCACCCGTGACAGGAGTTCGTCCGGGCCGTCAAAATCAGGAAAACCCTGGGAGAGGTTGATGGCCTGATGCTCCTGAGCCAACTGACTCATGGTGGAAAAAATAGTGGTTCCCACCTGGGGCAGTTTGGAGTTCAGGGTAGGTGTGGAAAAAGGCATACAGGGCTCCGCAGGAAGGCTGACAAGCTGTTCAGTGTACTGGAAAAAGGTTATCGCCAGCCAGTCCGACCAGGCCCGTTTGAGCCTGGTTTGCAAAGTTACCGGTCGAGGTAATCGCTGGCAGAACCCTCTTCAGTGAATTTGATTTCCAGCTCACGAATTTTCAGGGAAGCTGGCGAATACTTGGCTTCAAAGTGATTGCCCAGAGTATCCACTCCCTCGGCTTCATAGCAGCCGTCATCCACCTTGATGCGATCCACCTGCCAGCCTTTGTCCTGCAGTTGCTGCTGCAACTCGCTTTTGGGTCGCCAGCTATCCACGGGGTCATAGCAGTCATCGTCACTGGCATACAAAGGGCCTGCAAGAGCCAGTGCCAAAGTAAGCCAGGGCAGAGTTTTAAAAAAAATCATGGTATCTCTCCTTTCATAATGGGTGTTGCTTGATCAGTGTTTATGCAGTGTATTCCTGCAAGCTGACGATGAGCTGAATGAGTCGATCATTCAGCGAAAACGAAAGTGCTCTTTGTGAAAGCGCAGGGAGAGTTTCCTGTTGCTCAGCTCTTTCTGCAGTGTCTGGCCCAGTTGTTCGGGGCCACAATACCAGACGTCCACCTTTTTCTGCTGGAACTCCAGGCAGTCGGCGCTGAGTCTTTCGCCCTTGTGGCTGTCATGTAGCTGCAAAGTGAAACCCTCCTGTCCGGCGGCCAGTTTGTTCAGTCTGGCCACCAGAGGGTCCCGGTCGGCATTGCGGGTGGCATAGTGCAAAACCACCGGTGGTGATCCCAGGGGTTTTCTTGCGCTCAAGCAAGCCAGAAAGGGGGTGATGCCCACACCCGCCGCGACCCAGACTTGCTGGCGTCTGGCCCTGGCTTTCAAGGGTAAAAAACGTCCGTAAGGGCCTTCCAGTTGAATTTTCTGGCCTGGTTGCAGGTGATGAAGAAGCTGACGAGTGTAATCCCCCAGAGCTTTGATGCAGAAGCTGAATCGCTTGGAACAGCCTGACTCAGGGACAAGGGTAAAAGGGTGGGCACCCTCCAGGCGATCAAAGGTCACCCGCGCGAAATGGCCCGGCTGGTAGCGGCGCAGGGGCTTGTCCAGGGTGCAGGTGACTTCCAGCATCTGGTTGTTCAGTGGGGTGACCTGATCCAGGGTTGCAATGACTTTTTTGCTCTTTCCAATCCGGCCGGTCAGGGACTGCAAAGCAGCCAGACAGCCCAGTAGGAGTAAGCTTCCCTGCAACCAGCCCATCGGCTGTTGCCACCAGGAGGAGGGAGCCAGCAATACACTGTGCCAGGCCAGAAGCAGATAAATAACCGGAAAACCCAGGTGCAGGTAGCGCCAGTAGCGGTAAGGGAAATACCGAAAAAGGCTGAGAAGAACCAGAAAAACCAGCAGATAAAACCCGACTTCTCCCAGATCTTCCGCTGCTTCCTGTAAGTTATCCAACCAACCGTGAAAATCCGGCGAGTCCAGGCTGGAACGGCCCAGCCAGCGTTCAAGAGAGTCGTCCCACTCTTCCATCAGCCAGTGAGAAACCGCAGCAATAAGCGCAGTCACACCCAGCCAGCGGTGAAGTTGGTAGAGGCGATCCAGCCCGCCCAGCCAAGGCTCCAGCCAGCCTGGCCGACTGGCCAGGAACAGAGCAAGGGACATGCTGTTGATGGCCAGGTAGCCACTGAAAAAGAACAGTGAATCAAAGCTCAGCAATGCCTGCCCGGAAAGCTCAGGGCTCCAGCTCCAGAGCAGATACTGAAGACCGAGAAAACCGGCTAATAGAAAAGGTAAAGGTGATAAATACATGGGCAGTGCCTCCTTGAAGGTAACACCACTCATTGTTGCAAAGGTTCCTGACGCCAGGCTTAAGCCCTTCCCCAAAGCTTGTTCAGTTCAACGTCAGCTTTCCGGGTTAAGATGCTGACTACTGGAATACTCGTGGGGGTAGGATGCGTATTTTACTGGTGGAAGACAGCCCGGAATTGGGCATTGCCATTGAGGAAGACCTGGAGGCCAGAGGCCAGGCTGTGGATCGGGTTGAGGATTTGCGCTCGGCGCGCCTGTGCCTTGAAACCACACCCTATGATTTGCTGTTGCTGGATCTGATGCTGCCGGATGGCTCCGGGCTGGATTTGCTCAATGAACTGCGTGCTTCCGGTCAGTCCGTGGCAACCTTGATCCTCACGGCCAGAAGCCGGGTTGATGAGCGAATAGCCGGCTTGAATGCCGGTGCCGATGATTATCTGATCAAACCCTTTGATCTTGAAGAGTTGCATGCCCGTATTGCGGCAGTCACCCGGCGAGCATCAGGGCATGCCAGCTCCTGCATTGAGTGGGGTGATCTCTTGATTGACCAGGCCAGCCGTAACCTGAAGCGTAATGGGGAGCCAGTGCACCTGACCTCACGTGAGTGGGCTCTACTGGATACTTTTTTACGCCATCCAGGCCAGGTTTTGAGCCGATCTCGCCTGGAGGAGAGTCTCTATGCCTTCGGTGCAGAAGTTGAAAGCAATACTCTGGAGGTGTACATCAGCCGTTTGCGTAAAAAACTCGGGCCGCAGGTGATAGAAACCCGGCGTGGCCTGGGCTATCGGATGGCCGAACGATGAGTGCGGAAAAATTCCACCCACCCAGCTTGCAGAAGCTGCTGGAAAGACGGCTGGCCGTCAGCCTTGTCAGTTTTTGGCTGCTGGCTGTGAGTGTGGCCGCTTTTCTGGCCTACCAGCAGTTCAATCAGGCTTTTGACAGTGCTTTGCAGGAAACTGGCCAGCGTATTTTGCCCCTGGCCATTCTGGAAATTTTCAATCGTGATACAGGCAACCTCTCCAGCCAGTCTTTGCCTGCCTTGAATATCCATGATGAGTACCTGACTTACCGGGTGATGGATCATCAGGGGACTGTCTTGTTGCAATCTCATGCCATTCAACCGGACACCTTTCCACAGGAGGTTCCTCCCGGTTTCAGCAGCACAGCAAGCCACCGTTTCTACACAACTTCAGCTGTCAGTGGACGTTATTCTATCCAGGTCGCTGAACCCCTCAACGAACGCCGTCAGCTCCTGTTTAAAACCCTGGCAACTCTTCTTGTTCCTCTGGTAATGCTTTTACCGGCCAGCTTGCTGGGCATTGGCTTTTGGGTGCGACGCGGCCTGGCACCTCTCAAGGCCTATCGCAATCAGCTGCAGGTACGCTCTCCGGGTCATCTGGAACCTCTGGATACCCGGCTTTTACCCGCAGAAATCCAGCCCATGGGCCAGACCATTAATCAGTTGCTGGAACGCTTGGGCCGGGCGCTAACAGCAGAACGTAACTTTACGGCTAATGCTGCGCATGAATTGCGTACACCTCTGGCGACTGCTCTGGCCCAGGTGCAGCGCCTCCATCAGCAGGTCAAAACTCCAGATCTGCAAACACGTTGTGAGCAGCTTGAGTCCAGCCTCAAAGAGCTGTCACGCCTGGCAGAGAAACTGCTGGAACTGGCGACTGCTGAAGGAGCCGGATTACTGGCTGAAAAGCCGAGTGATCTTTTACCGCTGATTGACTTTCTGGTGCAGGAAAAAGCACGCCAGTATCCGGGCCGACTGCACCTGCAGCTACCTGAGCAAGCTCTGTATTCCAGTCTGGATACAGAAGCTCTGGCGCTTTTGCTCAACAACCTTCTGGATAATGCCCTGAAATACTCACCCGAAGGCTCGCCCGTGGAGGTGATTCTGAACTCGGACGGTCGCTTGCGGGTCATTAATGCCTGTGAAGCCCTATCTGATGCGAAGCTGCAAAACCTGCACCAGCCTTTTGTACGCTATCGTTCGGATGTAATCGGCTCCGGTCTGGGGCTGGCTCTGGTTACGGCTCTTTTAGAGGGTGTGGGTGAAAAACTGGAATTGAAATCACCAGCGACTGGCAGAAACAATGGGTTTGAGGCCAGCTGTCAACTAAGGATCAATCATTATGCAAACACCGGAAACACCGAATAGTGACGCAGCAGGCCTGGTACTGGCTGGCCCCATTTTACGGCGTTTAACGTCCCGGCGTTTAACCTTCTGGCTGGCAACTTCACAAAAAGTTGAGCTGGATCTCACACTGTATCCTGACGGGCAACCCGAGATTATCATTAATGCTGAGCGTTTGCGTGCAGCCACCCGGGAAATCAGTGCAGGCCAGAAGCTGTTTTTCTATTTGCTGGATCTGCCACTGGACAAGCCTCTCCCAGAGAACACCTGGGTTGGTTATGACCTGCGTTTGAATGATTTCGGCTGGTCAGATTGGGCTCCCGATCTGGTTTACCCTGGTAAAGACAATCCTGGCTTCGTACTGAAACCCCAATTGGAAAAACTCCTGCATGGCTCCTGCCGTAAACCTCACCATGACAGTGGTGATGGGTTATGGCGAGCTGACCAGCTGCTTGAGGAAACCTCACCGGAAGACTGGCCCTCCCTGCTGATGCTGAGTGGCGACCAAATTTATGCGGATGATGTGGGCGGCCCTTTGCTGGTGGCCATTCACCAGCTTCTGGAGCAACTGCAACTGCCCGAGGAAGCTTTACCGGATGCCGGGATCAGTTCTTCACGTCAATTGCACCAGGAGCAACCTTATTATTACCACCGTGAAGACCTGTTGCCTAAAAGCCGCGCTGGAAAGCAGGCGTTATCCCAGGTTTTTGGTGGTGTGCAAAAGCCCATATTCACTGCCGACCAGGCCCATAATCACCTGGTGACCCTGGGGGAAGTTCTGGCTATGTATCTGCTGGTCTGGTCACCGACAGGCTGGCAAACCCTCGCCACCCTGGATGACGGCCAGCAACCGGAGGGGCTCACCCCAGCCCAGGCCAGCACTTATCAGCAGGAACAGGCTATTCTGAGACCTTTTGTAGAGGGGTTGCCCCGTGTACGCCGCGTCCTGGCCCATCTGCCTGTGGCCATGATTTTTGATGATCACGACATTACCGATGACTGGAACCTGACGGCCTCTTGGGAAGAAGCCGCCTATGGTCAGGCTTTTTCTCAACGGATTCTGGGCAATGCTTTACTGGGTTACTGGATCTGTCAGGGTTGGGGTAATGCACCGGAAAAGTTTCCCGATGATTTGCAGGGAGCCATTGCCCAGGTTGTACGTCAACCCGGTGGAAAGGATCACGATGAACTGGCCTATCAGTTGTTACGCTTCCCCTCCTGGCATTATCACTGGCCGACCGAGCCAGTGCTGCTGGTACTGGATACCCGGACTCATCGCTGGCGCTCGGAAGTTTCCCCCGATAAACCTTCCGGGCTGATGGACTGGGAGGCTTTAACCGATTTGCAGCATGAACTTCTGGAGCATCAGGCCGTGGTTCTGGTGTCTCCGGCTCCCATGTTTGGGGTCAAGTTGATTGAAGGCGTGCAAAGACTCTTTACCTGGGTGGGTCACCCCTTGATGGTGGATGCCGAAAACTGGATGGCCCATCCAGGTTCAGCCTATGCGCTGATGAATCTTTTTCGCCACCCCAGAACACCGCAGAGCTTTGTCATCCTGTCCGGGGATGTTCATTATTCCTTTATGTACGATATTGAACTGCGGGGTCATCAACGTGGCCCGGATATCTGGCAAATCACCAGCAGCGGGATTAAGAATGAATTCCCCGCACGCTTGCTGGACTGGTTTGATCGCTTGAATCGCTGGCTTTACTCACCCCGCTCACCACTGAACTGGTTCACCAAGCGTCGCCAGATGAAAATCATACCCCGCAAACCTGAACAGGCTGACTCAGGTGAGCGCCTGCTGAATGCTGCGGGTATCGGTTTGGTGGAATTGAATGCCCAGGGCCAGCCTGAAGAGGTCATTCAGCTTTGCGTCGATGGGCGTAATATCCATTTCTACCCTCAGCAGGAGGCGACCCGCTGGGAGTGACCTCCCATTGGCCAGGTAATCCTGACCGTAAGCCCCCCGCCAGGAGTGTCATCCAGCGTCAGCCGGGCCTGGTGGCGCTCTACAAGGCGGGCAACGATGGCTAGCCCCAGCCCCGAGCCGGTATAACTGCCTTTGCGGTAAAAACGCTGAAGCAACAGAGGCTTTTCCTGGTCGCTGACCCCACACCCCTGGTCAATCACTGCGACCTGCAAACTGTCCTCCTGAGTGACCTGCCAGTGAACGGCAATGCGACGGCCTTTGGGTGTATGGCGCAGAGCATTGGTGACCAGATTTTGTAACAGAATTTCCAGACTGCCCGGCTCCAGTTGCAACTCCCAGGGGGTATCTTCTTCATTGAGAAGCTGCAATTCCACCTTGTCCTGCCAGGCCAGAGGGGCCAGTTCCGCCAGTACATCCCGTGTGACTTTTAGAGGGTTGACCTTGACCCTTTGCTGTTTGGTATCCGGTTCCAGGCGGGCCAAGGTAAGCAACTGGGAAACGATACGGGTGGTGCGCTCAATGCCTTGCTGCAACTCCTGAAGAGATTCCTGTTGTTCCTTCGGGTTAGCAGCCTGTAAAGCATTCTGGGTATGCAGGCTCAGAACTGACAGGGGGGTGCGCAATTCATGAGCCGCATCAGCAATAAAGCGTTGCTCGCGAGCCAGAAGCTCTTTGAGCTGAAGCATCAGCAGATTGACGGCTTCCTGAATGGTATCCAGCTCTTTGGGCAGTGGAGATAGTGCCAGAGGTTGCAGTGATCGGGGGTCGCGCTTGCGCAGCAACTCTGCCAATTGATTGAGGGGCTGAAAGCCTCGGCCAATCGCCCACCAGATCAATAATGCCAGAAGGGGAATGCCCAAAAGATCGGGCAGCAGGGTGCGTAAAGCGATCTTGCTGACCAGTTCACCTCGAACATCATCTCGTTCTGCCATCAGGATGCGATAAGCATTGGAAGGCTGGTTGAGTACAAAAACCCGCCAGATATGCTGATCCACCCGTTCATTGACATAGCCCTGAAGCTTTTGGGTCAACTGGCCTGAAGGAGCACTACGGGAACGCAAAACCAATTGCTCATCTTTCCAGACCTGAAAAACCACCTTGCTTTCGTATTGATGACCGCTCTTGCCTGTGTCCGGGGTTTGTAAGGTGGTTTGTTCCATGGTGTTCAGCAGGCGTAACTTGGCCACCTGACTCATACTGGTGGCATCCATTCCCACCAGAAGGCTGTCGATCAAGCGGGCCTGTTGGGCTAGATGAGCATCATAGAGTTCTTCTACCTCATGAGTGGCATCATGAAAACTGCTCCAGGCAATGATTCCACTGACACTAATGAACAGAAGCAGCACCCATCCCAAGGTGCGTGCACGAATGGATGCTGATTTCATGGCCGGGCATCCTTGTCGAGGAGATAGCCCACTCCCCGGATGGTGCGTATCAGCTGGGTAAAGAGCTTCTTGCGCAGGTGGTGGACATGGACTTCCAGGGCATTGCTTTCGACATCGTCATCCCAGCCGTAAAGCAGCTGTTGCAGGTGATCCCGTGTGAAAACATGGCCCGGTTGATTGGCCAGTTCATGCAGCAATGCAAATTCACGTCGGGTCAGACTGACCGGAACCTGGCTTAGAAAAACCTGCTGGGTTTGTGGATTGATTTCTAATGGCCCGATTTGGATGGCGGTCTGTGAGCGGCCTCCACTGCGCCGCAGCAGAGCCCTGACCCTGGCTTTTAACTCAGTAATGTCAAAGGGCTTGATCAGATAGTCATCCGCCCCGGCATCCAGCCCGGCAATCCGGTCATCGACAGCATCCCTGGCGGTAAGAATCAGTACGGGCACATCCTTGCCCTGGCTGCGGATTTTTTTCAACAATGAAAGACCATCCATTCCCGGAAGACCCAGATCCAGAAGCACCAGATCAAAGACTTCGTTTTCCAGCCCGAAGAGGGCCTGGCGGCCATCGGCCAGCCAGTCCACAGTATAACCTTCCGGCTTCAGAGTGGTGCGTACTCCCTGAGCCAGAGAGGTGTCATCTTCAATCAGCAGTAAACGCATAGTGGTGTTCCGGTTAGGTGTTGCGGTTCGAGGCGCTTTCCAGAGTCTGCAGGTGCTTGCGGAATTCCTCAAGGCTCAATTCACCCACAGTCCTCAGGCTGCGCAGTTCTTCACCACTTTTCTGAAAATAAAGAATGGCCGGGGGGCCAAACAACCCCCATTGCTGCATAAAATCAGTATGCTCCCCGGTATTACGTGTCACATCCAGTTGCAAAAAGCGCACCTGGCCGGAGTAGTCAGATGGATTCATATGCCTGAAGACTTCTTTCTCCATGACCAGACAGCTGGCACACCAGTCGGCGTAGAAATCCAGCACCACGGGCAGACCAGCCTGCTGAGCTGAAGCCATCTCTGCCTGCAGGTCTGCAGGACTTTCAATGCGGGTAAACAAGGGTATTTCTTCCTGGCTGCTGGAGCTATTTGAAGATGAAGCCGTGAGACCGGCCAAGGGTTGTAGCGGATCGGTTTGCCCGGCCAGGCCTCCGATCAACAGGGCCAAGGCATAAACTGCAAGGAGGGCGGCCAGACCCCGACGGGTTTTCTGCCAACCTGTAGTGGCTTCCTTGAGACTGCCCAGATGCGTGGCATACACCAGTCCCAGGGCACCCCAGAGTAGCAGGCTGATCTGGGCGGGAAGAAAACGTCCCAGAAGACTGATCGCCAATGCCAAGAGTAAGACGCCAAAGAAGCTTTTAACCGCCAGCATCCAGGTTCCGGCCTTGGGCAGAAAACGCCCGCCACCAGCGCCCACCAGAAGCAGGGGAACCCCCATGCCCAGACTTAGAGCAAAAAGAGCGGCACCGCCCAGTAGGGCATCACCGGTCGTGCTGATATAAATCAGAGCCCCCGCCAGAGGTGCAGAAACACAGGGCGATACGACCAGGGCAGAAATCAGCCCCAAAAGAGCCAACCCCAGATAGCGGCCAATGCCCGAAGGGGCCGCTTCACCGGGTTGCTGGCCGATGGAGTTGAGTTTATCTCTTAAAAAGGCGGGTAGCTGGAGTTCGTAAAAGCCAAACATGGACAGGGACAGCAGCACAAAAACCCCGGCAAAAACACTCAGGGCCAGAGGATTTTGCATGGCGGCCTGAAGATTCATGCTGGCTCCGAAGTAGCCAACCAAAACACCGGCCAGGGTATAGGTGGAAGCCATTCCCAGAACATAAGCAAGCGACAGGGCCAGGCCCTTGCGAGCACTGATGTCTTCACCTTGACCGGCAATGGCTCCGGCCAGAATGGGGAGCATGGGAAGCACGCAGGGAGTAAAGGTTAGCCCCAACCCCAGAACAAAGAAAGTGCCCAGAATCCAGGCACTGCCGGAGCTGGCCAGAAGGCCTGCCAGACCATCAGCTGTATCCGTGGATGTGGCATCCGGGCTGGAAACAGGGGTTGATTGATTGACAGCGACTGGCGTCGAGTTCCCCGGCCAGTTCACCTGATAGCCGCGTG
This sequence comes from Marinospirillum sp., assembly GCF_044810985.1. Classification (GTDB taxonomy): domain Bacteria; phylum Pseudomonadota; class Gammaproteobacteria; order Pseudomonadales; family Halomonadaceae; genus Marinospirillum. The sequence goes on from NZ_CP085242.1 coordinate 2,652,639, forward strand.
TCTGGGGAGGATAACAAAGCCCCTTTTCTGCACAGCCCTGATAGGTGACTTCCACTTGCAGCTTCGAAGTGGCGGCCAGAGCAGGGATAAACCTCAGCTGCGCCTGATCATGAAAAACTTCGACAAGACCGAAGTTGGGATCATCCTTGGTTTCCGATTCGGTAATAAATTCGAGAGCCTGGGACTGGTCTCCGGCCCTCACACTGATTCGTGAAAGGTACAGATAATAGCCTTCAGCCACCTCCCAATGGGTTTCGATTTTATTTTGATCTCCTTCTACCACCTGGATGCTGGGCTGAAAAGCTTCATCCACGGGCAGAAACTCGGGTTCCTCGGCCTGCAGAGGGGTGATGGACAGCAAGAGCAGCAAGACAATAAATGGGATTCTCAGGTTCATACGGCCTTCTCCTTTGTATTGATGCTTACAGCTTGCCTGCTCAGCATTAAGGCCAGCTTAAGCAGGGCTTAAGGAAGCCTTAAGTTGGCCCTGAGAGGATGTCGTCAATACCCCAAGACTCGTTGAGGAGAAAGAGCATGATGATGAATGGAAAGCAGCGTCTGGGACGCTGGTTTGTTGCTGCAGCCCTGATGGTCGGTGTGACGGCTGCGGAATTGTTTCCTGCGGCTGTTGCGGCAGAAGTGACCGCAGCCAGCCAAGCCCAACCAGCTCCCTTGCTGGATACACCTTTGCCCCGGATTGGGGAGGAAGGTCAAGTGGCAATGAATGATTTGAGGGGGCAGGTGGTTCTGGTGGATTTCTGGGCTTCCTGGTGCGGTCCTTGCCGGGAATCCTTTCCCTGGATGAACCGGATGCAGAAAAAATACGCTGACCAGGGGCTACGGGTGGTCGGCGTCAATCTGGATCAAAACAAGGAGGATGCACTGCAGTTTCTGGCCCAGGTTCCCACCCATTTCACCCTGCTGCATGACAGCCAGGCTCTTCTGCCCGAAGCCTATGGTCTGATTGGCATGCCTTCCAGTTACCTGTTGGACGCCCAAGGTCGTCTCAGGGCCAGCCACACCGGATTTCATGCCAGCCGGGTAGAAGACTACGAAGCCAGTATCCAGAAGTTGCTGGCCGAAAAACCCGGAACTGAATAGGAAAATGGAGGGTGAACGGATGAAAGCTTATAAATGGTTAATTCTTCTCGTGTTGATTCTGGTGATCAGTGGTTGTTCCTCCTGGGGTGTCAAGCCTTGGGAAAGGGGCTTGCTGGCGCAGCAGAAAATGCAGTTGATCAGCGAACCTGTGGAGATGGGGCTGGATGATCATATTTATTTCAGTAAAGAAGGCAGCAGTGGTGGACGCAGCTTTGGCGGCGGTGGTTGTGGGTGCAACTAGGGTCAGATGAGGAGTCATGAAATGACAAAGAAACTGGATAAAAACAAGGCCCCTTTGGGAAGCACCCTGGCTGCCATTGGCTGTGCTCTTCTGCAGGGTTTACCCAATCAGGTTCAGGCCGGGGAATTGGAAAAATGGGATGTGGATGCTGCCGTTCTGGTTTATTCCGAAAGCGATAGTCGGGTTCAGGCAGCAGAGCCGGCTGTCAGTGCCACACGCAATTTTGACAGTGAAACCAAGTTGAATATCAAGTTGGTGCTGGACACCCTGACCGGAGCTTCACCCAATGGTGCTCTGCCCAGTGACCAACCGCAAACTTTTACCCGACCCTCCGGTAATGGCAGCTATACCACGGATGCTGGAGAAATCCCGTTGGATGACACCTTTCGGGATACGCGCGTAGCTGCTTCCGCTGACTGGAGTGCTCCGGTCAACAGGAGTTGGGCCTACTCAGTGGGCGGGCACTTTTCCAGTGAGCATGATTATCTGTCTCTGGGTACCAATGCCAGCCTGTCGCGTTATCTTAACCAGAAGAACACCACCCTGACTCTGGCAGGTGGCTTGTCTTTGGATACCATCAGTCCTGAAGGAGGCTTGCCGGTGGGTCTGAGCCCCATGGCAGATAAGGGTGCAGCCAGTTTCAGCAGTGATTTTGCTGCCAGCCGCTCCGGTAGTGAAGATGACAAGCAGGTCACCGATCTCTTGCTGGGTGTGACCCAGGTGATCAACCGCCGCACCCTGATGCAGTTCAACTACAGCCTGAACTTGGCCGATGGTTACCTGACGGATCCCTATAAATTGGTCAGTGTTCTTGATCAGCCAGGTGGCACGACCCAGGAGTACCGTTATGAGTCACGTCCTGATTCACGCATCAAGCAGGCACTGTTCGGACAGGTGAAATACCAGCTGGGTTCGGGGGATGTCGCGGATTTAAGCTATCGTTACCAGCTTGATGACTGGGGTCTGAATTCGCATACTCTGGAATTTAAATACCGTTGGGATCTGGGGCGTCATTATCTGGAGCCCCAGGTACGCTGGTATACCCAGTCTGCTGTGGACTTTTATCAGCCCTATGCTCTGGAATCCCAGGTCAACGCGGGGCTGGATGAGGTGACCGCTGATTACCGCCTGGGTGATTTTGATGCCTGGACTCTGGGTATCCGTTATGGTTATCAGGTAACGGAAGGCCAGGAAGCCTATACCCGGCTGTCGCTTTACCAGCAAACAACGGGAGACTTCAGTTCGGCCACTACTCCTGCCAGTGGGAACGACCTGCCGGATACCACGGCCATTATGTGGATACTGGGGTACAAGTTTTAATGCAGACAAGGCAAGTGAAGGTGAGTTGGCAGGGATGTTTTTTTTTGGCTGAGTTTTCTGCCATGGCCAGCCCCTGTGAGCTTTTGATGGCATTGCCGCAGGAAAGGAAAAAACAGGCTGAGCAATTGGCTCACCTGGCGGCCGAAGAGGTCTGGCGAATAGAGAAAACCTACAGCCGCTATCGGCAGGATAACCTGTTCGCTCAGCTGCATCGTCACCCAGATCAGCCTCAAAGAGTTGACGCAGAAACAGCGCGTTTGCTGAATTTTGCCGATCAAGCCTGGCAGCTGTCAGAAGGCTTGTTTGATATCACCTCCGGAATTCTGCGCCAGGCCTGGACCTTTGATGGCAGTGACCGCTTACCTTCACCGGAAGCTGTAAAGGCTCTCTTGCCGCAAGTGGGTTGGGGCAAGCTCAATTGGCAAAGTGATGCGCCCACGGCTGAAGGTGAAGTGGCAGGCGGTTGGCTGACTCTGCCGTCGGGCATGGAGCTGGATTTTGGCGGCTTGGGCAAGGAATACGCGGCTGATCGTGCACTGGGTTTGATGATGCAACAATTGGAAGCCGAGCAATTGCCCTTATCTTCACAGCCAGGGCTGTTGGTTAATCTGGGCGGCGATCTGGCTTGCAGTGGCCCAGCAGATAAGGGAAAGCCCTGGCGGGTGGGGATCGAATCGCCTACGGAAGACGACCAGGCCTCCGAGGTACTGGAAATCAGTCGCGGAGGAATGGCAACCTCAGGAGACAGTCGGCGATATCTGATTCATCAGGGCAAGCGCTACAGTCACCTGCTTGATCCCCGAACCGGATGGCCCCTGGAAGATGCACCCCGATCAGTGACGGTTGCGGCTCCCAGCTGTGTGCAAAGTGGTTTGGTAGCCAGCCTGGCTCTCCTTCAAGGCTCTGGGGCGAAGGTGTTTCTGCAGGAAACCGGCCTGAAACATTGGATACTGGAGTAACCGTTTTTTCATCAGGCTCCGTGTTAATATTGCCTTTTATTTAAAGGATTTCTGCGGTGTTGAAATTACTGGTCGGTGTGGCGCGCCCCAACTTTTTGACTTTGACCCTGGCTTGTATGGCTCTGGCGGCAGCCTGGGGCTGGTATGCCAGTGGGGCTCTGAACTGGCTTTCTGTGCTTCTGGTGTTGCTGGTGGCCCTGGCTGCTCACATCAGCGTCAATGCATTCAATGAATATTTTGATTTTCGTTCCGGGCTGGACTATCTGACGGAAAGAACACCTTTCAGTGGTGGCAGCGGTACTTTGCTGAAGTATCCTGATCAGGCCGGGCAGGCCCTGGTGGTGGCTCTGGTAACCCTGTTTCTGGTGGTTGCTCTGGGTTTGTGGATTACCTTGCAGCAGGGTTGGGAGCTGCTGTGGATTGGGGTGCCGGGGGTGCTGATGATTTATGCCTACACCCAGTATATCAACCGCTCCCCCTTCTTTTGTTTGCTGGCCCCCGGTGTTGGATTTGGTATGTTGATGACGCTGGGCGCTCTCTGGGTGTTCACGGATCAGTTATCAGCTGCTGCCTGGGTGTTAGCTATGATTGTCAGCCTGCTGGTCAGCAACCTTTTACTGCTAAATCAGTTCCCGGATGTGGAAGCCGATAAGCAGGTGGGGCGCAGGCACTATCCGATTGTTCTGGGACGTAAAGCCAGTGCCTGGATTTTTATAGGTTTTCTGGTTGTTAGCTATCTGGTTTTACTGGTTGCTGTCTGGCAGGCCTGGTTGCCTCCTGAAACCTTGTTGAGTCTGGTAACCCTGATTCCGGCGGTTATTCTGATGCGTGGCGTTGTGGCCAAGGCCAACAAGCTGCAGGAGTTGGTTCCCTTTATGGGGTTGAATGTGGCTCTGTGTCATCTTTATCCTCTGACTTTGGCAGCAGGCCTGGTTTGGGCCGGTGTTTATTCGAGCTGAATTTTTTCAGGAGGTTAGTATGTCTTTAACGGCTGTGATTACCGGTGCCAACCGGGGTATCGGTCTGGAGCTGGCGCGTCACTACGCAAAGGAAGGTTATGCGGTTGTCGGTGTCTGCCGTCAGGCTTCGGATGAATTAAAAGCGGTGGCTGCAGAAATCATTGCAGGGGTGGATGTCACCCGGCAGGAAGGTATCGCCGAGATGATCACCAGCCTCAACGGCAGGAAAATTGACCTGCTGATCAACAATGCCGGGCTGCTGGCGGATGAAAAGCTGGGTGAGCTGGACCTGGATTCCATTCGCAAACAAATGGAAATCAACGCCTATGCACCTCTGAAAGTGACCGAAGCGCTGCTGCCCAACCTGAAAGAAGGCAGCAAGGTAGCTCTGATCACCAGTCGCATGGGTTCCATTGCCGACAATGACTCAGGTGGTCGTTATGGCTATCGGGCTTCCAAGGCGGCTTTGAATGCCTTCGGCAAATCCCTGGCCATGGATCTGAAGCCTGAAGGCATTGCTGTGGCTCTTCTGCACCCCGGTTTTGTCAAAACCCGCATGGTCAACTTTGGTGGTTTGATCACTCCCGAGGAAGCAGCCCAGGGTTTGGCTGCACGTATTGCTGATTTGAATCTGGAGAATACCGGCAGCTTCTGGCATAGTAACGGTGAACTTTTGCCCTGGTAGAGGCTCCTAATTTAAATGAACCTTACTCATCAACAGAAGAACACCTGTCTGAACCGGTTTTTACTGGTTGTTTTTCTGTTGTCCCTGTTTTCAGGCCAGGTGATGGCTACTGATCAGTCAGTCACCTGGGAGAAAGAGCACCCGTCCATCAAAGAACCCTGCGAACAAGCCTGTGAGTCAGCTCATCAGCAGGCCATGGATATGGAAGAGATGAATTGTGAGGCTGACCAGTGTGCTCAGTGTCATTACTTCTCGCTGATTCCTCAGGTGACTTCCACTGAAGCCTCTTTTCTGGCAGATCGCCTGTTTCTTTCCAGACTTCCCACCCACCAGTCTTTTTCCCTGCGTATCGAGCGCCCCCCGAAACTCTCTGCCTGATCGGCCTTTTTTGTTTTTTTAATTGATCAGCAAGAGGTTTTTATCATGCAGCGTCGTGATTTCCTGCGCCTGAGTGCGCTGGGTTTTCTGATGACCCCTCTGGCGGTTGGTGTCTTCACCAGCCAGGGCAGTGCATCTCCTTTTTCGGGTTTCTCCAGTGGCATCCGCCCTGAAGATCTGCCTGAAAACCAGGCATTGAAGAGTCTGCCCCGCTTGACCAACCAGGCTTCCGACAGGGGTTTCAGTACCCGGATGCGCATAGCGCCCACCGAAGTTGCCCTGGTGGAAAATCGCAAAACCAGCCTGTGGCTGTACGATGGCAAGTTGACGCCCCTGATTGAAGTGACCGAGGGTGACTCAGTTGAAGTGGCTGTGGACAACCAACTGCACCAACCGACCACCATTCATTGGCATGGCCTTAGAATTGCTGCGGATCAGGATGGGGCACCCCATGACCTGATTAAAGCAGGCGAGCAAAAAACCTATCGCTTTACGGTGCCGGAAGGCAATGCCGGGCTGCACTGGTTTCACCCCCATCCCCATGATTATCTCGCCGAGCAGATTGCTCACAGTCTGGCGGGTGTTTTCCTGGTCAACCCCAGGCAGGACCCGGTGCCTGCCAGTATTGCTTCCCACTTGTTGGTGGTCACTGATTTGCGCCTGGATGAACAGGCTCAGGTTGCACCTTCCATTCACCCGGACTGGATGAATGGTCGTGAAGGCAATCTGGTGCTGGTCAATGGTCAGCGCAATCCTCAGCTGGAAGTGGCGCCGGGTGAAACCTTCCGCCTGCAGATGGTCAATGCCTGTGCCGGGCGCTATCTGCGTCTGAATCTTCAGGAGCATGACCTGCAACTGATCGGAACCGATGGCGGCTATCTGGAAAAACCGGTGGCTCTGGATGAATTGCTGCTGGTGCCCGGTCAGCGTTGTGATCTGCTGGTCACAGCTAGTGAATCCAGAAAGCAGCGTTTTCAACTCCTGAGCCTGCCTTATGACAGGGGCAGAAGAGGGCCGCCCATGCTGGTTCAGGGTGAGCAAACCGAAACACTGCTGACGCTGGTGACCGGGCAGGGTGAAGTGCGACCAGCCGTCGAACTGCCTGCCCGTCTTCAGGAAATTCAGCCACTGGGTGAGCCGGAAATCCAGCGCCGGGTCGATCTCAGCGAAGACATGCCGATGGGGCGTCGTGGCGGTATGCGGGGACCACATCACCAGGATGGTCGCCCACCGATGCGTTTTTTGCTGAATGGTGAAGCCTATTCACCGGGTGATGTCATGTTTGAAGGCAAAGTGGGCAAGGTTGAAGAATGGGAGGTTTTCAATGCTTCAGGCATGGACCATCCTTTCCATATCCACGGCACGCATTTCCAGGTGGTGGCTATCCAGAACTGGAAAGGTGACTGGCATTCACCTGAATATGCGGCCTGGCAGGATACGGTCAACCTGAAATCGCATCAGAAAATGAAGCTGAGAATGGTGTTTCGGCAGCCGGGAGAATGGATGTTCCACTGCCATATTATCGAACATGAAGAAATGGGCATGATGTCCAGTATTCGTATCACTGACTGAGGAGGCAAATATGCATTTTAATGAAGGTTTTAACATGATGGGCGGAATGATGCCCATGGGTTTGATCGGATGGGGCTTGTTGTTGCTGATCGTGTTGGGGATAGCCGCTCTGCTGAAGTATCTTTTCACTAAATAACCATGAGGATGATGTTTATGTTCAAGAAAAGTTTCTGGATCAGTCTGGTTGCTTCCCTGTTGCTGGCCAGTCCAGCCTGGGCGGATTCCGTGATGCAGGTTTACAAAAGTGCCAGCTGCGGCTGCTGCAAGGATTGGGTCACACATATTGAGGAAGCAGGCTTTGAGGTGGAAACCCATAACCTGCAGGATGTGAACAGCAAAAAACAGGAACTGGGCCTGCCTTATCAACTGGCTTCCTGCCACACGGCAGTGATTGACGGCTATGTGATTGAAGGCCACGTTCCTGCCGACGATATCAAGCGGTTGCTCAGTGAACGCCCGGAAATCAACGGTCTGGCGGTACCGCGTATGCCGCATGGTTCACCCGGCATGGAAACGGGACGCAAGGACCCTTATGAAGTGGTCAGCTTTGATCTGGAAAAACAGCAGCTTGAAGTCTGGTCAGAATACAATCAGTAAGCCTTAACTGACCCGCTGCAGGTTGGCCGCAAAAACAGCCAACCTGCCGCTCCTTTACAGCACCCGTTTGACTTCCCGGTAATCTCCGCCCAGCTGCAAAACCAGGGTTACCTCTTCCGAGGTTCGGTTTCTGAAAAACCAGCCATGTTTGCCCGTAAAGGCAGCGGTCAGCTCACCCTCGTCACTTCTGACACCGCGCCCTTTTTCGTAAGAAACGGACTGGCCCTTGGCATTGCCATGGGTGTCGTAATTGAGCGGGCCTTCAATTCCTTCCCAGCTGAAACGAGCTACATCGCCTTCATTCATCACCAGTTTGAATTCGGTGCCCTGACCGGGTGTCAGGGTGACTCTGACTTCATCACGCCAGGTTTTTTCAGCCTCGGTCTCAGCCTCGGTCTCGGATGCATCCACTGCATTCACTGCCTCAGGAGCGACAGCTTCATCAACTTTCGTGGTGGCAACCGGTTCAGCCGGTTCGGGAGGATTCTCCTCCATTGCTGCCTCTTCTGCCAACTGCTGCTTAATCTCTCCCATTTCGGTCAGGCCCAGCCAGCGGCCCACACCGGTTGGGTCCAGGGCATATTCAGCCGGGAGCACCACCGTCAGCAGAATAACCACAGCAGCAATAAGTGCCAGCAGAGTGGAGCGGATGAGCTGCCCGGTAGACGGCAGTTCGGCGCGGGAAGGTTGGTTGGAGTTATACATGGTGAATCACCTCTGAAAAAATCAAGCCGCAAAGAAGCCGGTCAGTTGATAGCCAATAAGAATAAACCCGGCACTCATCATGCTGACATTGGCGGTATAAGCATGTCGCCAGAAGCTGGCATGGCGTCGCCAATAGCCCATCAGAATCAGAATGGCACTCAGGGCCAGCAGCTGGCCGATCTCGACACCGACATTGAAAGCCAACAGGTTGGGCAGAAGCCCATCCGGCGAAATATCATATTCGATGATCTTGGTTGATAACCCAAAACCGTGGAAGAGCCCGAAAATCAGCGTGGCAGCGCGGGTGTCTGGCTGAAAACCAAACCAGCGCTGATAGGCACCAAGATTATCCAGAGCCTTGTAAACTACTGAAAGGCCGATGATGGCATCTATGAGGTAACTGTTGATGCCGATGTCGAAGTACACGCCCAGCAGCATGGTGGACGAGTGCCCCACTGCAAAGAGGCTGACGTAGAGCGCGATATGCTGCATGCGATATAGAAAGAAAATCACACCCAGCAGGAACAGCAGGTGATCATAGCCGGTGACCATGTGTTTGGCCCCCAGGTAGATAAAGGATACAAGGTGTATCCCTGTGATTTCCTGAATATAGCCCTTGTCGCCCTGAGCAACGGCATGAGCCAGAGCCTCGGGACTGATGGTGATCAGCAATAAACCGAACAGGCAGATCATCGCAAATGCGCTGCGATTTACCGGCAGCCAATGGCTGCAACGGCTGAGAAGGGACGACAGCATTAAAGTCTCCGAAAAAGCAGATATAAGATGTGCATATGAATACCATCCAGGTGAGGGGAATACAATCAGTGAAACCTGCACACAAAAAAGCCCGGCTCAGAATGAGCCGGGCAAAGATTACGCTATCGCTCCAACTGGCTGCTGTAATGCCAGTGAGGTCATAGTAATCAAACAGGCTGAATCGAAACTGAAGTCAGTGTATTTTTCCGGGAAGAAAAATGCTGACTTGCAGGCCGGGGCTGTTGGTGAAAACAAGATGACCACCATAACGTGTAACTATTTCATGGACTATGGCCAGGCCCAGACCGTAACCGGGTTTCTGCTCATCCAGGCGCAGCCCTCGGGTACCGAGTTCCTGTAAGTTCCGGGGGTCAACACCCGGACCATCATCCTGAATGTGAATTTCCAGATTGTCCGGGGTTTCTGCCAGCTTCATCAGAACACGGCTTTTTGCCCACTTGCCCGCATTATCAAGCAGATTGCCCAGCAACTCATTCATGTCCTGCTCTTCCACAGGCCAGCATTGATCCATATCCACGGAAATATCCATTTCAAAATGCTTGTCAGGATAAAGCCTGCCCAGCACCCAGAGTAAATCACGAGCCTGACGTACCGGTTTTGCATTCTGACCGGCCTGGGGTCCGGCAAAATGGCTGCGGCGCATCTCTTTTTCCAGCTGGTGATGGACGTCTTTAAGGCGCAGGGCCATTTGCCTGCGTTGTTCTTCTGTCAAGGGACAGCTTTGATCTTCAAGCATTTGCTGAACCGCAGATAAAGGTGTCTTGACACTGTGCGACAGGTTGGCCAGAGCTTCACGAGAGCGTTTAAGGCGCTGCTCCAGGGTTTCAAGCAGCAGGTTCAGTTGGTTGATTAAGGGAGTGAACTCCCTGGGAGAAGGATTCAGCTTCAGGCGGGTGATTTCTCCCTGTTGCAGTCGAGACAAGGCTTTCTGGAGCTGTTCGGTGGGTCGCAAGGATAAAAGAACAGCACCGTAAATCATCGCAATCAGCATTACCAGAAGCCCTGAAACCACGATGGCAGCCCAGACGTGGAGTTGACTCTGACTGGCTTTAATCTGGGTGAGGTCTTCAGCAACCAGCAACAGGATCGTCTGATTGTTTATTTGCACTTCGCGTCGATACACCAGCAGGCGCAGGGGGTCGTCAGAACCGGATAAATACGCACGATGGGAAATGAAGCCGGTTTTCCGGGTGTTCAACAGGGGTTCAAAAGCGGGTCGCCAATGCGACGGCGAGATAAGCGTTCTTTCCTGCGAATGAATCACAAAGGCATGGTGAAACACAGACTCAAAGTAGTCAGCCGTTCGGTACAGGGGGTTGTCGGTCAACTGATTCTCAACAAGAGTGTCTTCCAGAAAATCGGCCTCTTCAGTCAGGCGTTGCTGGACAAAGTCCCGGGACATACGATCCAAAAGCATGCCGTGGATGATCCAGGCCAGCAGCATGAAGAAGGTGGCAAAAGGCAGCAATAAAAGCAGTAGAGTGGATCTTATCGAGGTGGGGCGCTTAATTCGAAGCATTGAAACGATACCCCTGGCCGCGAAGAGTCAGGATCACTTCCTTGCCCAGCATTCTGCGTAATCGCAGGATATAAGCTTCAATGATATTTTCGGAAGGATTGTCATCCAGGCTGTAAAGCTGCTCCATGAGGGCTTCCTTGGGGAAAATGCGCTGAGGCCTGCTCATCAGGCAGCGCAACAATCTGAACTCAGTTCCCGTTAAATGATGGGTATCCTGCTGAGGCGTGATAATTTGCTGGCGTTCTTCATCCAGCTCATAGCCTTCCACAACCAGCTTACTCAGAAGTCGTCCTTCACTGCGTCGGCTCAAAGCTTCCAGACGCGCCAGTAACTCTTCCATCTGGAAAGGTTTGGCAAGGTAGTCATCCGCCCCGGATTTAAGCCCGTTGACTTTGTCCTGCCAGTCACCACGGGCCGTGAGTATCAATACGGGTAGCTTGATCTGCTCGGCTCGCCATCCTTTCAGGGTATCCAGCCCACTGCCTTCCTTTAACCCCAGATCCAGAATCGCCAGGCGGTAATCCTCCTGACGCCCCAGGATCAGTGCCTGATCGGCCCGGTCGGTCCAGTCCACGGCATAGCCTGCTCGCTGTAATTGACTGCAAAGAGATTCGCCCAGCAAGGCATCATCTTCTGCCAGTAATAAACGCATTGCCCGTTACTCCCGCGTGATTTTTGACCTTCCAGTTTCAGGCATCCTGCTGAATTCTTGCTGAAAAAGAATATCGGCAGCCTTTCAGAAAGGATTCAGTTTGCTCCTGCAAAGTTGCCAGCGTCAATCCAGACAGCTACAGCAAAGAGCAGGAGTACAAAAAATGAAAGCCAGGAGTACAAGTACCTTTTTGGCAGCAGGTTTTTTTCTCGCTTTGTGGGGTTTCACCGGTGTGGTGAATGCTTCACCCGGACATGGTGATCAGCAAAGAGAAGCCATGGGACAACCCGGCCAGCCTGGGCAGGTGGATCGCAGCATTGATATTGAGATGCACGACAACTACTACGGTGTTGAAAATCTGGACATCCAGGCCGGTGAAACCATCCGTTTTCAAGTGACCAACAAAGGCAAACTGGTGCATGAGTTCTCGGTGGGAACCCCGGACATGCACGAAGGCCATCAGGAAATGATGCAAATGATGGTTGAGCACGGAGCCATTAAGGGCGGCCAGATCAACCAGAAGGCCATGCAAATGGACATGGGCGATGGCCGCAGCATGAAGCATGATGATCCCAACAGCCTGTTACTGGAAGCTGGAGAAACAGGAGAGTTGATCTGGACTTTTAACGAGCCGGTCAAAAATCTCGAATTCGCCTGCAACCTGCCGGGCCACTATCAGGCGGGAATGATGGGTAACTTCCACTTCCAACAGTAACTCGATGAAAGAGGCGCAGTATGCGAACGTTGAAAAAAATAGCTGTTTTCACCGGCTCACTGCTTTTCCCGGCCGTTCTTCTGGCGGCGGAATATGAGCTGAGTGTTGATCCTGTAATGATCGACACAGGGGATTTCACCAAAATCGGGGTGGGCTATAACGGTTCTTCACCCGGCCCGACCCTGCGTATGAAGGAGGGAGAGACAGCAACCATCAAAGTCACCAATAATCTGGATGTGGACACCTCCATTCACTGGCATGGTCTGATCGTGCCAGCCGATCAGGATGGCGTACCCGGAATCAGTTTTGATGGTATCAAGCCCGGCGAAACCTTCACCTACACCTTCCCGGTTCGTCAGAACGGCACCTACTGGTATCACAGTCATTCCGGGTTTCAGGAACCCGATGGTGCCTACGGCAGCCTCGTGATAGAGGCAGAGGACAGAGAACCTTTTCGTTACGATCGTGATTATGTAGTTCAGCTTGCGGATAAGCACCCTGATGCAGGGGCGCAGATCATGCATAACCTGAAGAACTCCGCTGAATATTACAATCGCACCGAGCAAACCCTGCCCGACTTTTTCAGTGATATTGGCGAAAACGGCTTCCTGGCCACGGTCAAGGATCGCTGGGATTGGGGCAACATGCGCATGATGAAGACGGACATTGAAGATGTTCAGGGCTTCACCGGTTTGATCAACGGCAAGGGGCCGGATCAAAACTGGACAGGCCAGTTTGAACCGGGTGAGCGGGTTCGTCTGCGTTTGATCAACTCTTCAGCCTCCACCTATTTTGATTTCCGTATTCCCGGCATGAAAATGACCGTTGTTGCTGCCGATGGCAACAACATTCAGCCCGTGGTTGTGGATGAATTGCGACTGGCCGTGGCGGAAACCTATGACGTGATTGTTCAGCCGCGTGAAGACAAGGCCTACACCCTGTTTGCTGAATCCATGGGCCGCACGGGTTATGCCAGAGGCACCCTGGCTCCCCGTGAAGGCATGACCGCCGCTGTCCCCGAGATGCGCGAGCCACCTTTGCTGACCATGGCTGATATGGGGCATGGCGGCATGGATCATAGCAACATGAGTGACACTGAAATGAGCGGCTCAGACATGGATCACTCCAGTATGGGGCATGGCAGCATGGATCATAGTGCGATGGACGCAGCCGATCCTTTTTATGCACCGGGCAGCGGGCTTTTGCCTCAGGCTGCAGCTGGCGGCAAATTCCTGTCCTATGCTGACCTGCGTGCCCAGCAGCCTCGTTATGACTACCGTGAACCGGAGCGGGAAATTGTTCTGCGTCTGACGGGCAATATGGAACGTTACATCTGGAGTATCAACGGCGTTAAATTTGAAGATGCCGAGCCGTTGCGCCTGCAATATGGTGAGCGGGTCAAGATTCGTTTCATCAATGAAACCATGATGGCGCACCCCATGCACCTTCATGGCATGTGGTCTTTATTGAATGTGGGTGCCAGGGGCGATAACCCCACCAAGCATGTCATCAGCGTTAATCCGAACACAGAAGTTGCCTTCGATGTGGAAGTGGATGAACCCGGTGAGTGGGCATTCCATTGCCATATTTTTAACCATGCCAGCGCGGGCATGTTTTTGAAAGTCGTTGTTGAAGGAGGTGATGCATGAAGCCCTGGCACAAGATAGGTGGTCTTGTTTTGACGGGTTGGCTGCTTTCCAGCCCCGTGCAGGCCATGAGTGGTGGTCATTTCTGGGGTGTGTCTTTTGAAGAGCTGGAATACCGCACGGGTGATGAAGACTTGCTGGCCTGGAAGGGCGATCTGTCCTATGGCAGCGATGAACTGACCTTTCGTTGGCAACCCAGCGGGGAATACGATCTGGAAGAAAGCCAGTTTTCTTCGCTGCAGAATAACCTCCTGATTCAGAAACCGGTTTCAGATTTTTTTGATGTCAAGGCAGGTGTGCGTCTGGATACACCGGAAGGCGAGGATCGTTACTATGCCATGTTCGGGGTAACGGGCCTGGCACCCCAGTGGATTGAGATGGATGCCAATCTTTACTGGAGTGATAACAACAAGGCTTCTGCTGATCTGGATCTGGAATATGAAATCCTGCTGACCAACTACTGGGTTCTCAGCGCAGCAATGGACGTTAAGGTGGGTTTCCACGAAGACTTGGAAATCGGCCAGGCCAAAGGTCTGAACGCGACTGAGCTGGGTTTCCGCCTTTCCCGTGACCTCCTGGGCCGCACTCTTTCACCCTATGTCGGCGTGGTCAACGAACGCCTTTACGGTGATCGCAAAGACTGGGCAGAAGCTGCAGGAAGCGAACCCAGTGAGTGGTTTGCAGTGATCGGCGCTCGTTTAATGTTCTGATGGCAAGCCGCTGGGTAAAAACAGGGAAGAGCCTGAATTTTCAGGCTCTTCTTTGATATATTAAGCCGTATCTTTTTGGCTTTAATACTAAGGCTCAGAGGTTGCCATGCCAGTAATGCAAGAATTGATTTCCACTGCCGAGTGGGATCAAGCTTTAAGTCAGCACAAGGCATTCTTGGTGTTGTTTGGCGGTAAACAGTGTGGTGTTTGCCAGGTTATCAAACCTCAACTGGAAGCCGTCTTTTCCGAACGTTTCCCGAAAATGAAGCTCATCTATATTGACTGCCAAACCAAGGGCGCTCAGTTATGTGCAGGCCGTGGCATTTTTTCCTTACCGGTGGTTCAGCTGTATTTTGACGGCAAACTTTTTAATGAGTTTGTCAGAGCCTTTTCGATACAAGTTGTTGCAGAAGCTGCTGCTCGCCCTTACCAGCTTCAACGCTGAGCAGTTCAAGAAGGATCAGGTTTTTACTGATTTTCAAGTTGCTGCTGGCGCTGAATCAATTGATCCATCATTAGCTGCATTTGATCCAGGCGTTCATGTAATTCCTGAATATTCTGATCACCAGAGGAAGCTGTATCTCTGTTTTTTGCTGATTGAGGGCTGTTCATCATGCCCTGGCCTCCCCGACCTCGGTGTGAGCCTCTTAGCCCCTCATGCATCAAGCCCATTTGCTCTTGCATCACCTCCCAGTGTTCTTGCATGAGTTGCTGTCGCTCATCGGGCGAGCTTGCCTTTCCGGCACGCTGCATCATTTCATCCATACGTGACCAGTTCTGCTGCATCTGTTCTTGATTCATCATCATGCCAGGCTGTTGGCCCTGGGAGCGATTCTGATCACTCTGGGCAAAGGCCCACGCAGGAAAGGTGATCAAGGCAATAACGACTGTGAGCTTTTTTATTGAAAGCATATTCCCGACTCCTGAAAAATGAACTTTCGCTGAAGCCTAGTACAGAAAAAAAGCTACAGCCATCCAATGGCACTCTTTTTAAGAGCCAGTGTGCGATGCTACTTGAATGGCCGACGAGAGGCGTGGCATGTCTGCGTAGGCGGCGTGCTCGCTTATCTGCAATAACACCTTTCAGCCTCAATTCAGGTTGGGGTGCTGTGATGAAAATGAAATAACCGGCCAGGAGGTATTATTCCATGACTGAATCACATAAAGGCACCATCCAGAAGGGCTTTCTGCTGCGCAGGAAACTGCCGATTGAAGGGCTTGATGAGAGGCAGTGGAAAGATTTTGTTCAGGAGCTCAACCATCTTCCTTATGTTGACTTTGCCGAACACAAACCAACAAACAAGCTGGATGTAATCTATGATGGTAGTCATTGGTCCATAGATGAGCTACTGGAATTGCTCAAGACCCACGGTGGCCACGTTAAATCCGGTTGGTGGATCCGAAAGAAGCTGTCCTGGTATCAGTTTACGGATGAAAACGTTAGGGCCAATGCCAGGCATGAGCCGTTTTGCTGCTCAAAAATTCCGCCGATGAAGCGCAAGTAACGGGAGATTGAATGAGCGAGGGCCAGGATAGAAGCACTAAGTATCAGAAGGGCAGTCTCACTTTGCCCGGAACCGTAATGCTGGGCACCGGCGTCATGATTGGTGCCGGTATTTTTGCACTGACTGGGCAAATGGCGCAGATGACGGGTGTATTGTTCCCACTGGCATTTCTGGCTGCTGCGGTGATTGTCAGCTTCAGCGCCTATTCCTACATCAAGATATCCAATGCTTACCCGTCAGCCGGTGGCATCGGCATGTATCTGCACAAAGCCTACGGGAACCGGCTGCCGACGGCTTTCAATGCCTTGCTGATGTATTTTTCCATGGTGATTGCCCAGAGTTTTCTGGCCCGCACCTTCGGCTCTTACACCATGCAACTTTTTGGTGGCGACCAAAGTGGTTACATGGTGCCTCTTCTGGGTGTCTTCCTTATCCTGGCCGCTTTTCTGGTCAACCTGTTGGGTAATCGAATGATTCAGGGTGTGGCCTCTTTTATAGGCATCCTGAAAATCGCGGGTATTGTGGTCTTCGGGGTTGTGGGTGTCTGGGTCGCTGACAGCATTTCAGTCGACTTCTCAAGCCCCGGAGAGGCTGGAACTGTGGGCAACTTTCTGGGTGCCACGGCACTGGGTATTCTGGCCTTCAAGGGCTTCACCACGATTACCAACAGTGGTTCGGAAGTGAAAGACCCCAAACGCAACGTGGGGCGCGCCATCGTTATTTCCATTGCGGCCTGTGTGGTGATCTATACGCTGGTTGGTTTTGCCGTGGCGAGCAATCTATCCCTGGCTGAAATTATCAAGACTCAGGATTATTCCCTTGCTGCTGCTGCACGTCCAGCACTGGGGGAGTACGCCGTCTGGTTTACGATTGTCCTTGCCATGATGGCCACTGCAGGCGGTATTCTGGCCAGCATCTTTGCTGTTTCACGCATGCTGGCGATGCTGACCGAGATGAAACTGGTTCCCCACAGGCATTTCGGCATGCCCGGCAGCATCCAGAAGCACACCCTGGTCTACACTGTGGTTCTGGGTTTGATTCTGACGGCTTTCTTTGACCTTTCCAGGATTGCCGCGCTGGGTATTGTGTTTTACCTGATTATGGATATTGCCATCCACTGGGGTGTGCTGCGCTATCTGCGCAAGGACATCAAGGCTAATGTCTGGGTGCCTGGGATCGCTATTCTGCTGGACTTGCTCGCGCTTGGAGGTTTTGTCTGGGTCAAATTAAATACGGATGCTTTTGTCATTGGCGTAGCGGTAGTTGGGATGCTGGTGATCGCAATTGCCGAACAAATTTTTCTGAAGAGAACGGCGGGAATAGAACCGCCTGATGGTGGATCTCATCATGAGCACCACCATCACTAAACATTTATTCCAACGGAGGTTCCTACTATGGGTGAGGCACAAATGTACGGTAATACCATGTGGGCGGGGCACTGGCTATGGATGTTGGTCTTTGCTCTGATTGCAGTCATCCCGGCCTGGCGTATTTGCCAGCGTGCCGGGTATCCGGGCTGGTTGGGTATTTTGATTTTGGTTCCCCTCCTTAATCTGGGGTTGCTTTATTTCCTTGCTTTTGCCAAGTGGCCGGTAGACAAGAAAGGAGACCTTAATGGCTGAACACCAGCATAAGCATCACCACGATCATCACGAACATCATCACGATCACTCTCATGATGCCGATTCCGGCGAGCACAGCGTCAAGGACCCGGTTTGTGGCATGTCGGTGGATCCGCATACAGCGGAACATCGCAGCCAGCATCAGGGCAAGACCTGGTACTTCTGTTCTTCAGGTTGTCAGTCCAAGTTTGAAAAAGACCCTGAACACTACCTGGATGAACAGCAGAAACAGGAAAAGCCGGTTCCTCCAGGGGCTGTTTATACCTGCCCCATGCACCCGGAAATCCGCCGGGAAGAACCGGGGGATTGTCCTATCTGTGGTATGGCTCTGGAACCGGAAGAAGTCAGTCTGGATGACGGCCCCTCGGCAGAACTCAAGGATATGACGTTGCGCTTCTGGGTGGGTCTGGTGCTGGCGCTGCCGGTGTTTCTGCTGGAAATGGGTGGGCATCTTTTCAATGTCGATCATCTTCTGGCTCCCCAGACCTCCAACTGGATTCAACTGGTGCTGGCCACACCCGTGGTTGCCTGGTGCGGCTGGCCCTTTTTTGTACGTGGCTGGAAGTCCATTGTTAACCGTAACCTCAACATGTTCACACTGATTGCCATCGGCACCGGGGTGGCGCTGGTTTACAGTCTGGTGGCGACACTGGCTCCCCAGATTTTCCCCGGAGCTTTCCGTCAGGAAGATGGCTCGGTTGCCGTGTATTTTGAAGCGGCAGCCGTGATCGTGGTGTTGGTGCTGTTAGGGCAGGTGCTGGAATTACGAGCCAGAGAAAAAACCTCCGGGGCCATCAAGGCGCTGCTGGATCTGGCCCCTGCGACGGCGCGCAAGCTGGATGATGAAGGTGGCGAGTCCGATGTAGGTTTGGAGGAGGTCAAGGTGGGCGACCGTCTTCGGGTGCGCCCCGGCGACAAGGTGCCGCTGGATGGCGAGGTGCTGGAAGGCAGTTCCAATATTGATGAGTCCATGGTGACGGGTGAACCTCTGGCCGTGGGCAAAAAGGCAGGTGATCAGGTAATCGGGGGCAGCATCAACCAGCAGGGCAGCTTTATCATGCGGGCCGACAAGGTAGGCCGGGATACCATGCTTTCGCAGATCGTGCAGATGGTGGCCAGTGCCCAGCGCAGTCGTGCCCCGATCCAGGGGCTGGCAGACAAAGTATCGAGCTACTTTGTACCTGCGGTGATTGCCGTCTCGATTGTCGCCTTTATTGTCTGGTCTGTTTTTGGGCCAACACCGCCCATGGCTTTCGGTCTGATCGCCGCCGTCAGTGTCTTGATCATTGCCTGTCCCTGTGCCCTGGGCCTAGCCACCCCCATGTCGATCATGGTGGGGGTGGGTCGCGGTGCGCAAAGCGGCGTACTGATCCGGGATGCTGAAGCGCTGGAGCGCATGGAAAAGGTGGACACTCTGGTCGTGGATAAAACCGGCACTCTCACCGAGGGTAAGCCTCAGGTCACCAGGCTGGTTCCTGCCGAGGGGTTCAGCGACCAAGACCTGATGCACTTTGCGGCTGGCCTGGAAAGAGGCAGTGAGCACCCGCTGGCTCAGGCCATACTGGATAAGGCCAAAGAAATGGAGCTGAAGCTGCCGGAGGCTGAAGACTTTGATTCCCCCAACGGCAAAGGGGTGACCGGCAAGATTGAGGGCAAACAGGTGCTGCTGGGCAATCGCATGCTGATGGAGTCCGAAAACGTTCCTACTGCTGATTTTGAAGAGGAAGCCGACCAGCTTCGCAAGGATGGGGCAACCGTGATTTTTGCAGCCCTGGAGGGCAAAATCTGCGGTTTGCTTGCCATTGCCGATCCCATTAAGGAAACCACGAAAGCCGCCATTTCTGCCCTGCAGAAAGATGGTATCCGGGTGGTGATGCTGACGGGCGACAACCGTACCTCAGCCGAAGCGGTGGCTCGCAAGCTGCACATTGATGAGGTGGAAGCGGAAATCCTGCCGGAAGACAAGGGTAAAATCGTTCAGCGCCTGAAAGATGAAGGGCGTGTGGTGGTCATGGCCGGGGATGGTGTTAACGATGCCCCTGCTTTGGCAACCGCCGATGTGGGTATTGCCATGGGCGGTGGTACTGATGTTGCCATCGAAAGTGCCGGAGTCACCCTGTTGCGGGGCGATTTGATGGGCATTGTCGAAGCCCGGCAGCTGTCTCTGGCGACCATGCGCAATATCCGCCAGAACCTGTTTTTTGCCTTTGTTTACAACTCAGCCGGGGTTCCCATTGCCGCAGGCGTACTTTATCCATTTTTCGGCATTCTGCTGTCGCCCATCTTTGCGGCAGCAGCCATGTCGTTATCTTCGGTTAGCGTCATCACCAACGCCCTGCGTTTGAGGATGATCAAGCTGGGAAAAGACAGCTGAGAGGAGAAGTTGATTATGCAAATTAAAACCTTTGCCGATCTTATTGATTGGACCCGAGCCTTGCACGCGAAGCTGGAAAAATGCCTGGCTCATTGTTCTTCGCTCCATCATGACGAGCGTGCGACATTATTGCTTGAATATCTGGCATCCCATGAAAATGAAATGGAGAAAATGGTGGCGGGGTTTGAGCAGCAAGCTGATCCCAAAGCTGCCCATACCTATATCTACGATTATATGCCGCACAACCCGGTTACCTCACACCTGGATTGTGATGATCATTACGCCAAACTGGATTACCATGAGATTCTTTCTGAAGTTGTTGATTTTCATGAGCAAATTATAAGTCTGTATCAAACCCTGGTGGCCAGGGCGGATATACCCGAGGCCACTGAACTGTTGCAATCTTTGCTGGATATGGAAGAGCATGAGACGAAACGCCTGGTTCGCCAGACGGAACGGATGGATGATCTGTAAGAGATGACCGAAAGATAGAACCCCCAAGCCCACCCTGGTACTCAAGGCGGGCTGGGGGTTTTCAGTTTAGAACTGATAGCGGGCGCTGACCCAGATACTGCGACCCGGTTCGGTCAGGGTGTCCGTGTAGGCGGTGCCACCAAAATTCAAGGGATCACTGCCTGCGGCATTGCGGTTGATGAAGTTGGCATAGTCTTCATCCAGAAGGTTGTCGATGCCGGTTGCCAGCTTCAGATCTTCCATGGGTTTCCAGTCCATTTGCAGATCCAGAACGGCATAAGCATCGGTGGCTTTTTCCTGGGCAGGTTCATTGAGCCGATCCTGCTCGGCCGCAAAGCGAATCCGGATTAGCCCTTGCCACTTTTCGCCGATCCAGTGCTGGGATACCTGGCCGTTGTAAGGGGAAATCTGGGCCAGAGTGCCGCCATCTGTGCGGTTATCCCCACGCATGGCATTCAGCTGGCCACGGGTTTCCCAGAGATCGGCATAACGCAGAGTGGCTTCCAGTTCGATACCGTAAAGCGCAGCACTGATATTGCGGTAGTGATCGGCATCGGAATAGGTGCCGATACTGCCTTTATCACGATAGATATAGTCACTGACCCAGTTGCTGAAGGCCACGGCTGAATAATCCAGCCGGGCACTTTTGCCGATCACCCCTATATCCAGTTGATGACTGGTTTCGGGGTCAAGATCAGGGTTGCCGATCCAGTTGGGCCGAGCCATGTAGATCTCGGTGGCATCGCCCACACGCTGACTGCGGCTGGCACTGACAAAAGCCCGCTGCCAGGTTCCCAGGTCTTTTTCAAAGCGTACGAAAGCACCCGTTAGCCACTCATTACGCTCCAGATTTCCCGTGATGCCGTAGGCATTTTTATAAATAGTTGCAGGTTGATTGGCTGGCATTGCCGGATTCTGGTCAGCCCGCTCAGCGGAAGAGTCCACATAATCCGCCCGCACCCCGGCAAAGGCGCGCTGGTCAGAGCCAATGAGATGCTCGACTTCAGCAAAAACACCCAGTAAGCGCTGGGTGACTTCCGGCCACATGAAAAATGTTTCTGAACCCATGCCGTTGTAAGCAGTGGCGTCCCGCTCGTTCTGGATAAGATTCAAACCACCACTGAACTGGTTGGGGCCGAGTTGGTATTCAGCCATCAGGCGACCCGTGAGCGTATCCGAGGTCGTGGGGACGCGCATTTTCATTGTGGTATCCGGGCGCAGACTGTAGTTGTCCATCAGGTGTTCTATCTGGCTGTAATGCAGATTGCCGGAAAGCGTCAACAGGGGTGACCAGTCGTATTCACCCCGCAGCCCCAGTGTCTGGTTGTCACTTTCCGGTGAATCCATTTTGGCTCCGGCAAACTTCACATCCCGTTCGCGGGTGGCTTCATAAGTCGCTTCCAGCCAGGTTTGTTCATTGGGTGTCCAGCCTAGAATCAAGCCACCCTGGGTGGTTTCATAACCACTCCAGATTTCACGACCAGCGCCGTCTTCGTAGTTGTCGGCTTCGCTGTATTCGCCGAAGGCACGCAAATAGCCCTGCTTGCCACCGGTCAGAACATTGCCCCGACCCTTGATGGTGTCGCCCTGGCTGGCATAGCTGCTGCCTACTTGCCCGCGAACGGCGGGGTCAGTTGGCAGGAATTCGGGCTTTTCACGCTCAAAAGTGATGGTTCCGCCGCTGCCACCGGGGCCGTGACGCAGGGTGGTTACGCCTTTGCTGACAAGAACGCGATCATAAGAGTAGAGGGGGGCATAAGCCGTGGGAGGGTCCATGCGGTTGGGGCAGCCGCCGAAGACATAGGCTCCATCCAGCAGCACATTCAAACGGTTCTGGCCCAGGCCACGAATGACTGGGTCTAGACCGTGGCCTCCCATGCGATTGGCATCGATGCCCGCTTGCTGGCTCAGCCAGTCACCGGCATCAGCAGAGGGGCTGGAAGTGTCAGCAGGCCAGGCTTCCTGGGTTGTGGCCGTTCCCAGAGGTTGGCCAGTGACGGTCAGAGGTGGCAGTTGTTCAGCAAAAGACAGGGTGGGAGCAGCAATAAAAACTGAAGTCAGCGCCAGGCTCAAAGGACTGGGACGAAATGGGATGATTTTCATGGTTTTCCTTCAGAGACAAACAGGTAAACACCTCCAGCTAAGCAGGAGGGAATTAAGTTATCGCAAACAAAGGCCTGCGGTCTTTGATCAGACAGAGGTTTGACATGAGCTTTATGGGAAGCACCCTCTGACTGAACCATGACAGCAGGCCACTGGTGTGATTTCAGGAAGCCGGAATTTCAGGGGACATGAGCAGGGAACCCTGATCAACCAGGCTAGCCGATCAGCACCTTGGAAGAGGGCGGGGCACGAGAGGGGGGTGGCAGCGCTGTGAAGACGGATATATCTTTAAAGAAATAGGCATTCAGCAGGCTGGCCGGGGCCGGTGGTAATTCGGCAAGAGTGGGAAAGCTGGGCAGAGTGATCGCGGTGGCGGAAGTACATTCCGGGCAGTGGGATAAAGGCTGCTCGGATTCAACCTGATTACCTTCGGCATCCAAAAGAACGCGATCTGTCCCACCCTGCCAGGAGCAGACTTCAATATAACCGCTTTCATGAACCACCAGAGCCGGAACTGAAAAAGGCGTCAGCACTCGACTGACCATGACGGCCAATGCAAGTAATAACAACCAGGTATTCAGGTTCCGGTTCAGTTTCACACTTGAATCCTTAGATTAGCGATACTGCATTCTAGCGACCTGCTTTTGCTTTGGCTAGATTTTCTGCTGTTAATTCCAGAATTTTCTGGCGGGCTTCCGGCGTGATCCAGGCGCTATGGGGTGTGACGATCAGGTTCAGGTTTTCCTGCAAGGCATCCAGTAGGGGATTGCCGTCACGGGGAGGCTCCTGGGTGAGGACATCAACGGCCAGGCCACCGATCTGCCCTTCACGCAAGGCCAGCAGAGCGGCTTTTTCATTGACGATACCGCCTCGGGCAGCATTCACAACCAGCAAGTCTTTTTTGGCCGTTTTCAGGTTTTCGGCATTCAGCAGATCACGGGTTTCTTCAGTCAGGGGGCAATGGAAGGAAACGGCATCGGCTTGCGGCAGCAACTCAGCAAAAGGCCGGCGTTGATCGTCTGTTTTACCGGGTCGGGCGGCAATCATCACCTCCATACCCAACGCTGAAGTCAGGCGCTCTACTTCCCTGCCCAGTTCGCCATGGCCCACCAGTAAAAGCTTTTTTCCGGCCAGCTGGGTGACGGGATGCTGCATCAGGCAGAAAAAAGGGGACTTTTGCCAGTCACCGGCAGCCACGGATTTTTGGTAAAGCGGCAAACGGGTCGCGAGGGCCAGCAGCAGAGTTAGGGTGTGCTGGGCCACACTGGCAGTGCCGTAAGCCTGAACATTGAAAACCTGAATGCCCAGTTCCTCGGCTGCTTTCAGATCAATATTGTTCAGGCCGGTGGCCAGCACACAGATGGCTTTCACGTTTCCGGCGGCTTGCAGGGCCGTGCGATCCAGCACCACCTTGTTGACGATAATGGCTTCTGCATCCTGAATGCGCTCAACGACCTCTTCAGGCTGAGTGGTGGGCCAGATTTGCAGATGACTGAGCTGCTCTTCCAGAGGGGAAAAATCAACACCTTCACCCAGGCTGGCTGCATCCAAAAGTACGCCTTGCATAGGAACTCCTTCAGAGTGGATTCAAGGGATGCAGTTTCCAACCTGCCGCCTGGCAGGTCAAGCCAAGTCAGTTGTCCTGGTATGCCTGAAGCGGCATCCGGTTTTCTCCAGCAGCACCAGGGTTTCTAGATGTCGGGTCTGGGGGAAGAAGTCATAGGGGTGAATGCTGACCACCCGGTAATGGGTGAGGGCTTCCAGATCCCGTTTCAGGGTTCCGGCACTGCAGGAAAGGTAGGCTAGGCGCTCGGGCTGGTAGCTGTCATTGATCCAGCGTGTAACCTCTGGCTCCATGCCGATACGCGGTGGGTTGGTGTAAAGCAGGCGTGTTTGCTGCCGGTCGGGGTCCTGTTCGGCAACCCAGCTTTCCACCTGGGGCAGGCGCTCCCGGCAGTAGCCACGAAGTATCGAGGCCTGGGGAGCGTTGCCCGCAGCGGATTCCACGGCTTCCCCACCGGATTCCACACCAATACAGGCCGCCTGATGTTTCAGCCAGTGTTGCAGGCTGGCACCAGAGCCTGAATAGAAGTCCACCACACAACTGTCGGCATCCGGTTGCAGAAAATCCACGGCCTGCTTCAGTGCCTGTTGATAGAGTTCCGGCAGTAATTGCTGGAAACCACAGGGGCCATAAATTAAACCCAGTGCATCCAATGAGCGGGGTTGTCCCCAGACCAGTTGCCAGTGTTTTTTGGCCAATACTTTTTTGCCGGTCGCCGGGTTGAGGTGCAGCCAGAGGCCGTCATAACCCAGTTCTTGCAACAGGTTTTCTAGGCGACTCAGCCAATGCAGATCCGGCAACTTACGGTCTTTCACCACCAGGGTGACCTGGTTGCCTGCCTGGACCAGCCAGGTCAGGGGGAAGTCCTCGCCGCAAGGCAGGTGTTCGGCAAGCAACTGCATCAGATGGTTGACGCGGGGAGTGTGAAGAGGGCAGCCAGGAATGGCAAGAATCTCATCCTGCCAGGCCGTTTTCAGGTGCATGCCCAGTTGCCAACCCAGCTCCGGCAGCCAGCGGCAGGCCAAGGTGACGCGATCCCGATATCCCCAGCGTTTTTCTTCAGCGACCGCCTGCAGCGGATTAAGTTTGTCCTGCCAGGAAGCCAGCTTGGTTTGCAGCCAGTTGTATTTTTGACTTGCACTGGCATCTGCACTCAGTTGTCGATGGGGGCAGCCAGGACAGCGTGGTTCACAGCCGGAGGGCAAGGGCAGAGATTCTTCAGGGGCAGCAGGATTCATGAGTCTTCAGTGGGTATAATGATGGCAATACGCTAGTGTTGCCTACTTCTTCTTGACATAAAAGGGTGAGTTTTGAGCTCAGAGCAATTATCTGCAGATTATCTGTTTCGTTTTGGTGGCATGGCCCGTCTCTATGGGATGGAAGGCCTGCAGAAACTGGCCGGGGGTCGAATTGCGATCATCGGCATTGGCGGCGTGGGTAGCTGGACGGCTGAGGCTCTGGCTCGCTCGGGGGTGGGTCAGATCACTCTGTTTGATCTGGATGATGTCTGCACCAGCAATATCAATCGTCAGCTGCATGCGCTGGATGCCACGGTGGGTCAGGCAAAAGTGGAAGTGATGGCAGAACGCTTGTTGCAGATCAATCCGGAACTGGAAGTGGAAGCGCTGAGCCAATTTGTCACCCTGAACAACCTGCAGGACAGCCTGGCTCCTGAAGGTGAAAAACGCTTTGATGTGGTGGTGGATGCCACTGATACCGTGCCGGTCAAAGCGGGCCTGATTGCCTGGTGTCGCCGAAACAAGCAAAAACTGGTGGTGGTGGGGGGTGCCGGGGGGCAGTTGGACCCGCGCTTGATCACCACGGCCGACTTGGCACGAACCACTCAGGACCCTTTGTTGGCCAAGGTCAGAAACCTGCTGCGTCGGGATTATGGCTTTAGCCGCAACCCGAAAAGACGCTTTGATGTGGAATGTGTTTATTCCACGGAACAATTGATTTATCCACAAGAGGATGGCTCGGTGGCTTGCAATAAACCGCCTTCAGGTGAAGCCATGAAGCTGGACTGTGCCAGTGGTTTTGGTTCCGCCAGCTTTGTGACCGGCAGCTTTGGGTTTCTGGCCGCGCAGCGGGCATTGCACAAACTTCTGGCCGCGAGTAAAAAAAGCTGATTCCGGTTCTTTTATATAGCTATAAGTTATCTGCTCATAACTAAGGTCGTAGAGACAAGAAGGCGTAATATATCTAAATTATGAATCGCTCATAAATAAAATCCTTAAATAGGAGCAGGTTCATGTCCAAATTCTCCCTTCCTTTTGAGAACGTCAGCCGACGTAATCTCTTGAAACTGGGTGTTGGCGCAGGCGTTATGGGTCCCTTGACCCTGGGAGCCACTGCCGCCAAGGCCGTTAAGACCAATGCACACATCGTTATTGTGGGTGCCGGTGCCGGTGGTACCTCCATGGCAAGCCGCCTGACCCGCGCTTTAAATGGCGCAAAAATTACCGTTATTGATTCCCGCGAACGCCACTATTACCAGCCGGGCTGGACGCTGGTGGCTTCCGGTGTCTGGGATAAAAGCAAAACCATCAGTGATACCCAGGACTGGATGCCCAGCAGTGTGAACTGGATCAAGGGCATGGTGGCTGAGTATGATCCAGACAACAATCAGGTTGTTCTGGAAACAGGTGATTCGGTTGACTATGACTATCTGATCGTGGCTACCGGCCTGCAACTGCGCTATGAGCGTATTGAAGGCATGGATACCAACCTGATCGGCCAGGGTAAAGGGGTCGGCAGTGTTTATGCCGGTGTTGATCACGCCGAGAGAACCAATGAAGAAATCAGCCGCTGGATTGATTCCGGCCAGGGCACAGGCCTGTTCAATCTGCCCCCGACCGCTCTGAAGTGTGCCGGTGCTCCCCTGAAAATGACTTTTACCACCCTGTCCCGCCTGGAAGATACAGGGCAGCGTGATAACTTTAATGTTGAGTTCATGACCCCTTCAGGGAACCTTTTCGGCGTTCCCTTCTACAATGATTTCGTCAAGCAGCGCTTCAGCGACCAGGGCGTCAAGCGCAATGACTTCTGGACTCTGAAGGCCATCGATGCGGATGCCAAAAAAGCCACTTATCATGTCCAGGGTCAGCGTACCGGTGAGGCTTCTTCGGGGCACTACACAACCGGTGGTGAAGAAGAGCAGGTTCGGGAATGGGAAGAAACCAAAGATTACGACTTTATTCACGTTGTGCCACCCATGACGGCTCCTGATTCCCTTCTGAACAGCCCCTTGGTGAACCAGGAAGGTGAAAGCTTTGCCACCTGGATGAAAGTCGATCGTGAAACCCTGCAGAACCCGGAGTACCCGAATGTCTGGGGTATCGGTGATGTTATGGGAATGCCCAGCAACAAAACCGCAGCCAGTGTGAAGATGCAGGCTCAGGTGCTGGAGCAGAACTTCGTGGCTGCCCTACAGGATCAGCCTTTGCCTGCACGCCACAATGGTTACACCTCCTGTCCCCTGATTACCAGTATCGGCAAGGCCATGCTGGTTGAGTTTGGCTGGAATGGTGAGTTGTTGCCTTCTTTCTCTTTCATTGATCCCAAGGAAGAATCCTGGACTGTCTGGGTCATGAAAGAACGTATGCTGCGCCCCGCCTATTACGCCATGCTTGAAGGCAAAATCTAAGGAGACTGAAACATGACTTTTACCGGCACTATGACCGTACTTTGGTATTCAGCTCTACCTTGGTTGTGGCTGATTGCACTGATGCTCATTGTTTTTCTGATTCCTCAGATCATCGCCCGCACGAAAGGCTATGGCTTTGGGGAAAAAGGCGGCATGGGTTCCAAATACCTGCCTCCCCTGATTTTTGTGTTGTCACTTTTCCTCCTGCCGATTCATACGCAATCCACCATTGCCTACGTGAATACCTGGGTGGACTGGATGAACCTGATTGGGGCCTCCATTGGTGTGGGCATCTATGCCTGGCTGGTGTTTCATCCCATTTGCTATCTGCGCAACAAAAAAGCTTAAAGCTCTCCAGTAGACTTCTTACCCTGCTTCGGCAGGGTTTTTTATTGCCAGGTGGGTAGAACAATCGGTATATTCGTGCTGACTAATAAATAAGGCAATCCGTATTCGGACCCACTTTCCTAGGAGGAGCCGAGATGCTTAAACCGCAAGTACAAGCATTTTTTGATGAATATACCTTTACCTATTCCTACCTGGTGAAGGACCCGCAAAGCAACAGCTGTGCCCTGATTGATTCTGTGCTCAACTTTGATCCGGCTTCAGGCAAGACCTCCACATCCAGTGCCGATGAATTGGTTGCTGCTGTCCGTGACCAGGATTTGACGGTGGAATGGATTCTGGAAACCCATGTGCATGCTGACCATCTTTCTGCAGCGCCTTACCTGCAAAAAGAGCTGGGCGGAAAGCTGGGTATTGGTGCCGAGATCAAAACGGTGCAGGAGGTTTTTGGCCAGGTGTTTAATGAAGGCACCGAATTTGCCCGCGACGGCAGTCAATTTGATCACCTGTTCAAGGATGGTGAGACCTTTCATGTGGGTAACCTGCAGGCCCAGGTGCTGCATACACCCGGCCATACTCCGGCCTGTTTGACCTATGTGATTGGTGATGCTGGTTTTGTTGGAGATACCCTCTTCATGCCGGATTTTGGTACCGCACGCTGTGACTTTCCCGGCGGTGATGCACGCACTCTCTATCAGTCCATCGGAAAGATCTTTGCTTTGCCGGATTCCACCCGTCTGTTCATGTGTCATGACTACAAGGCTCCGGGTCGGGATGAGTTCCGTTATGAAACCAGTGTGGGGGAAGAAAAAGCGAGTAACGTGCATGTCGGAGCGGGTAAGAGTGAAGAGGAATTTGTCAGAATGCGTACGGAAAGGGATGCGACCCTGGATATGCCGCGTCTGATTTTACCTTCTGTGCAGGTCAATATGCGGGCAGGTCAGTTCCCACCTGCTGAAGGGAATGGTGTAAGCTATCTTAAACTTCCCCTTAACCAATTCTGATAGGAGCTGCCAATGGCTGAACGGCCCCCTTTGCGCCAGTTGGAAACTGACCTGCTCACTGCCGGTCAACTCAGCGTTGAAGATATTAAAACCCTGGCTGCCGATGGTGTTAAGACACTGATTTTCAATCGCCCGGATGGTGAAAGTGAAGATCAGCCTGCAATGTCCGAGTTGCAAAAAACAGCTGAAGATCTGGGTATGCAATGGGTTCATCAGCCGGTTATTTCCGGCCAGGTCACTGCCGAGCAGGGGGCTGAATTTGGCAAACTGTATGCTGAGGCCCCCAAACCGGTGGTGGCTTTTTGCCGAACCGGGGCACGCTGTGGCTGTCTCTGGGCTTTAAGCCAAAAAGGCCAAAAATCCGGTGATGAGTTGGTTGCCAGTCTGCAAAAAGCAGGTTTTGATATGCCGGATTTTTTCAAGCGTCTGACTTCCTGAACCTGGGTGCATGAAGCCTAAGACAACAAACAAGCCGTTATCCCATCCTGAGTTGCAGGGGCCTGCCCTGCGGCAGGGGTTGTGGGGACTGCTGAAAAAGCGTCAGTACAGTCTGCAACTCTTCCAGCAGGATGCCACGGCGGCTTTGATCGTTACCCTTCTGCTGATCCCCCAGAGTCTTGCCTACGCCCTGCTGGCCGGTCTGCCGCTGCAAGCGGGACTCTACGCCAGTATTCTGCCGGCCATTGCTTATGCCCTGGTGGGCAGCAGTGGTGTTCTGGCGGTGGGGCCGGTTGCCATTACCTCCCTGCTGACTTATAGCGCACTTTCCCCGCTGGCCTTGCCCGGCAGTAATGAATACTTGTCTCTGGCCATTCTTCTGGCCCTGATGTCCAGCGGCTGTCTGTTGCTGATGGGCAGTCTGCGTATGGGTTTTCTGGCCAATTTTCTGAGCCACCCGGTGATGTCGGCTTTTGTCAGTGCTGCGGCAGTGATTATTCTGCTGAGTCAAATCAAGGGCGTGACCGGAATTCCAGTGGAAAGTGGTCCTCTGCAGGTGCAGCTCTGGAGTCTGGTTGAGTCTCTGGATCAGCTGCATCCGATGACCCTGGCTCTGGGCCTGGGCTTTGTGGTTTTTCTCTATACCGCCCGGCATTTTCTGGCTGCTTGGCTGATGCGCCGGGGTGTTGCTCAGGCAACGGCTGCTCTTGTGGCACGCATGGCCCCGCTGATCCTACTGGTTCTGGCAACCCTCCTGGTTGGCTTGACGGATTTGGATCAGAAAGGCATTAAAATTGTCGGCGAGCTTCCGGTGGGTTTGCCCGAGCTGATTCTGCCCAGTTTCAACAGCGATTTATGGGTGACTCTGGTGCCCATGGCCATCATGATCAGCCTGATCGGTTTTGCAGAATCCGTTGCCATCGCCCGCACCTTTGCGGCCAAGCGTCGCCAGCAGGTGAATTCGAACCGTGAATTGATGGGGCTGGGGTTGGCCAATCTGGCTGCCGGAATCAGTGGCGCTTTTCCGGTCACTGGCGGTTTGTCGCGCACCGTGGTCAATTACGATGCCGGGGCCGTGACTCCCCTGGCCAGTTTGTTGACCGGGCTGGGCATGATTCTGGTGTTGCTGTTCTTTACCGGCTGGCTCCACTACCTGCCCCAGGCGATGCTCTCGGCGGTGATTATTGTTGCCGTTCTGTCCCTGATTGACTGGAAACAGCTGCCTTATTTGTGGCGTTATAGTCGCGGAGATGCCTGGGCCTGGCTGGCCACAGCCAGTGGCGTGCTCTTGCTGGGTCTGGAGATCGGTTTGCTGCTGGGGGTGCTGGTTTCCCTGGCGGCCTGGCTGGCCAAAAACAGTCGCCCGCACATGGCGGTTGTTGGCCGGGTGCCGGGAACTGAGCACTACAGGAATGTGCAACGCTATGAGGTGGAAGTTGATCCTCAGCTGCTTTCATTGCGTATAGATGAAAGCCTGATGTTTGCCAATGCCCAGGAAGTGGAGCAGCGTGTACTGTTGGAAATCAGTCAGCGTTCCGGGATACGTCACGTTATCCTGATGGGGTCAGGTATCAATCATATTGATGCCAGTGGTGTGGAAATGCTGGAGCAGTTGAATCTCTTGCTGCAAGAACAGGGGGTCAGTCTGCACTTTTCCGAAATCAAGGGGCCGGTATTGGATCGCCTTAAAAACAGCCATTTGCTCAAGTTGTTGACCGGTGAGGTTTTTTTGACTCAGCACCAAGCCGTGACGGGCCTGACTGGAAAGCGCCGGGAGACAGAGTCACCCGGCAGCTAAGACGCCGATTAAAACAGCACCTTGGCCCAGCCAATCGCTGCAGGCAGAAGTGGCATGGCCAGAAGTACGACCAATCCAATCGGAAACCAGAGAATACTGGCGCTGTCTTGAAACGTCTCGGATGAAGCGGACATAAAAACCTCTTGAAATGCATGGAAGTTGATTTAGATCAACTTTTGCATTTTATCCTGATGAAGTTTTTATGTCACCTGCAGCCTAGTACATCAGCGTAAAGAGTTTGCGCCGGGTTTGAATGACCAGGGGATTGCCTTCACCCAGAAGAGCAAACACTTCCAGCAGTGTCTTGTGGGCACTGCCTTCATCATAGCCGCGATCATCCCGGATAATGGCCATCAGCAGATCGACAGCCTTGTCATAGTCTGCCTGCACCAGGGCTGCAAGTGCTTTCAGGTAGCGGGCTTCACTGTCGTCCCGGTCACCCAGGGCAGCCAGTTCCTCGGCTGAAGGGGCTTTTTCGGCAAATTTAAGGCCTGCGCGTAATCCCTGAACATCAGGGCGGCCTTTTTCGGTTTCCGGTAAATTGTCCAACACGGCTTTGGCATCCTGGGCCTGGCTTTTTTGCAGCAGGACGCGTGCCAATTCAATCTGCAGGTCATAATCTTCGGGCAGCTGGCTAATGGCCTGCTGCAGCAGCATCTGGGCCTGATCGAGCTCTTCGGCACCCACAAGCTGTTTGATCTGTTCTTTTAACTGGGCAA
The DNA here is from genome assembly GCF_044810985.1 of Marinospirillum sp. Lineage (GTDB taxonomy): Bacteria > Pseudomonadota > Gammaproteobacteria > Pseudomonadales > Halomonadaceae > Marinospirillum. Next base: position 2,684,767 of record NZ_CP085242.1, read on the forward strand.
CCGGGTTGCTGAGATGAGGCTCCAGGAAGGCACGGATTTCACTTTCTGGCTTGGCGCCGTTGAACTGGTCAAGGAGTTGCCCCTGGCTGACCAGCATAACCGTGGGAACACTGCGTACCTGAAACTGGGCAGCCAGCTCCTGCTGTTCCTCAATGTTGACCTTGGCGAGGATAAACTGGCCCTGGTATTCCTCGGCCAGCTTGGTCAGGATCGGCAGCAGTTGTTTGCAGGGTGCACACCAGTCCGCCCAGAAGTCCACCAGCACCGGCTGCTGCATGGAGCCTTCCAGAATGACCTGCTGAAAATTTTCGAGGGTGATATCAATGATGTAAGGGGAATTGCTCATGCGGCATCCTGTTTCCAGTAATAGAATTTATACAGAGTAATGGAGGCTGGCCGCTAAAAATTCAAGATGACTTTAGAGGCGGGTGCTTAGCGTTTCTTCCAGGGACGGGCATTAAAATCAGGCGGCGGTGGCTGATTGCTGTTGGGCGCGGCATTGTCACGCACATCCCGGAAATCCTTACCAAAGCGCGGCCCTTGTTGCTGGGGTTCTTTTCTTGTCTGGGCGTTTTCTTCCTGGACTTTTTCACTGCGTTTGACGGCCTTGATGGCATGCGAAGCTGACTGGGTATTGATGCGCTTGACCAGTTGATAGCCTTGGTTTTCCAGCTTGTTGCAATACCATTGCTGGCCCTGGGCTCCAGCCCAGAGTGGCAGCAGTGCCACACCGGCCACGGCCGAAAGCATCAACAAGGGCGAGTTGAGCTGGGCACCGGCAACAGCAGCGACCCCCATCAATACAAAGCCCATGAACAGCAAAAAGGCTTTACCCCAGAGGCTGTTGGCTGCAGCCCACAGGAAGCTGGCAAGAAAAGCGCCCAGGCTGAAGCCTACCGGAACAGCCTGATAGCTTTTCTTCTTGCTATGTTGATAGACACGAAAAACCGGCATCCTCTGCTTGAATCCCTGATTGGTTAATAACAGTTGCTACGGATTATCCCTGGAAACTGGGGGTGACTTCCAGTGCTCCAGGGTAACAGCTTGTTGCCTGACTTCTCCACTGAGGTAAGGATCAGGCATCAATACGCTTGTATTTCATCCTTTTTGGCGTGTCATTGCCAACCCTTTTTTTGTGATCCTCTTCATATTCCTGATAATTACCTTCAAAGAAGACCACCTTGGAATCACCTTCGTAGGCCAGAATATGGGTGGCAATGCGATCCAGGAACCAGCGATCGTGCGAAATCACCAGGGCACAGCCGGGGAAAGCCAGCAGGGCTTCTTCCAGAGCGCGCAGGGTCTCGATGTCCAGGTCGTTGGAGGGCTCATCCAGCAGCAGTACATTGCCGCCCTGTTTCAGAGTCAGGGCCAGGTGCAGACGACCCCGCTCACCGCCGGACAGATCGCCAACGCGTTTCTGTTGGTCATTGCCCTTGAAGTTGAAGCGACCCACATAGGCGCGTGAGGGCATTTCCACACTGCCGACCTTGAGGATATCCGCACCATCGGAGACGGCCTCAAACACGGTTTTCTGATCTTCCAGCCCTTCGCGTGACTGGTCAACACTGGCCAGCTGCACGGTTTCCCCAATGACCACTTCACCGGAATCGGGTTGCTCCTTGCCTTCAATCAGTTTGAAGAGGGTGGATTTACCGGCCCCGTTACCGCCAACCACGCCGACAATCGCACCCTTGGGTACGCTGAAGTCGAGGTTTTCAAACAGCAGATTGCCTTCAAAACCCTTGCTGACATTGTGGAATTCTATGACCTTGTCACCCAGACGCGGGCCGGGTGGAATGTAGATTTCGTTGGTTTCGTTGCGCTTTTGGAATTCCTGGCTGGAGAGTTCTTCAAACTGCTTCAGGCGGGCCTTGGATTTGGTCTGGCGACCCTTGCTGCCCTGACGTACCCATTCCAGCTCATGTTGCACGGCTTTGTGATGGGCGGCCTCCTGCTTGGCTTCTGTTTGCAGGCGATTTTCCTTGGCTTCCAGCCAGGAAGAATAGTTGCCTTCAAAAGGAATCCCCATGCCTCGGTCAAGCTCCAGAATCCAGCCGGCGACATTGTCCAGAAAGTAGCGATCGTGGGTAATGGCGACCACGGTGCCGGAATAGTCATGGAGGAAGCGTTCCAGCCAGGCAACCGATTCGGCATCCAGGTGGTTGGTGGGCTCGTCCAGCAGCAGCATGTCCGGGCCGGAAAGCAGCAGGCGGCAAAGAGCAACGCGGCGTTTTTCACCCCCGGAAAGGTTGTCCACCTTGGCATCCCAGTCGGGAAGGCGCAGGGCATCGGCGGCGACTTCCAGCTTGCGCTCCAGATTGTGGGCATCGGAGGCTTCAATGATGTTTTCCAGTTTGGCCTGCTCGGCAGCCAGGGCATCAAAATCGGCATCCGGGTCTGCATAGGCGGCATAGACTTCATCCAGCCTGGCCTGGGCATCCTTGACTTCGGAAACCGCTTCTTCAACGCATTCCTTGACGGTTTTTTCCGGGTCCAGCTGCGGTTCCTGAGGCAGGTAGCCGACATTGATGCCGGGCATGGGGCGGGCTTCGCCATGAAAATCTTTATCAACACCGGCCATGATGCGCAGCAGGGTGGATTTACCGGCACCATTCAAACCCAGAACACCGATTTTGGCACCGGGGAAAAAAGAAAGAGAAATGTCTTTGAGAATGTCTTTTTTGGGGGGAATGGTTTTACCCACCTGGTGCATGGTGTAAACATACTGTGCCATAAACTGCGTTAACTCCTGTGAACTTGTGCCGCATGTCGCTATGAATAAAAGGGAATGATAGGGGCAAGAAGCCCAGAATACCAGATGAAATCCATTCAAGCAGGTCGGGTGATTTTTTTGATAGGAAGCCCTGCCCACACTGAGGTAGAATAGTGGTCTTCAATTTTTGTAACCTAGTCCAAGCCCACCGGGGAAGCCATGTTTAGTCGTAAAATGAATATTGCTGATTTTGATGCTGATATCTGGTCTGCCATGCAGGAAGAAGTTCAGCGTCAGGAAGATCATATCGAGCTGATTGCATCGGAAAACTACACCAGCCCCAGAGTGATGGAGGCACAGGGTAGCCTGCTGACCAACAAATACGCTGAAGGCTATCCAGGCAAGCGCTACTATGGCGGTTGTGAATTTGTTGATAAGGCCGAGCAGCTGGCTATCGATCGTGCCTGTGAGCTGTTTGGTGCAACCTACGCCAATGTTCAGCCTCACTCCGGCTCCCAGGCCAACTCGGCAGTCTTTCTGGCCCTGGTCAAACCCGGTGATACCGTATTAGGCATGAGCCTGGCCGAAGGCGGTCACCTGACCCACGGTGCCAAGCCCAACTTCTCCGGCAAGCTTTACAATGCCATCCAGTATGGCCTCAATCCTGATACCGGCGAAATCGATTACGCCGAAGTGGAGCGCCTGGCGGTGGAGCATCAGCCCAAGATGATCATTGCCGGTTTCTCGGCCTATTCCAAGATCATTGACTGGGCAAAATTCCGGGAAATTGCTGACAAGGTGGGTGCCTACCTATTTGTGGATATGGCTCATGTTGCCGGTTTGATCGCAGCGGGTGTTTACCCCAGCCCCATGCAGCATGCTCACGTAGTCACCACCACAACCCACAAGACTCTGCGCGGCCCCCGCGGTGGCCTGATACTGTCGGCCTGCAACGATGAAGACATCTACAAGAAACTGAACTCGGCTGTTTTCCCCGGTGGCCAGGGTGGCCCTTTGATGCACGTGATTGCCGCCAAGGCCATCTGCTTCAAGGAAGCCATGAGTGATGAATTCAAGACCTATCAGCAGCAAGTCGTCAAAAATGCCCAGGCCATGGCAAAAGTGGTCATGGAGCGTGGCTATGATGTGGTTTCCAATGGCACCGAAGATCACCTCTTCCTGCTCAGCCTGATTTCCAAAGGCCTGACCGGCAAAGAAGCCGATGCCGCCCTGGGCGCAGCCCACATCACCGTGAACAAAAATGCCGTTCCCAAAGACCCCCAGAGTCCTTTTGTGACTTCCGGCCTGCGCATCGGCACACCTGCCGTGACCACACGTGGCTTCAAGGAAGCTGAGTGCTCCGAACTGGCGGGCTGGATCTGCGATATCCTGGATGACATCAACAACACCCAGGTTCAGGAAGCTGTGAAGAAAAAAGCCGCTGAACTCTGTGCCCGTTTCCCTGTTTATCAGGATTAATGGAAAGTTTCCGCCGGGGTGCATTTGCAGGTAGAATAGAAGTTCTTGCAATTTTCCCTGCACTCCGGCGGTGGATGTCATGTATTGCCCTTTCTGTGGTGCCGAAGAAACAAAAGTGAACGACTCGCGTCTGGTTGCCGGTGGTGACCAGGTGCGTCGTCGTCGTCAGTGTGTCTCCTGCGGTGAACGCTTCACCACCTATGAAACAGCCGAGCTTTTGATGCCGCGTGTAGTCAAGCGCGATGGCTCCCGTGAAGTTTTTGATGAAGCCAAATTGCGTGTCGGCTTGCAGAGGGCTTTGGAAAAAAGGCCTGTGGATACCGAAGCCCTGGAAGCCGCTCTGGAACGCATACGTCAACAACTGCGGGCCAGTGGTGAAAGAGAAGTGCCTTCCCTGCAGGTGGGTGAACTGGTCATGCAGCAGCTTAAAAGGCTGGATCAAGTGGCTTATATTCGTTTTGCCTCCGTTTATCGTCAATTCAAGGATCTGGATGAATTTCGGGCGGAAATTGATCAGCTTTCGGCCAATCCGGGCAGCGTTGACGAGTCCTGAAGACGAGGGTTCAGGGGCGAGGTGCTGCCTGTTCAGGACGCGTGAATACATCCCTGTAAGCTCTGGCTGCAACTTCCTGTTGCAGACAGCCTGAACCAGGCACACCTTGCCCAGATCTTTAAGCAGGCAGCAAGTTTCAGACAGCAGCAAGCTTCAAAACAGGAAAGATAGTCAGTGTCCCACGCAGCATACATGGCTCAAGCCATTCAACTGGCCCGCAAGGGTTGGTACACCACCCGCCCCAATCCACGGGTCGGGTGTGTACTGGTGCATGACGGCCAAGTGGTTGGTCAGGGCAGTCACCTGAAAGCCGGTGAACCTCATGCCGAAGTGCATGCTCTGCGTGAAGCCGGGGAGCTGGCTCGGGGTGCGGATGCTTATGTTACGCTGGAACCCTGTAGTCATCAGGGCCGCACGCCCCCTTGCGCCGATGCCCTGGTCGAGGCCGGTGTGAAACGGGTTTTTGTGGGGATGCAAGACCCCAATCCTCTGGTGGCGGGGCGAGGTTTGGCACGGCTGGAAACAGCCGGTATCCAGGTCTCTTCAGGCCTGCTGGAAGACCAGGCCAGAGCCCTGAATCCCGGATTTATTAAAAGAATGCAAACAGGCAGGCCTTGGGTGGTTGCCAAGCAGGCAGCGAGCCTGGATGGCCGTACGGCGATGGCTTCGGGAGAATCCCAATGGATTACCGGCCCCGAAGCAAGAGCGGATGTGCAAAAGTTGCGTGCTGCCAGCTGCGCCATTATTACGGGAGTGGACAGTCTGCTGGCCGATAACAGCAGACTGACAGTTCGTGAGCCAGGTTTTACCCAGCTTTATGGTTTCAGTCAGCCCCTGCGCGTTATTCTCGATTCACAATTGCGCACTCCGCCCGAAGCTGAGATTTTTCAGCAATCGGGTAGTACACTGGTCATTACTCAGCAGGCCAGTATCAAAAACAGAGTAGAACAAAGAGGTGCCTTGCAGCAGGTGGGTGCCGAAGTCCTGGCCGTGCCGACAGCAGCAACCGCAACGGGTCTGGATCTTTCTGCGGTGTTGTTGTTGCTGGCAGAAAGAAACTGCAACCAAGTGATGATTGAAGCAGGTGCCCGTTTGACGGGTGCTTTTATGCAGCAACAGCTGCTGGATGAACTCTGGCTTTATCTGGCTCCCAAGTTTCTGGGCTCGGCTGCCCGGGGGCTGCTGGATCTGCCCGGTCTGGAAAGTCTGGCACAAGCACCGCAAATGCAAGTGACGGATGTGCGTGCTGTGGGTCAGGATTGGCGTTTCCAGCTTGTTAAGAACTGAATTCAAGAGAGCACTATGGCTTTAAATACGATTGAAGAAATTATTGAAGATATGCGTCAGGGCAAGATGGTCATTCTGATGGATGATGAAGACCGTGAAAACGAGGGTGATCTGATCATTGCCTCGGAAAAAGTCCGTCCTGAAGACATCAACTTCATGGCACGCCATGCCTGCGGTCTGATTTGCATGACCCTGACCTCGGATCGCTGTCAGCAGTTGGACTTGCCCCTGATGGTGGACAGTAATGGTGCTCAGTTTTCCACCAACTTCACTTTGTCCATTGAAGCGGCCGAAGGCGTTACCACGGGTATTTCCGCGGCGGATCGTGCCAAAACCGTTCAGGTTGCTGTAGCCCGTAATGCCAAGCCGGAAGACATTGTTCAGCCGGGCCACATTTTCCCTTTACGCGCCCAGGCGGGTGGCGTTCTGCAACGTGCAGGACACACCGAGGCCGGTTGTGACCTGGCCCATCTGGCCGGTTTTGAAGCCTCCTCCGTGATTGTGGAAATCATGAACCAGGATGGCACCATGGCGCGGCGTCCTGATCTGGAAAAGTTTGCTGAACAACATAACCTGAAAATCGGCACCATTGCTGACTTGATTCACTATCGGGTGGTGAATGAAACCACGGTGGAAAAAGGTGAAACCTATGCTCTGGACACCGAGCAGGGTGAGTTTCAGGTCACGGCTTTTCACGACAGTGTGCAGGGCGGCACTCACCTGGCTCTGGTCATGGGTCAACCGCAGCCGGACAAACCGACTCTGGTGCGTGTGCATCAGGCCGATACGGTCAAGGACCTGTTGGAGGCCCGCAATCCCAAAAAACCCAGCTGGAGCCTGCACCGTTCCCTGCAACGCATTGCTGAAGAAGGTGAAGGTGTTCTGGTTTTGCTGGATAATCAGGATGCAACACCGGATCTGGAAAATCAGCTGAAACGCTTTCTGGGCCTGGAACGCGAAGTAAGAACAGCCAATCAGGACGGTGCGGGCACTTATCTGACCATAGGAACCGGTGCCCAGATATTGCGGGAAGTGGGTGTGGGTAAAATGCGCCTGCTGTCTTCACCACTGAAATTCGGTGCTCTTTCCGGCTTTGACCTGGAAATTGTGGAAACCCTCAGTGCAGAATAATTGTTGTACGACTGACGAGATTAAAAAATGATGCAGGATATTACCCAGACTGAAGGTCTGCTCCATGCCGCTGCCGGTCGCTTTGTCCTGGTGGTGGGCCGTTTCAACAGCTTTGTTGTGGAAAGCCTGGTTGCCGGTGCTGTGGATACTCTGCGCCGTCATGGTGTGGAGTCGGAACAGATAGAAATTGTTCGTGCTCCAGGTGCCTGGGAATTGCCCCTGGCTGTCAAGCGTGTGCTCAAGACCCGTCAACCTGCGGCCGTGATTGTTCTGGGTGCAGTGATCCGTGGCGGAACCCCGCATTTTGAGTATGTCGCCGGAGAATGCAATTCCGCATTGGGTGGCTTGATGATGGCTTCGGATGTACCCATTGCCAATGGGGTGCTGACGGTCAATTCCATTGAGCAGGCCATAGAGCGTTCAGGCACCAAAATGGGCAACAAGGGTTCAGAAGCGGCAGAAGCGGCTTTGGAAATGGTCAATCTGTTGAATACCCTGGGGAACTGAAATGGCTTCGGAGAAAAAACGCAAGCCATCACGCAGTGCCCAGCGCAGTGCTGCCCGTCAGCTGACCCTGCAGGCTTTGTACCAATGGCAGATCAGCGGCAATGAAATGCACCAGGTGGAAGCACATATTCGTGCAGCTTTGCCGGATGACAGTCTGGAAGCACACGAAGACATTACCGAAGTGCTGAAAATGGCCGACCTGGCTTATTTTCATGAAATGGCTCAGGCCATTCCTCAGCAAAAAGAGGAACTGGATGCGGGTTTCTCACCCTTACTGGATCGACGCACTGAAGAATTGGACCCGATTGAACTGGCGATTCTTCGGTTGGGAAGCTACGAGCTGACCCAGCGTCTGGATGTGCCCTATCGGGTAGTGATCAACGAGTCTGTGGAACTGGCCAAACGCTTTGGTGGCACCGACAGTCACAAGTATGTGAATGGTATTCTGGATAAACTGGCGCAACGGGTTCGCAGTGTCGAGGTGAATGCGCGTCGTTCTTCATAAATAAAGCAAAGGCCCTGTTTATGGATGAATTTGCTCTGATTCGCCGTTTTTTCACCGGTCTGGGGCCTTCGCTTCCAGAAGTCATTGAAAACGTGGGTGATGACTGCGCACTTTTGCAGTTACAACCCAATGAGCAGTTGGCGCTTTCCATCGACACCTCGGTAGCTGATCGCCATTTTCCTGCCACGGCTGATCCCTGGGCTATTGGCTGGCGCTGCCTGGCTGTCGCCCTTTCCGATCTGGCGGCCATGGGTGCCCGCCCGGTGGGTTTTACCCTGGCCATCACCCTTCCCGAAGCCGATGAAGCCTGGCTCACTGAATTCAGCAGAGGGCTGCGCGCCCTGGCGGATGAAAGTGGCTGCCCCCTGATTGGCGGTGACACCACCCGTGGGCCCCTGACTTTAAGTGTGCAGGTTCAGGGTGTGGTTACCCCTGAGCATGTCTGGCGGCGGGCGGGTGCCCAGCCGGGACAGCTCCTTGCGGTGCTGGGCAATCTGGGTTCGGCCGCTGCAGGCTTGCGCTGTTTTCAGGAAGAGCCGGAGCGTCTTGCCCATCGTGAAGACTGGAATGCACTGGAAAAGGCCTACCTGCTGCCCCGGCCACTGACCCACGAAGCCTTGCGCCTGATGCAGGGGGTGGCGATCTCGGCCGCCATTGATGTTTCCGATGGTCTTCTGGCAGACCTGCAACACCTGCTGGCCTCTTCTGCCGTAGCTGCCGAGCTGGATCTTGAGCAACTGCCCCTGCATCCTCAGTTGTTGGAAAAACTGGGCCGTCCCCTGGCGCTGGATGCAGCCCAGCATGGTGGCGATGACTATGCCTTGTTGCTGACCCTGGATGAGGCGGATTTTCCACTGGCGCGAAGCCTTTGCCCGGAACTCAAAAAGATCGGGATCATCACCAAAGGCGCGGGGATACGCACACCGGGCGGTGAACTTCTTGAGCCTCAGGGCTATAACCATTTTTCTGCACAACAGGACGATTAATGAATAAAGCACCAGCCAGTGTTTGGCGCAATCCTGTGCATTTCCTGGCCTTTGGGCTGGGCAGCGGCGCCTCTCCCTGGGCTCCGGGTACGATGGGCACCCTGGCTGCCATTCCTTTGTATTTTTTATTGGCCAGTTTGCCCCTGTGGCTCTACAGCCTGCTGGTTGTGGCTGCCTTCTGGGTCGGATGCTGGCTGTGCGAGCGCACTTCCGAAGACCTGGGCGTGCATGATCACAGTGGCATTGTCTGGGATGAGTTTGTCGGCTACTGGCTGACCATGCTGGCTCTTCCTGCCTCTCTGGGCTGGGCCCTGGCCGGTTTTGTGCTCTTCCGGTTTTTTGACATTATCAAGCCCTGGCCGATTCGCTGGGCCGACCGCCGGGTCGCGGGTGGTTTTGGTATTATGATTGACGATGTTCTGGCGGCTGTCTATGCCGGTATCTTGCTGCATCTGGCTTACTTTCTTTTGAGTGCAGCTTAGGATGCGTGTGATTGCAAAGGAGTAGTAACACCATGAAAAAACTTTGGGTAATCGGTCTGGGTGTGATCCTGGTGGCTGTGGTGACCTTGACCCTGGCTACAGGAAAAACCTTTACCGGGCAACTGGATAAACTATCTGCAGAGCTGGCTGAAGACCCGCGCATTCGGGTTGTTTCCAGTGACAAGGATTCAGGTTGGCTCAGTTCCAGCGGTGAAATGACACTGGCATTCACCCTGGATGACCAGGCAGACCTGCTGGTAACCAGTCAATGGCAGGCCAGCCATCGGCCAGGCTGGGTCGACTACCAGGGCACAACCCGGCTTCATGTGGAAGAAGGTGAGGAGCGTCTGGATCTGCTTGACGAACTGGGGGTTGAACCCCTGCCTTTCCAGGGTCGGGCTGACTGGAGCCACGCCAGCTATCTCCTTGAGCTGCCAGCCCTGACGATGGCCGATCCGGATTTCAGTATTGATTTTTCCGGAGGCCAGTTGGAGGCCGGTTATGAGTATGAAAGCGGACGTCAGACGGGGCAGCTGCAAGCTGCTTTTTTGCAACTGGGCGGAGGAGAGCAGGACCCTTCCCGTCTGAATCTTGAAGACGTTCTGCTGAGCTGGGATCAACAGGGTACTTATCCCTGGATTTCCGGTGATATGAAATTGAACCTTGCGCGTCTGCACTTTAACGGCCCCCAGGGTGAAGTGGCTTTTGCCGAGCCGCAAATATCCCAGCAGATGCAGATGAGCGAGGAAAGTTTTGACCTCAGCCTGAGCCTGGATACCGGGGAGGCGACTTCCAATGGACGCTCTCTGGGCAGTGCGGCTCTGAGTGTCCGTACCGATCGCTTTGATGGTCAGGCCAGTGCTGATTTGCTGGAGTTTTTTGGTCAGGAAGCGGACTGGGAAAGCCTTGATGAAGAAGCCATGCAGCCGGGTCTGATGGCCATGAACCGCCTTCTGGAAGGTTCACCGGCACTTCTGTTGGAGAATTTCCAGGTCAGCCTGGTGACACCTGTTGAAATGACCCAAAAGGCCGAAGGCAGTGTCAGTTTTGATGGGCGCAACCTGCCTTCCCGATATCTGAATCGACTCTCCGACGGTGAAATTGCTGAAGATGACTTGATGAGTCGGATGCGCGTGGAACTCTTGTTCGATAAAATTAACCCGGAACTGTTGCGGCTGGTTGGGATTCCACCCTTTTTACAGGATGAGTCCGCAGAACAACAGAGTGTGGTCTGGGAAGGTGGGGAGTTGCGTATGAATGGGAAGCTTCTGCCCTTTTAATTGCAGAAAAGCCGCTGCGAGTTCTTCGTAGCGGCTTTTTGATGGCTTGTTAGTTAGTCGTCGTCAAAGCTGAACTCGTCTTCGAGTTGCTTTTTCAGGCGACGCTCTTCCAGCAGGGCTTCAATCATACGGCGTTTGGCAATCGGGGTACCATCCCTGTTGGTCAGGCTGTCTTTGCTGACCAGTTCCAATTCATATTCATCATCATTGACGGCAACATCAAAGTCATCGTCTTCATCGTAAGCGGCTTCTTCACGACCCATGGCTCAGTCTGCTCCAGTTGTTGTCCACAACTGCTATATAGGACTTTTTTGCGCCGCTGACAAGTGGATTTTTATTTTTTTTCATTTGCCTGTCGCAGTTGCACCAATTCGGTGACGTCTTTCTGCACGCCAATGAAGTAGGTTAACTGGTCGTCTTCATTGTAGACGGGGGTAATGGATAACTCATTCCAGAAGAGGCTGCCGTCCTTGCGGTAGTTGCGCAGGGTTTCCCGGCAGGGCTGGCCGTTGCGCAGGGCTGTGCGGATGTTGTCCAGTGCAGGCTGATCCCGGTCATCCCCCTGTAGAAAGCGGCAATCCTGGTAGAGGATTTCATCGGAAGTATAACCTGTGAGCTTTTCAAATCCCTTGTTCACATAGATCAGAATGTTTTCATCGCCTTCCTGCTCAGCAATAACAATGCCGTCCTGGGATTCATCAACTACCAGTTCAAGAAGCTGCGGACTGATCAAAGGCTTGGCTTTCATGGGGTTCCTTAAAATCGTATCTCTATCTGGGATTTTACGGGTAACTATGCCGCCTGGTGAAAAAAAATTCAATAAAAAGGGAGCTGTATTGCTACAGCTCCCTTTCAGGCTATCTGAATGTTGATCAGGAAACAGCCATGACCTGTAGAGGCAGATCTTCACTGTCGTCCAGACCCAGAAGGGTACGCATGTCAGCAGGGTTGCTGAGCAGGTCCTGAAGCGTGTATTCCTTGAGAACCGCAAGAAAAGCATCCTGGGCTTTTTGCATGACCGGTTTGAGGTCACAGGCACCGGCAATCGGGCAGGTCAGTTTCTGGCAGTCCACAACTTCAAGGGTGGTTTCAAAATCCCTGACAAGAACGCCAAGATTAACCGACCCGGTGTTTCTTTCCAGGCGCAAGCCGCCGTACTTGCCACGAACAGTTTGAATATATTCCATCTGTCCAAGCTTATGGACGATTTTCATCAGGTGATTGCGTGAAATATCAAAATGCTGTGCGATATCGCTGATGGTCACTAAGCGGTCATCCTGTTGGATGCCGAGGAACATCATGACGCGAATGGCATAGTCAGTTTGTCGGGTTAACTGCATGGTTTTTCCTCCGTGGATTACACAGACCCAGAACTCGGGTTCCCTAGCTGTTTGTATTTAACTGCCTGAATTCCGAGGCTCGCTTCATATTAGCAGGAAAGCCTGGCAAAGATGTGTGCGTTTGCAAACATAGGGTGCCTGTATTTTAACGACATGTTAAGTCAGGTCGTTGCGGGTAAGTCCCTGTCAGTCACTGTACTCAGAGCTGCGCAAGTCTTTTATGTAGCCTTCCAGTTGCTGGGCTATTTTCTCTCTTTCTTCATTGACCGAGGTGGCAATGGCCAGTTCGATCAGCAGCTCCAGTTCTTCAAAATGCAGTTTACCGACGTGTTCACGCCCGCTCTTGCTGAGCTTGTCACTGAAAGTCTGAACGACTTTTTGGGCGTGGGCTGTGTGTTCTCCGGCCATGGCTTGCTTCCTTTTGCTGTCAGATATTGGGGTTGCTCAGGACTTCAGAGGCGCTGGCCACCAAGAGGGGGTCTGGCTCTCCGACAACCTTGTCGTCCCGGTTGGTGTAGGGGATACTGGACAGAATTTTGCGCATGGCGGCAAGGCGTGCTCTTTTCTTGTCATCGGACTTGATCACCGTCCAGGGTGCCTGATTTTTGTGGGTGTGTAAAAACATGGCTTCCTTGGCATGGCTGTACTCATCCCATTTATCCAGGGAAGCCAGGTCGACCGGCGACAGTTTCCATTGCTTGAGAGGGTCCTTGCGGCGTGCCATGAAGCGTCGCAGTTGCTCATTCCGTGAGACCGAAAACCAGAATTTGTACAGGCGGATACCACTGTCCACCAGCATTTGTTCAAAAACCGGGGTTTGATGCAGAAACTGGACATATTCTTCCTGGCTGCAAAATCCCATGACCCTTTCCACACCAGCGCGGTTGTACCAGGAACGGTCAAAGAGGATCATTTCTCCGGCGGCCGGCAAATGCTGAATGTAACGCTGGAAGTACCATTGCGTTTTTTCCCGCTCAGAAGGTTTTTCCAGGGCAACAACATGAGCTCCGCGTGGATTGAGATGCTCCATCATGCGCTTGATGGTGCCGCCTTTACCGGCTGCATCCCGCCCCTCAAACAAAATGACCACTCTTTCGCCCTCGTCCTTGATCCAGCGTTGCATTTTAAGCAGTTCGATTTGCAACAAGCGCTTTTCGGCTTCATAAGCCCGGCGGGTCATTTTCTTGGAGTAGGGGTAGTGCTCTGCATCAAAGCCTGGCTGCGGCATTTCCAGAAGCTTGTCTTCCGGTTTGGGAGCCTTGGCTTCAGAGGGGGTGGAATCCGAAGAGTTTTGTCTGGCTTCAATGCTGGGTGCCAGATCGGGAGCCTGGTTGCCTGTGTCCGTTGTCATTGATGACCTCCTGTTGTCTAAGAAACCTCGCTTAACCAGACTGCTGATCATGTCTAAGAGAGGCTTCTTAACATTGATTGTTGCTTGATGTTAATTGAGCAGGGGTTGCAACTCAAGCCATACGGTGTCCAGAATCCGGTTCTGCGCTTCTGCTGTGGGATGGATACCATCCTCCTGCATCAGTTCTGCCTGCTCGGCAACCCCTTCAAGAATGAAGGGTATCAGCGTGAGTTGATTCTCCTCGGCCAGGCTGGGGAAGATCGCTTCAAACTGTTCCAGGTAACGACGGCCATAATTGGGTGGCAGGAAGACTCCGGCCAACACGACCCGGGCATCGGCTTCCTGACTCAGGTTGATCATCTGCTGCAGGTTGTTCTGGATGCGTGCCGGTGGCTGGCCCCGCAGGCCATCATTGCCGCCCAGCTCCAGCAGAACGATTTCCGGTTGGTATTGTCTTAGCAAATCGGGTAGACGGGTGAGTCCACCTGTGGTGGTTTCACCGCTGATGGAGGCATTGACGGCACGCCAGCCGGAGGCTTTTTCTTCCAGACGCTGCTGCAGCAGACTCACCCAGCCGCTGTCCTGTGGCATATTGTAGGCTGCACTGAGGCTGTCTCCAACGATCAGCAGGGTTTTCTTTTCACTGCTGGCTGCTGGTAGGCTGAACAGCAGCAATGCCAGAAACAAACAACTGGCCAGCCACCTGGTTTGACTTGGCTTCTTCATTTTTCCGCGACTCCATGGATTGAACATGACTTCAGCTTCTCCTCATTCTGCAGTATCGGGTTCGGCTTCTCAGACGCTTCTGGAAGCAAAAGGTTTAGGTTACAGCGTTGCTCAGCAAACGGGTGATCTGGTTATTCTGCGTAATCTGGACTTTAACATCCAGCGTGGCGAAACGGTGGCTCTGTTGGGGCCTTCGGGGGCGGGCAAATCCACCCTTCTGGCCTTGCTGGCGGGTCTGGATACACCCACCGCAGGTGAACTCTTCTGGTCCGATCAGGCGTTCAGTCGTCTGGATGAGGATGCCCGGGCAGCCGTTAGGGCCAGGGAAGTGGGCTTTATCTTTCAGTCTTTTCAGTTGTTGCCGGAACTCACGGCTCTGGAGAATGTACTGCTGCCGCTGGAGCTGCGCGGTGATCGCCATGCTGAAAAGCAGGCCGGATTGTGGCTGGACAAGGTTGGCTTGAGTGAACGTGCCGGACACAGGCCCACCCAGTTATCCGGCGGTGAACAGCAGAGAGTGGCAATTGCCCGGGCTTTTGCCACCCAGCCGGCAGTGCTTTTTGCCGATGAACCCACCGGCAACCTGGATGCGGAAAATGGCCATAAAATTGCCGACTTGCTCTTCTCGCTGAACCAGGATCAGGGAGCATCCGGAGAAGCGATGACGCTGGTTCTGGTAACCCATGATCAGCAATTGGCCCAGCGTTGCCAGCGGATTCTGCAGCTGGATGCCGGTGAAATTTCTTCTGACCAGCGGACGGGAAGCGACCATGAATGATCTGCGCTTGGCAGCACGTTTGGCCTGGCGGGGCGTCAAGGCAGGCGAATACCGCGTACTTCTGGTTGCCCTGATGTTGGCCGTGGCCTGTGCCACCCTGCTGGGGGTGCTGG